>DASVFT010000012.1:0-14060 GCA_036379935.1 Solirubrobacteraceae bacterium | reverse complement strand
CTCCTCTACGCGACCCGGTCCGAGAAGACTCTCCCTCTCAAAACACCAGAGGAGGTGACAGAGCTCATCGCGGCCTGAGCCGCCGACCTCATCACCGACGAGCAGAGCCCAGTTCCTACACCACGTCCCGGGACTTGACTCTGTAGCGTCCCGTAGATGGCCTTCCGCGATTTCAATATCGGTCCGGTACGGGGCCTCCGGCTCGCGTCGGCGCATGGGCTACCGAACCTAGTAGTCGTCGCGGGTCCGAACGGCTCCGGCAAGTCTACGCTGCTATACGAGCTTTACCGCAACAGAGCGCAGCTCGCCGAGGACGGCACAACGGTTAGCTACCTCGGGCCGCATCGCGGATGGCGCAAGTCTCAGCTGGCAACCTCGAGTTTGTCTGAATTTCAATCCGGCTTCCGTGCCTACCTCCAACTCGACTCTGTGCCTGGGTGGCAGCAATACCAGCCGAGGGGCCTTCAGTACGTTTCGACGGGACAGCTTCGCGATCCTGGGGGTCTCGACGAGTCCTTCAGCTTCGTCAAGGCGGGAATCACACGACTTGAGCTGCGACAGCAGCGGCTTGTTCGGGAGACCTGGGAGCAACAGGGGCAGCGGCTTAGCCCTGGCGATGTGCCTGACCTGTTGGCACCACTTCGCCGCCTGGTGAGAGCGCTTCTTCCTCATCTCGAGGTTCAGTGGGTCGATGTCACCGAAGACTCGAACGTCAAGGTCTTGTTTCGTCGGATCGACGGCCCGTCTGATGCGGTGGTTGAGATCGATGATCTCAGTTCAGGCGAAAAGTCCGTGGTGGGACTCATGCTGCCGTTCGTAGAGGACGAGGCGGATCGGTCTACGGAACGAACGGTTGATGCGGCGACCATCCCAACGATGATCATCGACGAGCCTGAGACTCACCTGCACCCAACGCTCCAAGTGCTCTTGCTCGACTACCTGGGAGAGCTTGCGAGCGAAGGCAAGGGGCAGTTCATCTTGGCGACGCAGTCGCCAACAATTCTTGACGCGCGGGACGATTTCTTCCTTATGGCGCCGGCTGCAGCAGTCCCGGATGGCAATCAGTTCAGACGGGTGACCGACCAGGCCGGAAGGCTCGAGGCGATGCGAGCGCTGACGGGCTCTACTCATCTGCTCACGCGATGCCGTCCGATAGTCTTAATCGAAGGCGAGCGTCCCTCGGGTCGATCGATCTCGGATCAGCGACTGGTGGAGCTTCTCGTACCGGCCGCCACGGGATGGGTTCTGGTGGCGGGGGGTGGTCGTGCCGAAGTTGCTCGTTCCGCGCGGAACCTGCGCGCCGCGATGGCCGAAGACATGCCCGGCGTGCCTGTGTTCGCTGTTGTCGACGCGGACCAAGGTGCGAACGAGGACGCGGACTACGTCGTGAGCTGGCCCGTGGCAATGGTTGAGAACCTTCTTCTCGATCCAGCTGCGATCTGGGGGGTGCTGAGCCCTCATCGGGAGAAGCTTGAGATCAACAGTCCGGAAGACGTCGAGAGGGAACTGCGGCGCCTTGCATACGAACGGCGCGACGACGAGATCAGACTTCGAGTTCCGAGCTTGCAGCGGCCCGTCAGCGCTCGTGTTCATCCGGTCTCTGCCTCCGACCTCGCGGACGCGGTCGCCAGGGCACGCGCCCACGCGAACGCTCGCTTCGACGAACTGGCCGGTATCCAGTTGGCCGATGAATTTGCTGCAGCGGAGGGTCTCGTAAACACGATTCTCATGGAGGAACGAGAGCTTGAGGCGTTCCGTGGCAAGGAGCTGCTACGTGCCTTTTTCGACGCCCATGCGAAGAACTGCGGCTTTTCATATGCGGCATTTACGTTTGCCATAGCGCAAGTCGTTCGCCATAGCGAGCGACTCCGCAGCTTGACGTACGAGGCCGTCCACCGAATCGAGCAGTATGTGCCGGCGGACGGCCTTGTGGCCTCTCAAGAGGCGTTACAACTACTTTCGGGCAGCGAGCAGGAGGCAGTCGCGGCGGACGCTGTAGCCAGAGGGTCGGTGGCACGTGCTGCCTGGAACGACCATCGTGAGACTGGCGCGGATCTCGAAGAACTCCGAGCCACCTGGATCGCCCTGGCTCGCGCGGTCGACGAGCGTGATGGCTCGCTGGCGCGCCGACTGCGGGAGTGCTCCGGCGAGCTTGGCATCCGTTCAGCGAACGCGCCGTCATGAACGTGTTGGCCCAGCCGTGGAGCGCAATCGACCGCTGTGCGACGGGTGCCCACCCCAGACTGCTCTTCCGCGTGCGAGCGTCAGTCTGGCTACGCGCCGCAGCATCTCGAGGTTGGAATGGCCCCAAGAACGGATAGGAAGCATAAGCACGTGCCGAGTATGGGCCGTTCGGTGATCCCAGAATGTCGGTGCGCAGGAGATAGAGGCGGTCTACGAGGCTCGCCGCTCGGCTTGGCTCGCCTTAGAATCTGCCCGACGGTCGGCGGCATGGCGGCGCGCCTCATCAAGCATCGTTGCGAGCGCCCATTGGGTCAGATCACGCAGTTCCCGGTTGGGTCGCACGACGATTTGCCGATGGTCTTCCGGCGGTTCCACTAGCAGCGCGACGACGAGAACTGTTGCGATGAGCGTGGCAAGGGCCCCGAGCACGATGACCACGTCAACCCACGTCATCGACGTAGGCGGCGCGCGGTCTCGCTGACCACGTCGGCCATCGCCAACGCGGTCAGATCACCAATTGCCTGCAGCCGGCCTGACGCGCCCGGCACCAAGGCCGCCAGCTCCTGCTCGAACTGCGACACCAGCGCCATCTCCTGCAGCGCACGCTGACCGACGTACCCGAGAGCGTCGACGCGGGCGGCCTGAAGGTCCGCCATCCGCTCGACGCGAGCGAGCTCGAACTGGCTATGGCCATCGAGGCGTGACAAATCGCGGCGGACCGCGCGCCTGTCGTTGAGGACGAGCCCGCGGCGGGCCGGCACTACATCATGCATGACTCACTCCTATCTGTGGATGTTGCCTCTGTGCCCACTGCTCTACCCTTGTGAAGATCCGCTGAATTGACGAGATTTCGACGATGCCGCGAACGCCCGAGTCATTCGGACTTGACCCTGTGGTCGACGACCTCCGTGACCTAACCCATCACGATGAGGGAATTGCTCACGCCGGGGCTCGCCGGCCGGAGGCACTTCTCGCGCTTCCGGCCGTCCGTCGCCGGCTCTCAGCAGAGCCCTCCAATCCGGCGGTAGCTATCCGCGATGCGCTCGAGGACCTTGAGCGCAGCAACGTTAAGAGCCTGTCGGATCACGAGTTCCTGGCGATCCGCATCTTGCTCGCCATTGATCGGCAACCGGTGATCGAGGGCCGCCGCATAGACTTGGCCGTCGGCTATTCCACAGCGTTCGACCGGGCAGAGTACGCGGTCTGGCTTCTGTACCCGCACCGTCGGGACAGGGACGACAAGACCCACTGGTTCAGACGTGCGCGCCGCGCCGAGGGCGAGCCAGTCAGCCGGGAATGGACCCTTCTTTCACGCCTGCGCGCAGATCTCGACCGCCTCGAGCCGCCCGAGAGCCTGAACCGGGGACTCGCCGCGATGCCGACCGTCGGAGGCGGATTGGCGGCCGATGTTGCGAGCGACCTGCTCGGCACGTGGAAGGGTGTGGTCACCGGTCCGATGATGCTCCGGGTCGAACCTGGCCCCGAGCGCCCCGAGCGGGTTGATGGCTACCTAGTCTTCGAACCCGACACCGACGGGGCCGTCCAGGTCACGAACTATGTCGAATGGGGCGTCTCACGCATGGTGGCGCAGCGCCTCTGCGTCGTCGATGGCGTACGGCGGCTTGTCGCGGTCTATGAGGCCGAGACCGCGTCGCACCGGGGGCCAGACCCGAGCCACCGGGGAGCGATGATCCTCAGTATCGAGGGAGATCCTGCCATCAAGCTCGATGGCCCGTTCTGGACCGATCGGCTTACGTACGGTCGTCTGACCTTTACGTCGCGAAGCCCCGCGATCGCAACCGGGTTCGAGGAGGCAGCCGCGTGCTGGTGACGTAGCGCCCGTGCCCCGGTTGTTGCCACTCCTCCTTTCGCGTGATTCGTGCACTGCGCGCGAGCGACTCGGTGCTCGCTCGGGGGCCGGTCCGTTCACCTGCAAGCCGCTTTCAGGCGGACAGGCCCGCAACAGGCGATGACCGGTGGAGCCGGCCGGGTTACGCCTGTTCGCCCATCGCGAGCTGGGGGCGTCGATGGCCGAGCATCTGCGGCCATCGACCGGGGCCTGGGGGCATCGCTGGCGGCGGCGATTGAGCTTCTTGTCGGGCACCGCGAGCGGTGAGGGTGCCGAGCCGCGGCGGCGACGCTCGGCAGGCAACGCGTCGCGCGCACCGATTGCGATGCGACCAGGCGGGGCCGGGCGCTCGTTCATCCGGACGATCGACGAAGTGTCCGGGGAACGAGTGACCCGGCCCCGCCTGACCACCACGTCCGAGCCGGTTCAGCCGTTGACCGAGAAGCTCGAGTTGGGGTTGATCTCGCGCAGGCGCGAGTAGAAGCCGGCGTCGAGGACGACGTCGGTGTTGTAGGCGCAGCGGACCTGGACGGGGTCCTGGTCGTGGTCGTGGCCGTGCTCGACGCGGTCGATGAGCTCGGCCATGAGGTGGCCGACGACGGGCGCGTTCTTGAACTGGTTGCCGCTGGTGCCGATGGCCATGTAGAAGCCGTCGAGGGCGGAGCGGTCGTAGATCGGGATCCAGTCGTCGGAGACGTCGTAGAGGTCGACGACGCCCTTGCGCTCGGTGGGGATGCGCAGCGAGGGCATGCGCCGCGCCAGCCGGTAGACCTGGGCCTCCCATTGCTGCTCGGTCACGTGGCGGTCGAAGGTGTCGGGCTCATCGACCCACACCTTCGGATCGCAGTCGGGGTCCTCGGAGCCGATGAGGATGTTGTTGCCGCTCTCGGGCCGGAAGTAGATGCCGGTGTCCCCGTCGGAGGTGTGGTAGCCGTGGTGCTCGAAGTCGAAGTCCGGCGGCGCGGGCACGTGGTGGACCTCGTGGCGCAGCGCGCGCGTCTTCACGTTCATCTCGTCCTCGACGCCGGCCATGCGGTTGATGACGAACGAGTGGGGGCCGGCGACGTTGATCACGATGGGAGCGTCGATCTCGGTGCCGTCGGTCAGGGTCACGCCGGCGACGCGGCCGTTGGCGCGGCGGATCTCGCCGACCGTGGCGCGATAGAGGAACTGACCGCCCTTGGCCTCGGCCGCACGTTGGAGATTGTGGGTGGCGAGCTGGGGGTCGTTGACGTAGCCCGACCCCGGGGTGAAGATCGCGCCGTCGAGCTCGGCCTCGGGCTCGTCCCAGAAGCGCGGGTCGTCGGGGCGCTTGGGGGGCCAGAAGGCGTCCGTGCTGTAGACGGGGACCTTCTCGGTGAGCGTGGCGTTGTCCCACTCCTCGTATTCGACGCCGAGGTCGCGGTAGTGGGCGAGGACCTTCTCGTGGTGGCCGGTGGCGCTCTTGAGCAGCACGGTCCCGCATTGCATGTACTTCGACGTGCCCATGTCGTCGACGACGCCGAGGTAGCGCTCCCAGTCCTGCCAGTAGGAGAACCCCTCGTAGGCCATCGCCACGCCCTCGTGCGACGAGTAGTGCGCGCGCACGATCGCGCACGAGTTGCTCGTCGGCCCGTAGCCCGCGCTGGGCAACTTGTCGATGTTCAGCGTTCGGTAGCCGCGCTTGCCGAGCTCGTAGGCAGTGGCGGCGCCGATCACGCCGGCGCCGATGATGATCGCGTCCGCGCGCTGGCCCATCGGGCGTAATATATCTGTCTTCAGGCCAGTTGCCGAGGAGGGGGAGATGCGCCGCCGGGCCGTCGCTGGGACCTACGACTTCGTGATCGTCGGCGGCGGCTCGGCGGGCTGCGCGCTGGCCAATCGCCTCAGCGCCGACCCCGCGACGCGCGTCCTCGTGCTCGAGGCCGGGCGACCGGACTGGCGCTTCGACGTCTTCATCCACATGCCGGCCGCTCTGCCGTTCCCGATCGGCAACCGGTTCTACGACTGGCGCTACGAGTCCGAGCCCGAGCCCTTCATGGACGGGCGCCGCGTGTACCACGCGCGCGGGAAGGTCCTGGGCGGGTCGAGCTCGATCAACGGGATGATCTTCCAGCGCGGCAACCCGCTGGACTACGAGAAGTGGGCGCGCGAGCCCGGCATGGAGAGCTGGGACTACGCGCACTGCCTGCCCTACTTCAAGCGCATGGAGACGTGCCTGGCCGGCGCCGACGAGTGGCGCGGGGGCTCGGGCCCGCTCGTGCTGGAGCGCGGGCCCGCCCAGGGTCCGCTGTTCGACGCCTTCTTCGCCGCCGTGCAGCAGGCCGGCTTCCCGCTGACCGACGACGTCAACGGCTACCGCCAGGAGGGCTTCGCGCGTTTCGATCGCAACATCCACCGCGGGCGCCGGCTCAGCGCGGCCCGGGCCTACCTGCACCCGGTGATGGGGCGGCCGAACCTCGAGGTGCGCTGCGACCGGCTGGCCAGCCGGGTCCTCTTCGAGGGGCGGCGCGCGGTGGGCGTGGAGGCGCTGCACCGCGGGCGGCGCGAGGAGGTGCGCGCCGGCGAGGTCATCCTCAGCGGAGGAGCGATCAACTCGCCGCAGCTCCTGCAGCTCTCCGGGGTGGGCGACGCGCGGACGCTCTCGGAGCTGGACATCGGCGTCGTCGCCGACCTCCCGGCCGTCGGCGAGAACCTCCAGGACCACCTCGAGGTTTACGTCCAGTACGCGTGCACCAAGCCCGTGTCGGTCCAGCCGGCGCTGCGCTGGCGCAACCGGCCGGGCGTGGGCGCGCGCTGGCTGCTTCGGCGGACCGGCCCGGGCGCCACCAACCACTTCGAGGCCGGCGGCTTCGCGCGCTCCAACGACGACGTCGCCTACCCCAACCTGATGTTCCACTTCCTGCCGCTGGCCGTCCGCTACGACGGATCGTCGCCGGCCGGCGATCACGGTTACCAGGTCCACATCGGACCGATGAACTCCGACGTGCGCGGCAGCGTGAGGATCACCTCGACCGACCCGCGGACGCATCCGGCGCTGCGCTTCAACTACCTGTCGACGGAGCAGGATCGGCGCGAATGGGTCGAGGCCGTGCGCTGCGCGCGGCGCATCCTGACGCAGCCGGCGTTCGACGAGTTCAACGGTGGCGAGCTGTCGCCGGGACCCGGCGTCTCCAGCGACGAGGAGATCCTCGACTGGGTCGCGCGCGACGCCGAGACCGCCCTGCATCCCTCGTGCACGTGTCGCATGGGCGTGGGCGAGGGCGCGGTGGTCGATCCGGCCTCGATGCGCGTCCACGGGCTGGAGGGCGTGCGCGTGGTCGACGCCTCGGTCATGCCCCACGTGACCAACGCCAACATCTATGCGCCGACGATGATGATCGCCGAGAAGGCGGCCGACCTGATCCTTGGGGGGACGCCCGAGCCGCCGTCGGAGGCGGGCTTCTACCGGCACGCGCCGGCGGGTGCGGGCGGCGACGCGCCGCCGGGTGGGGGCGGCGACACGCCGGCGGGTGCATCGGTGGCCGCGGGCGGTGAGCGATGAGCGTGCACGGCGGCGACGGCGAGGTCGTCGAGGTGCGTGCGCGCTCGGGGGAGCTGCTGGCCGACCGCGCGTACGCCGAGCTGCGCGACCGCATCGTCATGCTCGCGATCGCGCCCGGCGCCCCGATCAACGAGGACGCGCTGGGGCGCGAGCTCGAGATGGGCCGCACGCCGGTGCGCGAGGCGATCAAGCGGCTCGCGCTCGAGCGCCTCGTCACCGTCTTCCCGCGCCGCGGCACGTTCGCCTCGGAGATCAACATCACCGATCTGGCGGCCATCTCCGATGTTCGCGTCCAGCTCGAGGCGCACGCGGCGCGCCGCGCCGCCGAGCGCCTGACCCCGGCCCAGCGCGACGACCTCGCGGCGCTCGTGGCCGAGATCGACGAGCGCGAGGGCAGCGCCGACGCCGACACCCTCATGCGCCTCGACGCCCGCGTGCACCGCTCGATCTACGCGTGGGCCGGCAACCCCTACCTGCAGGACACGCTCGAGCGCTACCTGAACCTCTCGCTGCGGATCTGGTACCTCGTCCTCGACCGCCTGCCGCACCTCTTCGATCGCGTGCACGAGCACCGCGCGCTGCTCTTCGCCATCCGCGACGGCCAGCCCGACCGCGCCGGCGCCCTCGCCGCCGAGCACGTGGCGACGTTCGAGACCGAGATCCGCGGCGTGCTCTAGTCGCGCGCGGAGCTGCGCAGGGCGCGCAGGGCGGAGAGCTCGCGGTCGGTGACCGGCTCGGTGGTCTCGATCGGGTCGCGCAGGCGGAGCGGCCAGCCGGTGGCCTCGCGGACCTGGTCGACGTCGACGCCGGGGTGCACGGCGACGAGCTCGAGCTCGCCGTCCTCGGGCGAGGGGCGCAGGACGCCGAGGTCGGTGATGACGACCGAGCCGTGGCCGTTGCCGTCGAGCTCACGGCCGACCGAGGTCACGAAGTCGACCTCGGGCACGAACGAGCGCGGCGAGTGGCGCAGCAGCACGATGACGCGCCCGGCCGAGGCCGCGATCTCCGGCGCGCCGCCGGCGCCCGGCAGGCGCACCTTGGGCTGCTCGTAGCCGCCGATGACCGTCGTGTTGATGTTGCCGGCGCGATCGATCTGGGAGGCGCCCAGGAAGCCCACGTCGATGCGCCCGCCGCCGATCCAGTAGTTGAACATCTCCGGCACGGAGACGAGCTCCTGCGCCGCGGCGGCGAGGTCGTCGTCGCCGATCGAGAGCGGCAGGCGCTGCGGCCGCGCGCCGATCGCGCCCGACTCGTAGACCAGCACGCAGTTCGGAGCGTCGAGGCGGCGAGCGAGGTTGGCGGCGGCGTTGGGGGGGCCGACGCCGACGAGGACGACCTCGCCGTCGCGCAGCTGGCGCGCGGCGGCGATCGTCATCACCTCGTCGGGCGTGGGCTCGAGGTCGTTCATCGCGTCAGCGCCTCCGGGCCGAGCGGCGCGGTGGCGTCGAGCACGTTCTCCTCCATCCACCGCGTGAACCGGTCGCGGTCGCGCGAGATCGGGTCCCAGGCCTCGTAGAACGCGTTGTCGCGCACGGAGAAGTCCGCCGCGTAGGAGGGCCACGCCCCGTTGGGGACGTGACAGACGGCGTCGAGCACCCAGGCGGGCAGGACGATGGCGCGCGGGCGCGCGACGAGCTCGTCGACGATCTCCTCGACCGTCACGATCGCGTGCCTCGCCGCCAGCACCGCTTCCTTCTGCACGCCCGTGAGCCCCCACAGCTGGACGTTGCCGCGCCGGTCGGCCTGCTGGGCATGGATGATCGCGACGTCGGGGTTGATGGCGCGCACGGCGCTGAGCCTCTGGCCGGTGAACGGGCAGTCGACGAACGCGATGTCCTCGCTGTGCTCCGGCAGGTCGGTGCCGGCGTAGCCGCGCAGGACGCCGAACGGCAGGTGCGACGCGCCGGCCACGTAGGCGTTGCTCAACCCCGCGTGCGAGTGCTCGACCAGCGCGATCGGGCGCGGCCAGCCGTGCTCGATGGCGTCGCGGAAGCGATGCAGCGAGCCGACGCCCGGGTTGCCGCCATAGGAGAAGATCACGCGCTCCACGCGGCCCAGGCCGATGAACTGGTCGAAGAGCAGGTCGGGCGTGAGGCGCACCACCGTGAGGTCCTGGCGCCCCTGGCGCAGCACCTCGTGCCCGGCCGCGAACGGGATGAGGTGCGTGAATCCCTCGAGCGCCACGAAGGCGCCGTCCTTGACCAGGGCGGCCACCGCGTCGGGCAGGGGCTGGATCTTGGCGGCGTCGGCCATGCTCACACCCGCTCCACGGTGAGCGCCATGCCCTGGCCGACGCCGACGCACAAGGTGGCCAGGCCACGGCGCGCGCCGGCGTCCTCGAGCCGGCGCAGCAGGCTGATGACGAGCCGCACGCCCGAGGCCCCGAGCGGGTGGCCCAGGGCGATCGCGCCGCCGTAGCCGTTCACGGTCTCGGGATCGAGGCCCAGGCGACGGATGCTGGCGATGACCTGCGTGGCGAACGCCTCGTTGATCTCGACCGCCTCGAGGTCGGACACCTCCCAGCCCGAGCGCGCGAGCACCTTCTCGGTCGAGGGCACCGGCCCCAGCCCCATGATGCTGGGCGGCACGCCGGCCGAGGCGGCGGCGACGATCCGCGCGCGGGGCGTCAGGCCCTGGCGCTCGACGGCCTCGGCGCTGGCCACGACGATGGCGCCGGCGCCGTCGGACAGCGGCGACGCGCTTCCGGCCGTGACCACGCCGTCGTCGCGGAAGGCAGGCTTGAGCTTGGCCAGCGCCTCGGCGGTGCTGTCGGGCCGCGGGACCTCGTCGGCGGTCACCTGGCCCTTGGGCGCGTCGACGGGCACGAGGTCCTCGGCCAGTCGCGGGCGCGCCGCCTCCGTCAGCTGCTGCGAGCGCAGGCCGAAGGCGTCGGACTCGGCGCGGCTGATCCCGTCGAGCACGGCCACCTTCTCGGCCGTCTCGCCCAGGCTGATCGTCGCCTCGCCGCCGTCGGCCTCCTGCATCTTCGGGTTGACGAGGCGCCAGCCCAGGGTGGTGTCGGCCACGTCGGCGGCCGCCGCCCAGGGCCTCGGGCTCTTGGGCAGGACCATCGGCGCGCGGGTCATCGACTCCACCCCGCCGGCGACGACCACGTCGGCCTCGCCGGCGCGCACCTGCTGGGCGGCCGAGGCGACCGCCTGCAGGCTCGAGGCGCACAGGCGGTTGACGGTGTAGCCGGGGACGTGGTCGGGCAGGCCGGCGAGGAGCACGGCCATGCGACCGACGTTGCGGTTGTCCTCGCCCGCCTGGTTGGCGGCCCCGAGGATGACCTCGTCGACGGCGTCGGGGGCGACGTTCGCCCGCTCCAGCGCGACGCGGACCACGAGCGCGGCCAGGTCGTCGGGACGGGCGTCGGCCAGCGCGCCGCGGTAGCGCCCGAACGGCGTGCGCACGCCGCCGACGAGGAAGGCTTCGCTGCTCATGGCGTGGTCATGTTCGTCTTGCGCACACACGTGCGCTCAACGCACACTACCACTCAGCTTGCGCGCCGGTCCTGTGCTCGTCCCTGCTGCGTCAGCGCGTCGGAGATCGCCGTGGCCGTGGCCACGAGCGGCGGCAGGATCCGCCGACGCAGATCATCCAGCGACACGCGCGGCACCGACGAGGAGACGTTCAGCGCGGCGATGGTCTCGGCCCCGCGGCGGATGGGGGCAGCGACCGAGCGCAGGCCGATCTCGAGCTCCTGGTCGACGAGCGCCCAGCCGCGCTGGCGCGTCTCCTCGACGCTCTTCCGCAGGCGATCGGGGTCGTCGATCGTCCGCGGCGTCCATTGCTCGAGCGTGGCCTCGGACAGGTAGGCGTCGAGCTCGTCGGGCGGCAGCGCCGCGAGCAGGACGCGGCCCATCGACGTGCAGTGGGCGGGCAGCCGGCTGCCCACGTTCAGCGTGATCGACATGATGCGCCGCGTGGGCACGCGCGCGACGTACACCACGTCGGGGAGGTCGAGCGTCGCGGCCGAGCACGACTCGTGCGTCTCCTCGACCAGCTCCTCCATGAGCGGCAGGGCGAGCTCGGAGAAGTCCAGCGACGACAGGTAGGCCCAGCCCAAGGTCAGCAGCCTCGGGGTCGGCGAGAACAGGCGCCCGTCCGAGCGCACATGACCGAGCTTCTCGAGCGTGAGGAGGATCCGCCGCGCGGTGGCGCGCGTGAGGCCGGTGAGCTGCGCGACCTCGCTGAGCGTCAGCGCCGGACGCTCGCGCGAGAAGACCTGGATGACGGCCATGCCGCGCTCCAGGGACTGGAGCGATTGCTGTCGCTGGCCCTCCGCGGACCGCTCGCTCTCGGGCGCCTCGGCCATGGCGCGGACTGTAGTGCCCGAGCGGCGTAACGCCGCGCGCGGCGCGCAAGACTGCCGGACGTGCTCGTGCTCGTCGCCTTCGCGCTGCTCGCCGGAGCGGGCACCGCGCTGAGCCCGTGCGTGCTGCCGGTGCTGCCGGCGCTCCTGAGCGCGGGTGCGACAGGCGGGCGGCGCCGTCCCGTCGGCATCGCTCTCGGGCTGGCGCTCACCTTTACGGTCACGATCGTCGGCCTGGCCACCGTCATCGATGGCGTCGGCCTCGGGCCCGGCGTGACGCGGACGCTGGCCGTCGTCGTCCTGCTCGCCTTCGGCATCGTCATGGCCCTGCCCCCGCTGGCGGCACGGCTGGAGGCGCCGCTGGCGCGGCTCGCGCGGCTGGGGCCGCGCGAGCGCGGCGACGGGTTCGGGTCCGGCCTGCTGGTGGGAGCGGCGCTGGGCTTCGTCTACGCGCCGTGCGCCGGCCCCATCCTGGCCGCCGTTATCGCCGTCGGGGCCGCCTCGTCGCGCACCGTGCCGGTCGGCCTCGCCTTCGCCGCGGGCTCGGCGCTCGTGCTGCTCGCGCTCTCGCTGGGCGGACGCGCCGTCGCGGGACGGCTGCGCGCCGCCGGGCGCGGTCCCGGTCTGCAGCGCGCGCTGGCGGCCGTGCTCATCCTCACCGGCGTGGCGATGGCCACCAACCTCGACGTCCGCTTCCAGTCGGCGATCGCCGATCACCTGCCCGCTGGGCTCGTCAACCCGACGCACGGCCTGGAGACCTCGCACGCCGTGGCCAGCCGCCTCGACGACCTGCGCGGGCGCTCGCGCTTCGCGGTGACGACCACCGCCAGCGCCGGCCGCGGCGCCGGCGCGGCGCCGCTCCCGCGGCTGGGGGCCGCCCCCGAGTTCACGGGCACGCAGCGCTGGTTCAACACGCCCGGCGGCCGTCCTCTCAGTCTCAGGGCGCTGCGGGGGCACGTCGTGCTCATCGACTTCTGGACCTATACCTGGCTCTAGCGTCAGGTATCGCGCTCAGGCCGCGCGAGCCCGCGGACGACGAGAGCGCCGCGCCTTCCGCGCCCGCTGACGCTCGACGTTCTGGCGGCGCCGACAGACCTGGCAGCGCGACTCGGGGCTCCGGCGACCCGGCCGCGTATAGAAGTGCTCCGCCGTCAGCGGCAGCGTCACCCCGCAGAGACGGCACGTCCGATGAACAACGCCGTCGACGACGACGTCCCGGCCGCGCTCCTGCTCCTCGCGGACGATCTCGTCGAGCGCATGAACGAGCGCCGCGGCCGGGCGCACCGCGTCGAGGTCGAGCCCGACCCGGACGAGATCCCGGAGCAGCAGCGTCGGCCCGTGGTTCGCGTTCAGCTCGTAGAGACGGCGATGATCCTGAAGACCGGCGTCGGCGGCGGTCCTGACGACGATGGCGTGCGTACCGTTCCTGAGCGGCATTCGTGGCGGGGGCAGCGGGGACGCCAAGATAGCCCGCCCGGCCGACGCTCAGAACGGGATGCCGTCGTCCTCGTCCGGTCCGAACCCCGGCTTATAGTCGCCCCCATGCCCGAGCGACCCGCCACCACCGTCCCCTCGCATCACATCTCCGCCTCGAACGTCGGCCGCTGCCCCTGCGGGAACCTCGGCCGCGTCCATCGCGCCCTCCGGCTCTGCCCGACCTGCTTCATGGTCCTCGTCGACTTCATCGGCTGGATCCGCGGCGACGCGTTCGACCGCGACCGCGCGCGCTTGTAGCTCCTCCTCGACCTCCGCGATACAGCGGTCGCACCACCAGCCCGAACCGAGCCCGTCCGGGCTCCATCGGCACAGCTTCACCTCGCTGCAGCACGTACATTCCTTCCGGCCGCGACGTCGCCGCGCCCGGCCGCCCGAGTCGTCGTCGGCCGCGAGGTCGTCGGCGAGAACGTACGCGCTCGTCTCCTCCTCCCTCGCGTCCCCGGGAAGGTCGACCGCGGGCGGCTCGGGGACATCGTCGGAGGTGCTCATCGGCGCGCCAGCGCCAGGCGAAGGCTCCGGAGGAGCCGAGCCTTCATAGAGGGACGGGTAGAGGGACGGTATTGCACGGTCACCATGACCGGTTGATCCGGTCACCATGACCGGTTGGTCGAGGGGCAACCGGTCACCATGACCGGTTGGATCGCAGAGGTAGATCAGGTCGGTCCCCCGCGTCCCCGCCTTCTCGCCGAGCG
>DASVFT010000011.1:0-69066 GCA_036379935.1 Solirubrobacteraceae bacterium | reverse complement strand
CGCGACGCCGAACGCGCGGCGACTGCCTACCTCAAGCCCTTCGCCTCGCGGACCTCATCCACATCAAGCATGGCCTTGGCGAGGCACTCAACACGGCAGGGGCACGCGACGCTCCGACGCGGGTTCGACGAGCGACGTGCTGCTCTGTTGATGAGCTGCGCCATCACGCACCGTAGGTCCGCCAAGCTTCCGCCAAGGCGCGCGGCGAGAGCTCGCACTTGTGCATGAACGCGACAGCCCCGCCCTCCTCCAGCACCTCGGGGTCGGGAACCTCCACCGAGACGAGCACCACCAAGATCTCCGGGCGGCGGGCGCGGATCAGCCGGGCGGCCTCGATGCCGCCGATGCCGGGCATGCGCTTGTCCATGATCACCATCCGAGGCGAGAGCTCCTCCACCGCATCGACGGCCGCCTCACCGGACGCCGCCTCACCGACGAGTGTCATCCCGGGCGTGGCGAGCAGGACATCACGCATGACGTCGCGGAACACCCGCTGATCGTCGACCACGAGCACCGAAACAGGGGCCTCATCGGCAGCGCGCGCCTCGCCACGCCGTTCACGCTCAGACAACATGCAACGTCCTCCTCTAGGAGGGACCCACGGCTCGGCGGCCTCCGCTCTGAGCTCCGCCCAACTGGCACGAACTTCCCGGGTTTGCGGCGCGTCAAAACGTACCCGCTCCCTTCCCAAAACGCGCCGGGGGTCCCGAAGTTGGCTGGTCCTCCGCGTCGATCAGCCGATCCACGCCACTTGGATCGCATCGCGCTCGCGCAGCATCGCCTCGACCACGTCGCCGTGACCCGACGGACGTCCACGCGATCATGCGGGAGATGCATGAGGCCGCCGGCCAAGCGAGATGGGCTCCGGCGAACGCTCGTAGGAGCGCGCCCGCGGCAGTCGTGATCTGATGGCCGCCGCGCTGGCCTGGGGCGCGGTGTCGGCCTCGTCGCTCGTCATCGGCGCGCTGCTTGGGCTCGAGCGCGGCTGGCCCGACCGGCAGGTCGGCATCGTCCTGGCCTTTGGCGCGGGCGCCCTGATCAGCGCGGTGAGCTTCGAGCTCGTCGAGGAAGGCCAGGGCGTGGGGGCGCCGGGATGGGTCGGCCTCGGTCTCGCCGCGGGCGCACTGGTGTACTTCGGTGCCGACCGGGCAGTGGAGCGCCGCAGCTCGGGCGGTGGCACCGCGCTCGCCCTCGGAGCGTTCCTCGACGGCATCCCAGAACAGGCCGTGCTGGGCATCAGCATCGCCGGAGGGGAAGGGGTGAGCATCGGGCTGCTCGCCGCGATCTTCGTCTCGAACCTCCCCGAGGCGATGGGCTCGGCCACGGAGATGCGCGCCGGCGGCACCAACCCCGCGCGAATCTGGCGGCTCTGGGCCGCCGTGGCGGTCGTTTGCACTCTGGCGAGCGTCGCGGGTTATGTCATCGCGGACGCGACCGGCGGCAATCTCCAAGCGGCGATCGACGGATTCGCGGCCGGCGCACTGCTGGTCATGCTCACCGACTCCATGATCCCGGACGCCAGGGACAAGGCCGGCCGCGTGGCGGGCCTGGTGACGGTGCTCGGCTTCGCCGTCGCGGCGGCATTGTCCAGCCTGCCCGCCTGACACCGTCGGTTTCAGCGGTGCCCAAGCCGCCGCGCGCGGCCGTGCGCCGACCACATCTCGCTGAGCACCGGGCGCCAGAGGAGCCTGCCCAGGCGGCGCGCGGTGCGCATGTCCAGCACGCGGCTTTCGAACCTCGTGCGGACGCGTCTGCGCTTGGATCGACGGCGGGTCGTCGAAGATCTCATGGCGGCACGTTCGTCGGTGCCCGACGCCGCGGCAAGGGTGCACACAGGCGGCGCCGGGTGGTGGTCACGCGTCGGCCAGTGCCATGCTCTCACCGGGCGCCAGCACTCGGACGACGACGCCCGGAGCGGCCTCGCCCACGCGAGCGGCGAAGACGCGCGCCGGATCGCTCTCAAGGTGCGCGCCGTGGCCGGCAAGCCGGATCGGCGCGAACGTGCCCCAGTGGATCGGAACGACGACGCGTGGTCGCATGAGCGCGACCGCCGCTGCCGCCTGTTCCGGATCCATGTGGCCGGGCCCGAGGCGTGGACCCCATCCACAGATCGGCAGCAGCGCCGTGTCGAGATCGACCAACTCGACCATCTCGTCGAAGCGCGCGGTGTCGCCGGCGAAGTAGACGCGCCGCTGCGCCTCGATGACGTAGCCGAGCGCTTCGGCCTGCCGGCTGAGCAGCGACCGGCGCCCGTCGTGGACCGCAGGTACGGCGCGGATCCGGACGTCGGCCAGGTCCAGCGCCTCGCCCGGCGAGAGCTCGATGACGTCGCGCCCACCGCGGCGCACGAGGCGGCCGCTGCCGCGTGGAACGACGAGGGGCGTCGAGGGATCGAGCAGCTTCAGGGAGGGCAGGTCGAGGTGGTCGCGGTGCAGGTGGGAGATCAGCACGGCGTCCAGACGCGGCGGCGCGCGCGGCGCGGGCGTGCGCCGGCGCAGGTGCGCGACCCTCTGGCGCAGCACCGGATCGGTGAGCACGGCAGCCTCGTCGAGCTCGACGAGGACCGTGGCGTGCCCGACCCAGGTCACCCGATCGGTCATTCGTCCTCGGCCTCGACCACCACCGTCCGCGCGAGCACGTCGTGCAGCCCGCGCCGGCGGTCGTCGATGAGGATGAGCAGGAAGCCGGCGAAGAGCGGAAGCGCGGCGAGCGTGAGCCCCACGAACCGCACGAGCGCGCGCCGGGGGGGCAACCGTCCCCCGGATGCCGCGCGGACGCGGATGTGCAGGGCGCGGCTCCCCGGCGTTTGGCCCGTCGCTGCCCAGAAGACCACGAAGTACCCGACCGACCACAGCAGATAGGCCGCGCCGCCTATCGCCACCGCGGCGGTGCGCACGTCCTGCGGGACCGTCACGACCGAGAAGGTGAGCGTCACCACCGCGGTCGTCAGGATCGCGATCGCGTTGATCAGCGCAGCGTCCAGCGCAAACGCGATGGCGCGGGTCACGAGGCCGACGTACTGCTGTGAAGGCGCCGCGTCCACCACGTCGTCGCGTGCCGCGGCTGCGCTCGCCGGTGCCCGCTTGCGTAGCCGGAGGGCGGTGATGCTCACGGCGGCCCCGCAGGCGCGGGCGGGCGGCGGAGCATCTTGCGGGCGACGCGCTCGAGGCGCGCGTCCGCCCTCCGCGAGCGCTGCCCGACCTCGTCGACGACCTGATCGGCGAATCCTGCGCCCTGGTGGGCGATCGCCTCGGTCACCGCAGGGCTGCGCGCGATCTCGTCGACGACGATCCACAGCTCCTCGCTGGCGAGGACGCGGGCGACGCTGGAGTCGACCAGCCGACTGTCGAGCAGCTGGGCGACGAGCGCCTCCATGCCGTCGTTGTTGAGCAGGCTGTCTGCGAGCTCGGCCATCCGCGGGCTGGCGAGCGCCCGCTCGAGCGCCCGGTCGAGCTCCGGGCCTGCAAGCACCCGGTCAGCCATCTGCTCGGCCACGCCAGCGACGAGCAGACGATCCGCCACGCGTTGGGGCAACGGGGTGGCGAGCGCGCGATCGACCATCGTCTCGACCGCGCCGCTCTCGAGCAGCTCGCCGGCAACGCGCTCGACGAGCCCGGTCCGGATGGCGGCGCGCGCGGCAGCCTCTGCGAGCGGGCCTTCGACGACGATGCGCACCGCGCGCTCGGCCAGAGCACTGCGAAGGAGGACGTCGAGCGCATCGGCGGCCAACCGCGACGCGAGCGCGCGCTCGAGCACGGCCACGGTCACCCGTGGGAACAGCCGGAAGGGGTCGACAACGGTCCCGAGCGACGGCACGACGCCGACGACGGTCGCACGCGCGCGCCTGGGCCCGCAAGGACACGGGCACCCCGATCCGGGTGGTGCTCGCCGGTCAGGCGGCGGCTGCGCGGCGTGCGGGAAGGAAGTCGTCGACGAGCCGCGCGGTCAGCCCATCGAGGCCTTCGCGCGCGGCGATCCGCCGCTGGCGTACGTCGCCGGGATCGGCGGCAAGCGCCGCGACGGCTGCAAGCTCGGCCCGGCAGCCGAGCGCCGCGGCGTACGGTCGGCAGCTCTCCAGCCGCTGCATCAGCGCGTCGCACGCCAGGCGACGACCGCCAGGCCCGTCGATGAACGCGGCGCGCATGCCATCGCGTGCCGCCAGGAAGCGGTTCTCGGCGAGCACTTCAGGCTTCGTCGCTCTCCGACGCGGAAGGTCAGCCCGCCAGCGCACGAGGCACTGCACCAATGCGGCCAGCGCCGCGACATCCGCCAGGCGCGACTGGGCGTCCATGATCCGGACCTCGACGGTGCCGATTCGCGGCTGCAGACGTGCGTCCCACCAGAGGAAGCTGGGATCGGGGATGGCGACCGAGCACACCATCCGGTCGATCGCCCCCACGTACCGCGCATAGCTGCCGAAGTGCCGGGGGATGCCGACGCGCGGGAACATCGAGAAGATCGGCGTGCGCATCGAGGCGAACCCCGAGTCGCTCCCGCGCCAGAACGGGGAGTTCGCCGACAGCGCCAGCAGCAGCGACAGGTCGTCCCGCAGGCCGTCGAGCGCGCGCACCGCCGTGGCGCCGTCGGGTACCGCCACGTGGACGTGCAGCGCCATCGTGGGCTCGCGCCGAGCCAGGGCAGCCATCGTCGCCGCGATCTCCCGGTGGCGCGGGTCCGCCGTCACGGCGACCGCGGAGCGGATCGCCAGCGGATGCGTGCCGGCCGCGGCGCCGCGCAGCCCGAGCTGGTCGCGCAGGACGCCGTCGAGCGCCGGGCGCAGTGCGCCGAGCTCCGCTGCGAGGTCCGCGACCGTGGCGTGCGCGGCGGTCTTGAGCTCGACGACACAGGCGTGGGTCTCGGCCGACGCGTGCGCGGCCAGCTCGACGGGGACGGCCGCGAGCACGTCGTCAATGCGATTGGCCACCGACAGCGTCCGGGCGTCGAGCAGCATCAGCTCCTCCTCGACGCCGACGGTCCACGGACGGTCGGTGGCCGTCGCACTCCACCGTGCCCAGGATGCCCGTTCAGGCATCGAGGACCGATGCGAGCCGTCGGTCGCCGTCGGGCGCCCGGGACCCCTGCGGCACGAAGGGCCGCTGCTCGAGCACGCCGCCCCTGCGTACCGTGACCGCGGTCCCCTCGGGGATCTCGTCCCAGAGGCCCGGCAGGTCGGAGACCGGCTCGGAGACGATGAGCCGGTCGTCGGTGCCGAGGCGCTGGAGGCGCGGGTTGTCGGGATGCAGGCGCTGCACGGCGTCGACGTCGGCCGAGGCGAAGAGCGATCGCGCGGTGCCTTCGGTGGCGTATCGCACGGCCCAGAGCGTCTCGCCGTCCGACGCGCCGAAGGTGGCCTGCACCAGGGGCGGAAGGCCGCGCCGGCGCGCCGTCTCCTCGATGAACCCGACGGTCAGCTCGAGCGCCCGGATCGGATCCTCCTCGAACCCGAAGGTGATCGCGAGGTGGAACGCGACCTCGGTGTCCGTCGAGCCCTCCACGTGGCTGAAGCGCTCGGGGCTGATGCGGAGCATCAGGTCGCGCCGCAACGCGCGGAAGTCGCCGATGTAGCCGTTGTGCACGAACAGCCAGCGGCCACGACGGAATGGGTGGCAGTTGGTCTGCTGCACGGGCGAGCCGATGGCCGCGCGCACATGAGCGAAGAACAGCGGAGACTCGACATGCGCGGCGAGCTCGCGCAGGTTCTCGTCGGACCATGCCGGCGCGATGTTGCGATACAGGCCGGGTCCGTCGCCGCCGCCGTACCAGCCCAGGCCGAACCCGTCGCCGTTCGTCGGCTCGGCGCCCATTCGCGCGTGCAGACTCTGGTCGACGATCCCGTGCTGCGTGTTGAACACCAGCTCCTCGATCAGCACGGGCTGTCCGAACCACGCCATCCAGCGGCACATCGCATGCTCCTTTCAGGGCTCGGCGCGAGTGTCGCCAGCGCCCGACGCCCGTACCAGGGCGTCTGCACCCGGACCGTGGTGGTGTGCGCGCGCTGCGTGCGCGGGATCGCCCCCGGGCCTCCCGCTGGTGGCCGCGCGCCAATCGCACAGGAGGCGGTGGATGGCCTCGGCGCCGACCAGCGGCGCATCGGGCACTGCAAGCGTCACGGGGTGCAGGACGAAGGCCTGGGTCTGCGGCCCGCCCATGCCACCGTGGAACGAGATCAGCTCCTCGAACGCGCAGCCCTCCTCCGTGACCGGGTCGTAGAAGCTGTTGACCATGATGTCGGCGACGTGCGCGAAGCCGTCGGCGCGAAGCAGGTGACGCGCTGCGTTGGGCGAGAAGCCGGCGAGGGGATCGGTGCCCGTCACCGCGCCGTCCGCGAGTCGATGAGAGCCGCCGCCTCCGATCGCGACCGCCCCCTCGGCGGCCGAGCGGACCAGGACGAACGCGATGTGCGAGTGCGCGCACAGCGTCGGCAACAGCGCGGGATGGCGCTCGGCGATCTCCTCCAGCGTCAGCCGGTGCGCACGCTCCATCAGGTAGACCAGGCCGAGGTTCCCGGACCCCAGGACGACGGCTGCACGATCCCCGACCTCCGTGCGCTCGCCGGCGCCGGCGTTCCCCGTCCGTCCGGTGGCCTCGTCGAAGGCGCGGGCGACCCCGGTGGCGTTCTCGTCGCCGGCGTCGACCGCGTCCACGGTCCCGCCCGCCATCCCGCGCTCGCCGAGCTCGTCGAGCCCGTAGCCGTTCCGCTGGCGGAAGGTCGCGCCCTGGGTCTGGCCGTGGTCGGAGAGCACGACGATCTCGTACGGCCGCGGTGCGTATCGCCGTGCATGCTCGATCATGCCGAAGCGCTGATCGAGCTTGCGAAGCGCCTCCAGCGTGTCGGGCCGTTCGAGGCCCGAGTGATGGGCGACCTCGTCGTAGCCGGCGAAGGTGGCGTAGACCGCCGGCGCCCCGCGGAACATGTCCTGGAGCACCGAGAAGACGATGAGGTCGCGGACGAAGACGCACATCCCCGCGCGCATCAGCGGATAGACACCCCCGCGGTGACCGCGCGGGTACACGTCCCGCCGGCGCTGGCGCGCCGCGGCGATGAGCTCCAGGCAGACCTCCCAGAGCGTCAGCACCAACGTGCGCGTGACGTTGGAGCCGTTGGCCAGAAAGCCCCGATACCCTGGGTTCGCCGTCTTCTCGTCCGCGAGCCGGCTGACCGTGAGAAGGGCTACGTCGGCCTCGCCGGAGAGCAGATTGCCACGGCTGGCGCCTCCGCCCACCAGCAGACCGGCGCCGCTCGCGCGCTGGCGCTCGATCGACGCGCAGTCGTCGGGGTTCGAGCAGGTGACGAGCCTTCCCGACGGCTTGTCGACCCACCGGAACGCGGGGATGTCGTCGTTGTCTCCGAGCAGGATCCCGGCCTGGCTGGCCCCGGTCTGCGAGGAGAGGTCGGTCTCCCATTCGACGAGGGCGTGGGTGCCCGCAGCCAGCCAGCGAGCCATGTTCGGCGTGGTGCCGTCGCGGATCGCCCGGCGCAGCACCGGCAGGGCGAGACCGTCGATCTCGAGGAACAGGATGCCCGGGTCATCGGTCGTCACGGGAGCTCCGACCCGCCGCGCCACGCGACGCGCGACGCGCAGCGAGTAGGTGTCGTCGTCGTCGATGCCGGCCACCGCACCGATCGCCGTGCTGGCCGCCGACGCGATGAGCGCCACCGCGAGGGCCGACCCGAAGCCGTCGACATGCAGCTCTCCAGGCGCGATGTGCTCGGCCAGCAGCAGGATCGCAGCGTCCAGGGCCAGCACGAGCAGGAACCCGATGGCGAGGGTGTACGGCAGGCGCAGCGCCGCCACGATCGGAGGCAGGACGGCGTTGAGCAGGCCGACGATCGCCGCAACCGCGAACGCGCCGCCGAAGCCCCTGACCTCGGCGCCGGGAACGACTCCGGCAGCGAGCAGCAGCGCCAGCGCGGACGCCAGCCACGCTACGGTGAGCCGAGCCGGATGCAGGCGCGGGAGCTCCGGGCTCCACGCCGCTACCGGGGCCGCGTGCGGCTCCATGCCCCGACTGTCGCTTGCGCGCGCGGGCCGGGCAAACCGGTGGGCCAGCGTGCCGATGCTCGTGCGTACACGCACGCAATCGGCAGGAGCGTCTCCTTGCCGGGTCGCGGCCCGCCGACCACGGTCCCCACGTGGCGTACGACGTCCGCCCGCTGCGACGCGCGATCGAGGCTCATCTCGGCTCGCGAGACGTCGCCCGCGTGATCTACGGCTCGATCATCGGGCTTGCGCTCGTCGTGGCGCTCCAGAGCCACCCTCCGAGCGCGGCGAAGATGACGTCCTTCCTGGTGGGCACGGCGGTCGCGGTCGGCCTGGCCGAGGTCTACAGCGAGTTCGTGGGCGCGGAGGCGCGAACACGGCAGCCGGTCGACAGGACGCAAGTACGCGAGCTGCTCGCCGACGCGGGCGCGGTGACGTTCGGTGCCGGTTTCCCGGCGCTGTTCTTCGTCCTCGCGGCCGCCGGCGCGATCGACACCGACGTCGCCTTCAGCCTGGCCAAGTGGTCGGGCCTGGGGTTGATCTGCCTCTACGGCTTCCTCGCCGCCCGCCTCTCGGGAGCGCGTCTGGGCCGCGCCTTCATGCACGCAGCGCTCCTCGGGATGATCGGCGGCGCCTCGGGCTCGCGATCGCCGGCGCCGTCGTACCCGTCGGGCTCTACCTGCTCGGCGGAGCACGCCCGGAGACTCCGCAGCTCGAGCGGTTCATGGGCGGCGAGGGGCCGGCGTGGCACTCTCCGCCGCTGCTGTGCGCTGCCCGCAGACGCCCGATGCGCCTACGCCTGGCCGAGGTCTGGGGGCGGTCATGAGCACTACAGATGGATCCGGTCCCGTCGTGTTCGCCTACGACGGCTCGGACCTGGCCAAGCAGGCGATCGACGAGGCGGGACGGCTGCTGCAGGCGGACGGCGAAGCGCTGGTCGTCACCGTGTGGCAGCCGTTCGACGTCGGCTTCCTGCCCGCTGCAGGGCTCCAGTTCGATGCGGCCCGGATCGCCGACGTGAGGACCGCCGCCGCGCAAACCGCGGCAGCGGGAGCGGCGATCGCCGAGGCCGCGGGGTTCCGCGCCCGACGCTCGGTGCTCATCGTCCAGCGCGGCTCATGAGCGCGACGCGCCACAGCCGGGCGCTGCGTCGGAGCTACGCGGCAGTCGAGTCGCGCTACGTGCGCGACCTCACGTCGGCGTCCCGGTTCGAGGCACCGTCGGCAGCAGGGCGAGATCGTCGAGGTGAGGGCCCGGATGCTGGCCCGCGGCCACGAGCCGCAGCGCGGCACAGGGCGATGAGGTCGCGGCCCCGCTCACGCCTGCGCTGATCGAGCATCCGTTCGAGCAGTCCCATGAGCGCGTTCGCCCAGGTGCGCACGAGCGGCTTAGGTTTGCGGCCGCCGTGCCGAGAAAAGGTGGATGGCCCTCGACCGCCGGCTCGCCCGCGAGATCGCGCCGTTTGGCTTGGCGACTGTCCTCGGCTTCGCGGTGCTGCCGATCGGCAACCGCATCGACTGGAACCGATACCTGCTGGCGTCGGCGCTCGCGCTCGCGATCGCGTGCATGGCGCTCGTGGTGCCGTGGCGCAGGCTGCCGGGGGCGCTGCGCGTCATTCCCTCGCTGCTCTTCCTCGTCGCCGTCGCGCTGCTGCGCGATGCCAGCCCGGACGCCGTGACCGGCGTCGGGGCGCTGGCGCTCGTCCCGGTGTTCTGGGTGGCATTGCATGGCGGCCGGCGTCAGCTGCTGGTCCTGATCGTCGGGGTGTGCGCGTTCTTCCTCGCCCCGGCCTTCCTGGCCCATGGCACCGAGTACCCGCTCGGCAGCTGGCGCGTCGCGGTCGTGTTCGGTGCGGTGTCGGCAATCGTCGGGATGGCGGTACAGGACCTCGTCGCCCGCGTGCGCAGCGACGCCGAGGCCCTCGCCGTCCGCGAGCACGACCTCGAGGCGATGGTCGATCTCTCGCGCTCGTTCTCCGGCAGCCCCGATGCCCGCGAGCAGATCTGTGCCGCCGCCTGCGAGCTGAGCGACGCCTACTTCGCGCTGCTGCTGGAGGGACAGGGCGACGGCACCCTCGCCTGGGCCGCGGGAGCCGGGCTGAGCGTTCCCGCGTTGACCTTCGCGCCGGAGGGCGCGCCGTCCTGCGCGATGACGGCCTACACCTCACGCACGGGGCTGTTCGTCTCCGACCCGGCACGCCACCCGCAGATCGACCTCCGGGCCTTCGACGCGGACGACAAGCCGGCCGCCATTCTCTTCGAGCCCATCCATCGGGGCGCCGACGCCGTCGGCGTCCTCGTCGCCGGCTGGCGCCACCCACCCGCCGATGCGCGGAGGGCGACCGGTCTCGTACGGCTGCTCGCCGCCGAGGCGGCGTTCGTCATCGAGCGCGCCGATCTGCTCGGCCGGCTCACGGAGATCGCGCTGACCGACTCGCTGACCGGTCTGCCCAACCGCCGCGCCTGGGACGCGTGCGTGGAGAAGGCCATCGACGACGACGAACCGGTGTGCGTGGCGATCCTCGATCTCGACCGCTTCAAGGCCTACAACGACGACCACGGACACCAGGCGGGCGACCGTCTGCTCAAGGAGGCAGCCGCGGCCTGGCGCGCGCAACTGCGCCCCAGCGACACGCTCGCGCGCTACGGCGGCGAGGAGTTCGCCGTCCTCCTCCACGGCCACGACCTCCGCGCCGCCCACCTCGTCGTCGACCGGCTGCGAGCCGCGACCCCTCGTGGGCAGTCGTGCTCGGCCGGTGTCGCGCGTCGCGAGGACGGCGAGTCCGCCACGGCGCTTCTGCGTCGCGCCGACCGCGCCCTCTACGACGCCAAGCGAGCCGGCCGAGACCGCTCGCTCATCGCCGACCCCGGCGCCTGAGCCTGCCTGACCTCGGCGTCCGGCAGCCGACGCCAGCTGATCCACTGACGTCGGCGTGCGCGGGCTCTACGCGCCCGCGTAGAGTGCCGCCCATGTCTCCCGTTCACCGCCACATGTCGCGCGACCTGCTGACCGTGGAGCCCGAGCTCCCGCTCGTGGCGGTCGCCAAGCGGATGGTCGACCGCAACGTCGGAGCGGTGCTCGTCCTCGAGGATGGACGGCTCGCCGGGATCCTGACCGAACGGGACCTGATGCGCGCCCTCGCGCGCGGCCTGAGCGACGCCACCGTGGGCGCATGCATGACCGCGGATCCGGAGACGATCGCGCCGG
Source organism: Solirubrobacteraceae bacterium (assembly GCA_036379935.1). Lineage (GTDB taxonomy): Bacteria > Actinomycetota > Thermoleophilia > Solirubrobacterales > Solirubrobacteraceae > JAOPZW01. Next base: position 57,877 of record DASVFT010000011.1, on the reverse strand, counting down.
ACGACACGATCGAGCACGCGGCCGTCCTCATGATCCACGGCGGCTATCGCCATCTGCCGGTGGTGGCCGACGGCGGGGTCGTGGGCGTCCTCTCGATCCGCGACCTCGTGCAGGTCGTGGTCGAGGACTCGGCCCCGCGGGGCGTGTGAGCGCGTGAGCTACTCGGCGCAGGCCGCGACCCGCAGCCCGGCGACGCCCACGTCGCAGGCGTAGAGGTCGCCCCCGTGCCGTCCGGCGCGGCCGCCGTGGTGATGACCAGCCGTTCGAGGTGGCCGCCCGCGAACGCGCAGCTCGTCGGCCGGGCGACGGGGACGGCGATCGACGCCAGCCGCTCGCCGTCTGGCGAGAACCGGTGGACAGCCTCGCCGTCGTAGAACGCGACCCACAGGCAGCCCTCCGCGTCCACGGCGAGTCCGTCGGGGACGCCGGGGAGGTCGTCGACCTCGGCGAGCGCCCGGCGAGCGCGTGCCGCACCGGTGTCGACGTCGTAGTCGAGGACGTCGATCCGCCGCGTGGGCGTGTCGACGTAGTACATGCGGCGGCCGTCGGGCGACCAGCCCAGGCCGTTGCTGATCGTCACGCCGTCGAGCACGCGCGCGGCGACGGCGCCGTCGATCCGGTACAGCGCGCCGGTCGGGGCGTCGCCGGCAGGCGCTGCACGTCTCCGCCTCCGGCTCGCGCGCGAGCTCGCCGGTCGCCCAGTGCAGGGCGAGCCGCCGCGCGCCCAGGATGTCGACGAGCAGCAGGCGCCCGCCCGCCGCGTCCCACGACGGGCCCTCGAGCAGCGCGCCGCCGATGGGGCACAGGAGCTCGGCCTCGGTGTTCACCTCCACGACGGTGCTGCGCCTCCGCGCGGGACCCTCGTCGCGACGCCGCCGTTTGCCACGGGGAAGGCGCGCACGGCGCCGCGGACCACCAGTCGCACGTGGCTTCCGGGCGCGGGTACGACGGACCCCTCGACGCGGGCCACGACGACCTGGCCGTCGCCGAGGAGCAGGCGCGCGTCCGCGTCGTGGCCGAAGTAGCTGACGTCGACGACCTGCGCGGCGACGCCGTCGCGCTCGCGCGCATCGAGCACGTCGATCTGCTCGGGGCGAATGTGGACCTGAACGGGGCGGCCTCGTTCGATCGACCCGGGCCCGTGGAAGCCCTCGGCCTCGGCGACGCGCACGTCGCCGAGCGCGCAGGTCGCGACGCCGTCGTCGAGGAGCGCCGGCAGCAGCACCGAGCCGCCGACGAAGGCGGCGACCGCCGGGTCGACGGGTCGGCGATAGACGTGTTGCGGGGAGTCGACCTGGACGATCCTCCCGTCGTGCATCACGGCCACCCGGTCGGCGAGCGACAGCGCCTCGGACTGGTCATGGGTCACCAGCAGCGCGGTCGCGCCGGCCGCGCGCAGCGCATCGGTGACGGCGCGGCCGGTTCCCTGGCGCAGGTTGGCGTCCAGCGAGGCGAACGGCTCGTCGAGCAGCACGACCGACGGTCCGGGCGCGAGCGCTCGCGCGACCGCGATGCGCTGCTGCTGCCCGCCGGACAGCTCGTGCGGGTAGCGGGTGGCGTAGGACGCGTCGAGCCCGACCAGCTCCAGCAGCTCCGTCACGCGGGCGCGCTCGCGGCGCAGCCGGCGTGTCAGGCCGAAGGCGATGTTCCTCGACACGTCGAGGTGCGGGAACAGCGCGCCCTCCTGCGCGACGTAGCCCACGCGGCGGACCCGCGCGGGAACGTGGCGTCCCGGGCCACTGATGACGTCGCGGCCGAGGGCGATCGTCCCGGAGTCCGTCGGCTCGAATCCCGCGATCAGTCGGAGCAGCGTCGTCTTGCCGCAGCCGGACGCGCCGAGCACCGCCATCAGCTCGCCCGCGGCGACGTCGAGGTCGACGCCTTCGAGGACGCGCGTCGCGCCGAACCGCTTGGTCGCCCCGCGGACGCGAAGGTCGCTCACGACGCCCTTCTTCCCAGCTGGCGGGTGAGCAGCAACGTCGCGGGCGCCGAGATGACGACCATCAGGGCGGCGTACGGCGCCGCGGCGCCGTAGGCGATGCTGGAGCTGTTGCTCCAGAACTCCGTGGCCAGCGTCTTGGTGCCGATGGGGGCCAGCAGGAGCGTGGTCGTCAGCTCGGTGACGACGGCCAGGAAGACCAGCGCGGCGCCCGCGCCCACGCCGGGCGCGATCAGCGGCAGCGTGACGCGGCGCAGTCGCGACAGGGCGCCAACCCCGAGCGAGTGCGCGACGTCGTCGAACATGCTCGGCGCCTGCGCGATGGCCGCGCGCTGACTGATCATCGCCCTGGGGATGAAGAGGATGACGTACGCCGCGACGAGCATCGCCGTGGTCTGGTAGAGCGGCCGCGCGTAGCGGATCGTCACCGTGATGAACGCGAGCGCGACCACGATCCCGGGCAGCGCGCTGCCGAAGTAGGTGCTGCGCTCGAGCACCGTGCTCAGCGGGCCGCGATGGCGTTCGCACAGCCACGCGAGCGGGAAGGCGCACAGCGACGTCGCGGCGGCAGCGGCGAGCCCGAGCCCGATCGAGGTCAGGGCGGTCGACGTCAACGTGCCCAGCGGGAACGCGGTGGAGGAGCCCGCGATCAGCCAGTGCACGAGGCTCCCGAGCGGCACGCCAAGCGCGAGCACCACGAGGATCGAGAGGGAGGCGAGCGCCGGGATCGTCGTCGCGCCCAGCCGCGTGCGGGGCAGCGGGCGGGCAGCTCCGCCTCCGACGCGCGCGTAGCGGTGGTCACCGCGCACGCGCAGCTCCGCGAGCAGCAGCAGCAGGCAGCCGAGCACGAGGACGGCGGCGAGCGCGGACGCCGCCGGGCCGTTGAACGTCGACTGGTACTGATCGTAGATCGCGGTGGTGAACGTCGGGAAGCGCAGCATCTGCAGCGCCCCGAACTCCGCGAGCAGGTGCAGGCCCACCAGCAGCGAGCCGCCGAGCAGCGCCGGCCGCAGCTGCGGCAACACGACGCGGGCGAAGGTCCGCGCCCTTCCCAGCCCCAGCGCGTGCGCGGTCTCCTCCAGCCCCCCGTCCAGACCGCGCAGCATGGCGGCGACCGGGAGGTAGACCAGCGGGTAGTAGGAGAGCGTCACGATCACCAGCGCCCCGCCGAACCCCTCGACTCGGGGGGTCAGCGAGAGCCAGCCGAAGCTGTTGACGAACGCGGGCACGGCGAGCGGTGCCGCCAGCAGAGCGTTGAAGACGCGCGGCGCCGGAAGCGTCGTTCGCTCGACCAGCCACGCGGCCGCCGTGCCCAGCGTCGCGCAGGTGAGCATCGCCGCGACCGTCAGGCGGGTCGTGTTGCTCAGCAGCTCGGCGGTGCGCGGGCGATCGAGCAAGCGCCAGAGCTCGCCGACGCCCAGGTCGAGGCTGTAGACCACGACGAAGCCCAGCGGGATCAGCGTGAGCAGGACCACCGGGAGGGAGAGCCACAGGGCTCCCGGCGGGCGAGGCGCCCGCTGGGGACGGAGCGCGATCCGGGCGACGGGTGTGGCGGCGAGCCTCAGAGGATCCCCGCGTCCTGCATCATCGTGATGACCTGCGCGCTGTTGAGCTTGCCCGGATCGACCGCGGGCGCGTCGAGCTCGGCCAGCGGCTTGAGCGCCTTGTTGGCGGGCACGTCGCTGCCGACCGTGTACTCCAGCGCGGTGCTGTTGGCCAGCACCTCTTGCCCGGCCTTGCCGGTGAGGAACCTGACGAGCTCCTGCGCTTCGGGTTGGTGCTTGCTCGAGGCGAGCACGCCCGCGCCAGAGACGCTGGTGAACGCGCCGGGATCCTGGTTGCCGAAGAAGTGCAACGCGGTGTGCGAGCTGTTCTCGCCCGACTCGGCCTGATCCTGGTACCAGTAGTAGTGATAGATGATGCCCACGGGGACGCGGCCGTCGTCGACCGCCTTCATGACGCGCGTGTTGCCCTGGAAGGCCACGCCATTCTTGGCCAGACCGTCCAGCCAGGCCTTGGTCGCGCTCTCGCCTTCGAGCGCCAGGACCGCGCTCACGATCGCCTGGAAGTCAGCGCCCGTCGGCGAGTAGCCGACCTTGCCCTTCCACCTGGGCTGGGCGAGGTCCATGATCGACCTCGGCAGCTCGCTCGCCCGGACGTCGTCCTTGTTGTAGGCCAGCACGGTCGCGCGGGCCGCGAAGCCGACCCAGCGCTTGCTGGCCGGAGCGTATCGTGACGGGACCTGGCTGAGGGTGGACTCGTCGATCGGCGCGAAGCCGTTCCTCGAGTCGACCAGCGCCATCGCCGGCGAGTTCTCCGTGAGGAAGACGTCGGCGGGAGAGCGATCCCCCTCCTGGACGATCTGGTTCGCCATCTCCAGATCGCTGCCGTTGCGGAGGTTGACCTCGATGCCCGACTGCTTGGTAAAGGCCGAGACCATCTGGGTCACGAGATCCTCGTGCTGAGCGTTGTAGAGCGTGAGCGGCGCCCTGTCGCCTGCGGTGCTCGAGGACTCACCGGAGTCCGACCCGCAGGCCACGGTGGCGAGGACGACAGCGACAACCGCCACGAGAGCCCCCACGCTCCTCGCGGCTCGCCGCATCACTGCTCCAGCTCGGTGCATCAGACCTCCAGGGCTCGTTTGACGATCGCCTCGACCGGGTCGGTGGTGCCGCCGCCGGGCGGGCGTTAGGGGACCCTAACACGCTGGTAGCATCCGCGCGCTCATGCGGCCCGCAACCGTCCTCGTACCCCTTCTGCTCGCGGCGATCGTCGTCGGCTGCGCGAGCAAGACCACCGTCGCGCCGCAGACGCCCACGCGATCCGAGGCGGCCCTCGGACGCGCACATCACTTCGACCTCGAGCTCGTCGCGAAGGGCTTTCGCCAGCCGGTCCAGGTCATCTCACGCCCTGGTGACGCGCGCCTCTACGTCGTCGAGCAGGCGGGCACGATCCGCGCCATCGCCGGCCAGCGTCCGGCGGCCAGGCCGCTGCTCGACATCCGCGCGCGCACCCGCGCCCGAGGCGAGCAGGGCCTGCTCTCGGCCGTGTTCGCCCCGGACGGCGCCGGCATCGTCGTCCTCTTCACCAACCCGGTGGGCGATACCCGCGTCGTGAGGTACCCGGTGACCGCGCGCGGCGCGGACACGACGCAGGGCAGGATGCTGCTCGCCGTCCCTCAGCCCTACCCGAACCACAAGGGGGGCACGGTGCTCTTCGATCAGCGTGGCCGTCTGCTCGTCGGTCTCGGCGACGGCGGCAGTGCCTACGACCCCGAGCAGCGCGCGCAGGACCCCGACGATCTTCTCGGCGGCATCCTGCGGCGCGAGAACGGTGGCTGGACGAAGGTGGCCCTCGGGCTGCGCAATCCCTGGCGCATGGCCTTCGACGACGCGACCGGCCTGCTCTGGATCGGCGACGTCGGGCAGGGGCGCGCAGAGGAGGTCGACGCCATCTGGCCGCCCGAGGAGGGCCAGTCGCCCCTGAACCTCGGCTGGGCCGCCTACGAGGGACGCCACCGCCGTCCCGGCAAGCGGCTGAGCACCCACAGCCGGCTGGTCTGGCCGCTCGTGACCTACGACCACGCGAACGGACGCTGCTCGATCACCGGCGGCGAGGTCTACCGAGGCCGGGCCGTCCCGCAGCTCCGTGGGCGCTACGTGTACGGCGACTTCTGTCGCGGGACGATGTGGAGCCTCGACGCACGAGCGGCTCAGCGTCCCGCAGACGCCGACGTCAGCGCAGAGCACGCACGGCTGCCCGGACTCTCGTCGTTCGGTGCCGACGCCGCCGGCGAGCTCTACGCGACCGCGCTCCAGGGGGCGGTCGTGCGCCTGGTCTCGCCGGCGCGGTGAGCCGGGCTACCGCCTCTTGAACGTCGCCCGCACGTTGGCCGCGCCGGTCGCGGTGGTCGAGCGGTAGGCGCCGACGAACAGGCGGGATCCCAGCACCTTGCGGAGCTTGACGTGACGCGAGGCGTGCTTCGTACGGTAGGTGACGGTCTTCGCAGCACGGTGGAACGTCACGCTGAGCGAGTGGCCATCGGCGGCCAGCGTGATCGAGAAGCTCGCGGACTGGCCCGCCTCGAAGTTGCTGAGCGTGCCGGTCAGCGTGCTCCCCGAGACCGTGCCCGACAGGGTCCCCGAGGACCCGCTGCCCTACCACACGCCGCGACGCTCGCCCCGCTCTGGGTGAAGACCCAGAAGCTTCCGTCGGGAGCCGAGGTGACCCACGTACCGCTCCAGATGTTCGCGGACTGGCCCGGCGAGGAGGACGCAAGCGCGAGTCCGGCCGCCGGCTCGGCAGCGCTCAGGCCCGCAAGCAACAATCGCCGACTCGCCATCCTGCTGGGCCAGATCATGCGCTCCCCCGGTGAGACGAGTCGGACGCCCCCGCGCTCGCGACCGACACTCACCGGCGCGAATGTGGCGAGTCAACTGAGCCAAAGTTCAGGCTGCGCCGGGAGCCAGCAGGAGCCGGCCGTCGTGCTCGCGCGCCTCGAGGCGTCGCTGGGCCTCACGGGCCCCCGCGAGCGGCAGGACCCCGTCGATCGCCGGTGCCAGCGTGCCCGCCGCGAGGAGGTCCAGGACCGTGAGCAGCTCCGCGCGAGTTCCGTCGCTCGACCCGATGATCGAGGTCTGCCGGGCGAACAGGTCGACGAGGTCGATGCTTGCCGCCGCGCCCGAGGTGGCGCCGCACACCACCACTCGCCCACGCGGCCCGACCGCGCGCAGCACCTCCCCGAACTGCTCGGCGCCGGTGTGGTCGATGACGAGGTCCGCGCCGCGGCCGCCCGTGGCGTCCCTGACCACCTCGCTCCACCCCGGCTGGGTGTAATCGACGGCGACGTCGGCGCCACCTGCGAGCGCCTGCGCTCGCTTGGCCGCCGTGCCTGCGGTGGCGACCACCCGCGCGCCGGCCCAGGCCGCGAGCTGCATCGCCGCGCCGCCGACGCCGGACCCCGACGCCATGACGAGCACGGTCTCGCCGGCGCGCAACCCGCCGCGTGCGAAGAGCATGTGGTGCGCGGTGAGGGACACCGAGCCGGCGGCCGCAGCGACGCGCGGCGCAAGGCCCTCGGGCAGCGCGAAGAGGTTGGCCACCGGCGCGAGCACGAGCTCGGCGTAGCCGCCGTCGCGGTCCACGCCCATGATGCCGTAGTCGGGGCAGAGCGACTCGTCGCCGTCGAAGCACGCCGCGCAACGGCCGCAGCTGTAGTCGTAATGGACATACACCTCATCGCCCACGCGCACCGGTGCGGCGCCCGGCCCGAGGGCGACGACCTCGCCGGCGACGTCGTAGCCCGGGATGAGCGGGAGACGCGCTTGATAGGCATGCCCTCGGTTCTCGCGCACGAGGCAGTCGAGCCGGTTGACGGCGACGGTGTCGACCCGCACGACGGCCTCGCCGTGCGCGGGCGAGGGATCGGCCCGGGACTCCTCGACGAGCGCGTCGAGGCCGCCGTGGCGGCGCAGGACGACGGCGCGCAACGGTCAATCCCCCTCGAGCGCGCGGTCGAGGTCGGCGATCAGGTCCTCCGCGTCCTCGATGCCGAGCGAGAGCCGGATCGTGGTCGAAAGGATGCCCTGGCGGTCGAGCTCCTCCGGCGACAGCGCCGCGTGTGACGTGACGCGCGGCAGGCAGGCGAGGCTCTCGACGCCGCCGAGGCTCGCCGCATGAGCGATCAGCTCCAGCCGGCCCAGCACGCGGCGGCCGCGATCGGGGTCGCCGCGGAGCGTCACGGTGACGAGCCCGCCGGCGCCGCGCAGCAGCGCTCGCGCCAGCGCCTCGTCGGGGTGGGTCGGGAGGAGGGGATAGGCAACGGCGGCGACGTCGTCGCGGCCGGCCAGCCACGACGCCACGGTGAGCCCGTTGACGTTGTGGCGCTGCATGCGGACAGCGAGCGTCTTCATCCCGCGCTCGAGGAGGAACGCCGCGCCCGGGTCCAGCGTCGCGCCCCGCAGCGCCGCCGCGGGACGCAGCCGCTCGACGATCGCTGTCGAGCCGGCGACCGCGCCGGCGACCAGGTCGGTATGACCGTTCAGGTACTTCGTGGCCGAGTGCAGCACCAGATCGAAGCCGTGCGCGAGCGGCTGGACGTTGAACGGCGAGGCGAAGGTCGCATCGACCAGGGCGAGCGCGCCCGCCCGTCGCGCCAGCGCGGCGAGCGACGGCAGGTCCGCAACCCGCAGCATCGGGTTCGACACCGCCTCCACGAGCAGCGCGTCCGCCCCATCCAGAGCGACGGTCAGCCCGGCGTGGTCGGACGCATCGACGTAGGCGACCTGCCGCCCGGCGGCGGACCACTCGCCGCGCAGCAGCGCGATCGTGTCGCCATACAGCTCGGCCGCGGCGACGAGCCGACCGCCTGGCGGCACGAGCGTCGTGAGCGCGCTCTCGATCGCCGCCATGCCCGACGCGAAGAGCAACGCGTCCTCCGCGCCCTCCAGCGCGGCGACGGCCGTGGCGGCGCGCGCGACGGTCGGGTTGGCGAGGCGCGAGTAGTACCAGGTGTTGACCCCGCCGGTCGCCTCCACGTCGGCGAGGCCGGCGGCGTCGAGCCGGAAGGTGGCGCTGCGCTCGACATCCCCGGCCAGCCCCGGCCCGCGGGGCCCCGCTCCGTGGACCGCTGTCGTCGATGGTCCCTTCATGCCGTCACCAGGACGATCTTGCCCACGTGCTCGCGCCGCTCGAGCGCGGCGTGCGCCGCCGCGGCGTTCGTGAGCGGGAACGTCGCGGCGATCGGAACGCGGATGCGCCCGGCGAGCGCCATGTCGAGCGCGCGCTCGATCTCGTCCGGCCGCGCGACGCGGAAGCCCAGGATCCGGTGGCCCCGCTGGAAGAGGTCGACGAGGTCGACCCTCGGGTGCGCGCCCGCATGGGCGCCGCACGTGGCGAGCCGGCCATCGGGCACGAGGGCGCCGAGGTGCTCGTCGAAGAGCGGGCCGCCGACCGTGTCCAGCACGACGTCGACGCCGCGCCCGTTCGTGTACGCCGCGACCGCCTCGCCGGGCGGGACGTCGCGATAGCAGAAGACCTCGTCGGCGCCGAGATCGGCGACCGCGTCGCGCTTGCCCACCGCGCCGACCGAAGCGATGACGCGCGCCCCCGCGAGCTTCGCGCACTGCACGAGCGCGCTCGCCACGCCGCCCGACGCGCTCGGGACGAGCACCGTCTCGCCGGCCCGGACGGCCGCGAGCACGACGGTCATGTGCCAGGCGGTGCTGACCGCAGTCTGCGCAGCCGCCGCGGTGAGGAACTGGTCCTCGGAGGCGAGCGGGATGATGGCCCGGGCCGGTACGCGCACCTGCTCGGCGTAGCCGCCCCAGCAATCGGTGCCGAAGACGGTGAAGTGCGGGCAGAGGTCCTCGCGCCAGCGCGCGCACGCCGCGCAGCGGCCACACGCGTACTGCTGGAAGGCGGTCACCGGCTGCCCGGGCGCGAGGCCCCGGACGTCCGCGCCCACCGCCGCCACCGTGCCGGCGAACTCGGCGCCGAGCACGAACGGGAACGCGAAGGTCCAGCGCGAGGTCCCGGCGCGCGAGTCGAGATCGGAGTGGTTGACCCCGCACGCCGCGACCTGCACGACGACCTCGTCGGGGCCCGGGACGAGGTCGGCAAGCTCCTCGGTGCCGAGCACCTCCGGCCCGCCGTATGCGGAGAACGCGGCGGCGAGCATCAGCCGACCGGCCACGCATAGGCATTGCGCTTGCTGGTCGCGAGGCCCGCGCGCCACAGCGCATGCACCGTCAGCGCGCCGAAGGCGACGCCGTCGCAGACCGGCACGCCGAGCTCCTCGCGCACCGCGGCCGCGGTGGCCGCCATCGCGCCGCACGCCAGGACCAGCGCGTCGGCGCCGAGCTCTTCCACCGCGTGCGCCCCGAGCGCGACGATCGGGGCGACCGCGTCGGCGCCTCCCTGATCGCGCACGCCGCGCTCGAGCGCCAGGACGCCGACGCAGCGCTCGCGCAGCCCATGCGCGTCGAGGCCGTCCTCGAGCGCCGCGATGCCGCGGCGCAGCGTTGTGATGACCGCGAAGCGGCGCCCGACCAGCGTGGCCGAGAGGTACGCGGCGTGCCCGATCCCGACGACGGGCGCGGCCGTGAGCTCACGGGCGGCGTGCACGCCAGGGTCGTCGAAGCAGGCGACGAGGTAGCCGTCGAGGTCGGGTTCGAGCCGCAGCAGAGCCAGCACCTGCGCGGCCGCCGTGACGTGCTCGGACTCGGTCTCGACGGCGGCGTGGCCCCCCGGCGCGGTGAGGCCGACCACCGCGGCGTCCGCGGGCAGCGCGGCCCGCACCAGCGAGCCCATCGCCTCGGTGTCGGCGACGCTCGTGTTCGGGTTGATCAGCCCGAGCCGGAAGCCGGCCATCAGTAGGCCATCCAGCCGCCGTCCACGAGCAGGTTCGTGCCGCTGATGTACGTGCTCTCGTCCGACGCGAGGAACACCGCGGCGGCCGCCACGTCCTCTGGACGCCCCAGGCGCGGGAACGGCGTCCGCGCGCGCGAGTAGGCGAGGATCTCCTCGGTGTCGGGCTCGTCGAGCGGCATGGTGAGGATCTTCCCGGGTGCGATCGCGTTGACGATGATCCCGTGTTGCGCGAACTCAACGGCGAGCTGGCGCGTGAGGTTCACGACGCCGCCCTTGGCCGCGCAGTAGGCGACGTGGCCGGGCGTCCCCACCATGCCGTGCTGAGACGAGAGGTTGATGACGCGCCCGCGCGCCTCCCCGCGGGGCTCCTGCGTGAGCATCTGCGCGATCGCGCGCTTGCAGCACAGGAACACGCCGCGCAGGCCCACGCCCATGATCGCGTCCCAGTCGGCCTCGTCGGTCTCGAGCAGGCCCTTGGAGTGGCGCCCCGCGACGACGGCGTTGTTGACGATCACGTCGAGCCGCCCGCCGCGCTCCACGGAGGCCGACACGACGGCATCGATGTCCTCCCACCGACCGGCATCGGCCGTGACGAAGAGGGCACGCCCGCCGCGCCGCGCGATGAGCGCGTCGGTCGGCTCCCCGCCCTCGCGTGGGTCCCGCCGGACGTCGGCGATCACGACGTCGGCGCCGTGGGCGGCGAACGCGAGCGACATCGCCCGCCCGAGCCCCGAGCTGCCGCCCGTCACGACGATGGTCTTGTCACCCAGGCGCATGGGCGAGGTCGGCGGCCGCCGCGGGCCGCGGGAGGAAGCGCGCCGGCTGCGTGCGGCCGAGGTACTCGCCCTCTTCGACGACGACCTCGCCGCCGGCGATGACCGTCCGGGGCGCGCCGACGAGCTCGAAGCCGTCGTAGGGGGAGTAGTCCACGCCGTCGCGGCGCGTGGCCGGACCGACGACCGTGCGGCGAGTCGGGTCCCAGACGACGGCGTCCGCGTCGGCGCCAGGGCGCAGCGTCCCCTTGCGCGGGAACAGGCCGAAGGCGCGCGCGGGCGCGGCGCAGGCCGCCTCGACAAGCCTCTCGGCGGTGAGCCGTCCGGTCGCCACGCCGAACGTGAAGCCGAGCGCGAGCCGCCACTGGATCCCCGGCAGTCCGTAGGGAACGGCGGTCACGTCGCCGGCGGCAGCGAGCTTGTCGGGGTCGAGCCGGAGATGGCTGTGATCGGACGCGAGGACGTCGAGCGTCCCGCCGGAGAGCGCCGTCCACAGCGCGGCCCGGTCCGAGGCACCGCGCAAAGGGGGCGTGACCATGTAGCGCAGCGCGTCGGGCCGGTCGTACACGCCGTCGTCGAGCACGAGATGGTGCTGACAGACCTCGGCGAAGACGCGCTGCCCGCGCCGCCGCGCGCGCTCGATCTCGCGCAACGGCTCGCGCCCCGAGACGTGCACCACATAGGCGTCGGCGCCGGTCAGCCCGGCGGTACGTAGGAAGCGGTGCACCGCCTCGGCCTCGAGCGCGATCGGCCGCGACCGGGCGTGCTCGGACAGGTCGGTCCGCCCCTCGGCGCGGAGCTGCGCGGCGAGCGCGGCGACGAGCGGCCCGTTCTCGCAGTGCGCGAGCACCAGCACGCCGGCTCGAGCCGCTTCGGACATGATCGCGTGGACGTGGTCGTCGTCGGCCATGATCCCGAGCTCGCGGTAGGCGAGCCACAGCTTGATGCTGGTGATGCCGAGCGCGGCGAGCTCGGCGAGGTCGCCCGGGCGGTACGCGGCGGGCTCCCAGACGACACCGTGGAAGCCGAGATCGATCGGCGACGCGGGCAGCTCGCGCTCGAGCCCCCGCCGCGCGGCCTGCGCCAGCGTGTCGCCAGGCTCGGCGTCGACGAAGACGAGGGCGCTCGTCGTGCCACCGCACAGCGCCGCGATGCCGTCGTGCTCGACGGCGCCGAACACGTGCGTGTGCGGGTCGACGGCGCCCGGCAACACGAGGCAGCCGTCGGCGCGCACGACGCGCGCCCCGGCTGCGTCGACCACGCCCACGGCCTCGACCACGCCGTCGCGCAGCAGCACGTCGGCGCGCGAGCGTCCGCCGTCGGTGACCACCGTGCCGCCGGTGACCAGGAGCGGGTCCGGCATGGTCACATCATAACCGTTGTTTTGTCGACATCAGGGGAGCCTGCCGGCCAGGGCGCGCGTGCGCGCCGCCGTCGCCGCGGGCCCGCTGACCGAGAGCCAGCCGACGCGCGCTCCGTGTCGCACGACGGCGATCAGCGTCGGCGGCTGCGGGCGGCAGCTGCACGCGGGCGCGCGGATGAGCCAGCCATCGTCCATCCGCGCCCGCTGCGCCCCCCGGCCGAGGTAGCGATCGGCGCCGGCGACGAGCGCGCGTTGGTAGGCGGCCGCCCCGGCGGGCTCGGAGAAGTCCACCGTGCGCGCGACCACATGGGTCAGCGAACGGGCCACCCCGGTGAACTCGCGCTCTCCGGCGCGCCGCAGCCGCCACTCCTTGAGCCGGCCGCGCAAGCCCGGCAGCGGCGTCGCGGCAGCGAGCGCGGCGGCGTCGAGCGGGCGCGATGCCTGGTGGAGGCCCGGGAGCGCGGACGCGCTCAGCAGCGGCGCCGGCGCCTCCGCGGCGCCGCAGCCCGCGAGGACGAGCGCGAGCGCGGCGAGCGCCGGCCACCTCACGACGCGGGGAGCCTCCGATCGCCGCGCCGGCGGACGATCTCCGCGGCCACGACGATCACCGAGGTGACGGCCACGAGGAATGCCGCCACGGCGATCACGAGTGGCAGGCGCGGCGCGAAGCGCAGCTGCGAGTACAGATAGACGGGATAGGTCGGCTCGCCGCCGATCACCAGGCTCGCGACCGCGTACTCGTCGAGCGACAGGACGAACGCCGTCAGCATCGACGCGAGGATCGAGGGCGCCACGAGCGGCAGCACGATCCGCCGCATCGTGTACGCGGTCGAGGCGCCGAGGTCCTGCGCCGCCTCCTCCAGCCGCCGGTCGATGCTGGCGATGCGGGGCACCAGCAGCAGGATGGTGTACGGGAACGTGATCACGACGTGCCCGAGCAGGACCGCGGTCAGCGACGTCCCGATGTGCAGGGGCCCGCGCGTCACGAAGATCAGCAGCGCCGCCCCCAGCACCACGTAGGGCACGACGAGCGGCACGAGCGCGAGCGCTGACACGACCGCACGCCCGCGGAAGCGCCCGCGCGCGAGCGCGTACGCGGTGAGCACGCCGAGCGTCGTCGCCACCACGCTCGTCCCCGCCGCGACCAGCAGGCTGTTGCGGATCGCGCTGCGCAGCGCCGGCGTGTGCCACGCCGCCGAGAACCAGTGCAGCGTGAAGCCCTTGAGCGGGAACTGCGGCAGCGTGCCGCTGTTGAAGGCGAAGAGCACCAGCAGCATCGTGGGCAGGTACAGGTACAGAAGGAAGACGGAGAAGTAGGCGCGCAGGGCGCGCTTTGCCCGGCCGCTGGCCATCGTGTCGTCGCGCATCACAGGTCCTGCCCGCGGAGGAAGCGCGACGTCGATCCGGTGAGCAGGACGACGACCGCCAGCAGGAACACGGCGAGCACCGAGCCGGTCTGCCAGTCGATCGCGACCGAGAACAGGTCCGAGATCTCGTTGCCGAACATGAAGCCCTGCGTGCCACCGACGAGCAGCGGCGTCACGAACTCGCCGATCGTCGGGATGAAGACGAAGAGAAACCCGGCCACGAGGCCCGGCGCCGCGAGGGGCAGCGTCACCTTGAAGAGGATCCGCAGCCGGCTCGCCCCGAGATCGGCGGCCGCCTCGTGCACCCGCCGATCCACGCCCTCGAGCGCCACGAACATCGGCATGCAGGCGAACGGCGCCCAGGCGTACACGAGCACCACGATCACCGTGAACTGGCTGTAGAGCAGGAACGAGAGCGGGTGCCCCTGCTCGAGCACACCGAGTGAGAACAGGCCCGAGTTGACCAGCCCACTGCTGCCGAGGATCACCTTCCAGGCGATGATGCGCAGGAAGAAGCTCGTGAAGAAGGGCGCGATGACGACGAGCAGCCACGTGTACCGAGATGGCCCGGCGACGAACGCGAGGTAGTAGGCGACCGGGAACGCGATCAGGACGGCGAACACCGACGTCGTCATCGCCATCGAGACCGACTTGAAGAACAGGTCGAGGAACTGGCTGTCGGAGCGCAGCTGGGCGACGCGCAGCAGCGTCGTGCCGGCCGGGATCGTGAAGAACGGCAACGCGAGCGCCACGAAGCCGGCCGCTGACACGGCGGTCCCGCCGCGGCGCAGGCGCGGCCCGAGCAGCGCGGCGGCGAGCAGCGCAGCAAGGCCGAGAGCGAGGCCGATGAGCGGAACGTCGAGCGAGGCGCCCAAGACGCGCAGCGTCGCGCCCTTGCCGAGCAGCGCGTCCCACAGCGACCACGTGAAGCCGAGCTGCTCGCCGCGGATCCGGGCGATCGCGTCGGTCGTGCTCAGGTGGCTGAGCCCGAAGCTGAAGCGGACGATCTGGTAGAGCGGCGCGAGGAAGAAGACCGCGAGGTAGGTGAGCGCCGGCGCCAGCATGAGCCACAGGAGGCGGTGGCGGCGGCGCACCGCCTTTGCCGCTCCGCCCTGCACCACCGCCACCGCAGGCGGGATCGCGGTCGAGGTCACGACGCGATCACGTAGCTGTGCCTGGCGCGCCAGTACAGGGTCACCGGGTCGCCGGGCGCGTGGCCGGCGACCTCGTCGTGCTCGATGCGTCGCACCGTCAGCGTCTCCCCGCCGGGCAGCTCGACGAGCAACTCGGTCGAGGAGCCGAGGTAGATGACGTCGCGGATCGTCGCACGCACGGACGAGCAGTCGGGCTCGTCGGCGAGCGGCGCCAGCGCGATCTTCTCGGGGCGCACGGTCACCTGGAGCACCGTGCCCGGCTCGTCGCCGGCGCCGGCCGGAGCGACGACGTGCCCGTGCTCGCCCAGGCGCATCACGGCGCGGCCGTCGACGCACTCGTCGATGCGCAGCGCGACGAGGTTCGAGGTCCCGATGAAGCCGGCCACGAACTCCGTGGCCGGGCGCTCGTACAGCTCGCGCGGCGCCGCGATCTGCTGGATGACGCCGCCGCTCATGACCGCGATGCGGTCCGACATCGTGAGCGCCTCCTCCTGGTCGTGCGTCACGTAGATGAACGTCGTCTCCGTCCGCGCCTGGATCGCCTTGAGCTCGAGCTGCATCTCCTTGCGCAGCTTGAGATCGAGGGCGCCGAGGGGCTCGTCGAGCAGGAGCGCGGCCGGGCGGTTCACGAGCGCGCGGGCGAGCGCGACCCGCTGCTGCTGGCCACCGGAGAGCTGGGCGGGGCGGCGCTCATCGAGCCCGTCGAGGCGGACCGCGCGCAGCGCCTCGGCCACGCGCGACCGCAGCTCCGCGCCCTTCACGCGGCGCACCCGGAGGCCGAACGCGACGTTCTCTGCCACGGACATGTGCGGGAACAGCGCATACGCCTGGAAGACCATGTTCACGTCGCGGCGGGCGGGCGGCACGTCGGTGACGTCGGCGCCGCGCAGCAGGACGCGGCCGCTCGTCGGCTGCTCGAAGCCGGCCAGCAGCCGCAGCGTCGTGGACTTCCCGCAGCCGCTGGGTCCGAGGAGCGAGAAGAACTCGCCCTCGGCCACCGCGAAGCTCAGGTCGCGGACGGCCGGCGGCAGCCCTGGCCCATGACGATCACCGTCGTACACCTTCGTGACATCGGTGAGCTCGATTGCATGGCGCGTCTCGGGCATCTCTCTCCCCGGCAGGACTGCTGGCGATCATAACCGTTGTTATGCCGGCTGAGCGAGGCTCTCGAGCGCTCGTACCGTGCCCGGATCGAGCCCGATGGCCGCCAAGTGGGCGACGAGCGTGGCGCGCGCCTCGTCCCAGCGGCCGCTGAGGAGGCTGCGCAGCCCGAGACCGTCGATCAGCCGGGCGAGGATGCGGGCCTGCGCGGCCACGTCGAGCTTCGGCAGCAGCCGCTCGCCGATTGCCTGCTTCAGCACGCCGCCCAGCTCCTGCTCCCATAGCGCGTCGGTCTCGATGATGTGCTCGGCGAAGCTCGTGTTCCAGCCCGCGTAGCTCCACATCTCGGCCCACAGGCGCCACTCGCGACGCTCGTCGGGGTCGGCCGGGATAGCGAGCTCGACGATGACCGCGAGCCGCTCCTGCGCGGTGGCGGCCTCGGCCAGCGAGGCGCGGACGCCCTCGATCCAGCTCTGGGAAGCGCTCGAGAAGACCCCGACGATCAGCGCGTCCTTGTCCGGGAAGTAGTGGGTGAGCACGCCGGTCGTGAAGCCGCCCTCGCGCGAGATGTCGCGCATCGTCGTCGACCGCAAGCCCTTGCGCACGATGACCCGCCGCGCGGCTTCGTCGACCTCGTTCAGCCGGCGCTGCGTCCTGACCGTCTGTCGCTCCGGGGCCATGTGTCCAATCCTAAGCGGGGCCTACCAGGCGGCAAGGCTGCCGCCGTCGACATACAGGACCGTGCCCGTCACGTACGCGGCGGCGGGCGAGGCGAGGAAGAGGATCGCGTCGCTGATCTCGGCCGCGGTGCCGAGCCGGCCGAGCGGGATGCGGCGGCGCTCGTAGTCGTCCACGTCGGCCGGATCGCGCGCCGGCAGCTCCTGGAACTTCGCCATCGACCCCGGGCCGACGGCCACGACTCGGATGCCGTGGCGGGCCAGCGCGACGGCCATCCCCCGCGTCGCCATCGTCACCGCCCCCTTCGACGCCTCGTAGGCGATCGACTCGGCGTCGGCGACCACGCCGGACACCGACGTGAGGTTGACGATGACGCCGTCGCGCGCCCCGCGAGCGACCATCGACGCGGCCGCCCGGCGCGCACCGAGCAGCAGTGCCCGCACGTTGACGCCGAGCACGTGGTCGATGTTCTCGGCGCTGATCTCGAGGAAGGGGACGCGCATGTGGACCGCCGCGCTCTGGACGAGCACGTCGATCGGTCCGAGCTCGCGCTCCGCCGCATCGAAGGCGCGCTCCAGCTCGGCCGGCACGCTGAGATCGGCGCTCAGGGCGAGCACGCCGTGGGCCGCGGGCGCGGTGCGATCGACCGCCGCGACACGCGCGCCCTCGGCGGCGAACGCCGCCGCGCATGCGGAGCCGATCTGACCGGCGGCACCGGTCACCAGCACGGTGCGCTTTGCGAACCGCTTCATCCGCTCTCGCTGACCCCTTTCGAGCGCCGGTCTATTGACAGCCCCCGGCCGGGCTGGTTGGGTGACATCATAATGGTTGTTATGCCGAGAGAGAGGGCACGGCGTGGACCTCGGACTTGACGGCTGCGCCGCCATCGTCGGCGGCGCATCGAGCGGCATGGGGAAGGCCACCGCGGCGGCGCTGGCCCTCGAGGGCTGCTCGGTAGCGCTGTTCGCCCGGCGCGCCGACGCGCTCGACGCTGCCGTGGCGGAGATCAACGCGGCATGCGGCGCGGAGCGCGCCCATGCGGTGCCCGGCGATGCGACGGTGCCGGAGGACCTCGACCGAGCCGTCGACGCGGCCGTCGAGCGCTTCGGGCGGCTCGACGCGGTCGTCAACAACACGGGCGGGCCACCAGCCGCGGGCTTCGACGACCTCGCCGACGCCGACTGGCAAGCGGCCTTCGAGCTGACCGTCCAGTCGGCGCTGCGCCTCACCCGCCGCGCGCTGCCGGCGCTGCGCGCGAGCGGCCGCGGCCGCATCGTCACGCTCACCTCCTCGGCCGTGAAGGAGCAGTCCGAGGGGCTGCTGCTGACCAACGCACTGCGGCCCGCAGTCACCGGCTGGTCGAAGGACCTGTCGCGCGTCGAGGCCCGCAACGGCATCACGGTCAACTGCGTCGCGCCGGGCTACTGCGACACCGATCGGTTGAAGTACCTGTACAGCATGGAGGAGGACCCCGAGGCAGCGCGGCGGCGCGACGCGGACGCGATTCCCGTCGGGCGTTTCGCGACGCCGGAGGAGATGGCGGCCGCGGTCACCTTCCTGTGCTCGACGCAGGCGGCATACATCAACGGGGTGACGCTGCTGATCGACGGAGGGCTGGCGCGCGGCCTCCTGAGCTAGCGCGAACGAACGACGACCGGGGAGAGCAACGTGACGAGGGGCACGGACGGACCGACGGACGGCATGACCCGCTCCCACTTCCTGCGGGGGGCGATCGCGATCGGCGGCGGCGTGCTGCTGTCGGGGTGCGGAGGGAACGACGGCGGCGGCAGCACCGGCGCCACGACAACGGCGGCCGCCAAGCGCCCGCCAATCGGTCAGGAGCCGGGATCGCTCGCCATCCTCGACTACGCGGGCTACGAGTCCAAGCCGCTGTGGACCGGCTACGCCAAGGAGTTCCCGGGCAAGACCCCGAAGTGGACGTTCTACAACAGCGACGCCGAGGCGCTGTCGAAGACGCTCGGGGGGTATCGCGGCGACGTCTCGCACCCGTGCTCGGCCTACGTGCAGTCGTGGGTGGACGCTGACCTCGTCGAGCCGTGGGACACGTCGCTGCTGACGAACTTCCCGAACCTCAACCCGGGCCTGCTCAAGCGCGGCCAGGTCAACGGCAAGCAGTACCAGATCCCGAGCGACTGGGGCTTCATCTCGCTGATGTACCGCAAGGACAAGGTCGACCCGGGCGAGGTGTCGTGGAACCTGATGTTCGACTCCAAGAACTACCCCGGCAAGATCACGTGGTACGACAACCCGTCGGACATGATGGCGATCGGCGGCTTCGCGGTCGGCGCGGCCAACCCGTTCCAGATGACCGACGACGAGATCGCAGCGGTGAAGGCCAAGTTCATCGAGGCCAAGCCGAAGGTGCGCAACTTCTGGAACTCGCAGTCCGGGATGCAGCAGGACTTCGCCTCCGGCAACGTGTGGATCACCTACGCCTGGCCGTCCGACTGGCTCGCCGTGCGCAAGAAGGTCCCCGCCGTCTACAGCTCCCCGAAGGAGGGCCGGCTGGCGTTCGACTGCGGCTTCTCGATCTTCAAGGGCACCAAGAACTACTTCCACGCGCACAAGTACGTGGACTCCTGGGTGAGCCCCGAGTCGGGTGAGTGGCTGCTGAACAACTTCGCGTACGGGACGTCCAACACCAAGGTCGATCTCACGAAGGTGTCGAAGACGCTCGTCAAGGCGTTCGAGCTCGAGGACCCGGGGCTGCTCGACTCCGACAAGGTGCACGTGCTCCAGCACAACCCCAACCAGGCCAAGTACGACAAGGCATGGCAGGAGATCAAGGCGGCGTAGCCGCGCCGGTCGCCAAGCGCAGGGTGATCGCCAACGGGACGGTCGCCACCGACTTCGGCGTGTTCGGAGCGCACGTCGTGATCGACGGGCAGCGGATCACCGCGCTGACCGCGGAGGACGCGGTGCTGCGCACGGCCGACGAGGTGATCGACGCCCGCGGGCTGCACGTGCTCCCGGGCGCGGTCGACCCCCACGCGCACTTCGAGGACCCCGGGCACACCGAGCGTGAGGACTTCACGACGGGCACCATGTCGGCGGCCGCCGGCGGCATCACGACCGTCGTGGAGCATCCGCTCACCTATCCGCCCGTGACGACAGTGGAGCTCTACGTCGAGAAGCGCGAGATGGCGCGCGAGAAGGCGGTCGTGGACTTCGGGCTCTGGGGGGCGCTGACCGCACCGTCGCTGCCCAACATCCCCGGCCAGTGGGACGAGGGCGCCGGCGGGTTCAAGGCCTTCATGCCGCGCTCGGACCCGTCGTACCCGAACGTCAGCGACGACGAGATGCTCGAGGGGATGCGGACCATCGCGGCGCTCGGCGGCCTCGTGCTGGTGCACGCCGAGAACGACGCGCTCCTTCACGGCAACCTCGCGAGGCTGCGCGCCGCCGGTCGCACCGACACGCTCGCGCACCACGAGTCGCGGCCGCCGTTCGTGGAGGAGGAGGCGGTGCACCGCGTGATCCTCCTCGCCGAGCACGCGGGCGCCCGGCTGCAGGTGGTGCACACCTCCAGCCCCGTGAGCGTCGATCTCGTGGCGACGGCGCGGGCCGGCGGGGCGGCTGTGACGGCCGAGGTCTGCCCGCACCACCTCATGCTCGACCTCGACGACGCGCTCCGGCTCGGCCCGCTCGGGTGCTGCGCGCCGCCACTCCGCGACCGCGCGCTGGTCGAGGGCATGTGGGCGCACGTGCTGGCCGGCCGCATCGACTGCCTCGTCTCCGACCACGCCGCCTACACGCTCGAGGAGAAGCAGCTCGGCCACGGCGACGTGTTCGCGACGCCGCTCGGCTGCCAGGTGATTCAGGAGACCGTGCCTGTGGTGCTCTCGGAGGCGATTCATCGGCGCGGCATGGCGCTCGACGCGTTCGTGCGCCTCTCCTCCACCAACGCGGCGCGCATCGCGGGCCTGCACCCGCGCAAGGGCACGCTCCTGCCCGGCGCGGACGCCGACGTGGTGCTGTGGGA
Organism: Solirubrobacteraceae bacterium; assembly: GCA_036379935.1. Classification (GTDB taxonomy): domain Bacteria; phylum Actinomycetota; class Thermoleophilia; order Solirubrobacterales; family Solirubrobacteraceae; genus JAOPZW01. The sequence continues at coordinate 37,129 of DASVFT010000011.1, read as the reverse complement.
TCTCGACGCCGAGTGGACGGTCGACGCGGCGGCGCAGCAGTTCTCGAAGAACCCGTGGTCGCCGTTCGACGGCCAGACCGTTCGCGCGCGCGTGCTGCGCACGCTCGTGCGCGGGGAGACCGTCTACGCCGACGGCGAGATCGTCGCGGCGCCGGGCCACGGCGAGTTCCTGCCCGGCTGCGGCCGGGCCGCCCGCCCGGTGGAGGCCGCGGCCGCCGGGTGAGGACCGCCGCCCCCTCACAGGTCGCGGCCGCGCGCGTGCTCGCGCGTCTCGAGACGCTGTTCGCCCTCGGTCCCAAGCCGCACGCCAACCGTCCGGGGCTCAGCGCCGAGGAGGAGACCGCCTGCCGGCTGGCGGCAGCCTGGATGGAGGAGGCCGGCCTCGCGGTGACGTGGGACGCGGCGGGCAACGTGGTCGGGCGCGCGCCCGGCACTTCGCCTGAGCTGCCCGAGGTGTGGACCGGGTCGCACCTGGACACGGTGCCGTCGGGCGGGCGCTTCGACGGCGCGCTCGGGGTGATCGCGGGCATCGAGGCGGTGTGCGCGCTGGCCGGCCGCGGGCTGACGCGCTCGGTCGCCGTCGCGGCCTTCCGCGACGAGGAGGGATGGCGCTTCGGTCGCGGCCTGTTCGGCAGCCGCGCGCTGTGCGGTCGTCTCAGCGACGGCGAGGCCGCCGATACCGACCCCGACGGCGTGACGCTGGGCGACGCCGTCGCCGCACTCGGCCGACCGTGGCCGCCGGCCGGCGGCTGGCTCGACCCCGGCATCCACGCCTTCCTGGAGCTGCACATCGAGCAGGGCCCCGTGCTGGCCGACGCCGGCGCGCCGCTCGGCATCGTGCGCGAGATCGTCGGCATGTCCGGCTTCGAGGTGGCCTTCACCGGCTCCCCCGGGCACGCCGGCACGACGCCGATGCAATGCCGAGTCGACGCGCTCGGGGCCGCGGCGACGATGGTCGTCGCGCTGCACGCCGCCGCGGCGGGCATCGAGGACGCCGTCGCCACCGTCGGGCGACTCGACGTCCACCCCGGGGCGTCGAACGTCATCCCCGAGCACGTCGTGCTCTCGGTCGACGCGCGCGCGCCCGATGACGCGCGACTCGATGCGCTGCAAGCCGCGGTCGAGGAGACCAGCCGCGCCGCCGCCGAGGCCCGCGGCGCCGGCGTCGTGGTGCGCCGCACCTGGCGGCTGCCGCCGGCGGCGATGGCGCCGGAGATCCGCGCCGCGCTCGCCCGCTCGCTCGCGGTGGCCGGCGTGCCCGTGATCGAGCTGCCGTCCGGCGCCGGTCACGACGCGCAGGTGTTCTCGGCGGCCGGCATCCCTACCGGCATGCTCTTTACCCGCAGCCTCGCCGGCGGCGTCAGCCACTCCCCTTGGGAGCACACCGACGCGGAGGCCCTCGAGCTTGCCGTGCGCGCGCTGCGCGGCGCGCTCGCAGAGCTGGCGGGTTGACGTGCGCTGCGCCTACGTCGCCCACTGCCTGCTCAACGCGAACGCCAAGGTCGACGAGTGGGCGCCGTGCGCCGGCGTGCACCTGCCGCTGCTGGCGCAGCTGCGCGACCGCGGGTTCGTGCTGCGCCAGCTGCCGTGCCCGGAGCTGGCGTTCGCCGGCTTCAACCGCTTCTGGCAGGTGCGCGAGCAGTACGACACCCCGGCCTATCGGCGCCACTGCGCGACGCTCGCGGCGCCCGTCGCGGCGCAGCTGGAGCGCGACCTGCGGGCGGGCGCCGACGTCGTCTTGATCGGCGTGGACGGCAGCCCGTCGATGGGCGTGCGCATGACGGTGTCCGGCCCGGACTGGGGCGGACGGCCCGACAGGCCCGGCGACTTCGACGGCGACATCGTCCCCGGGCGCGGCATCTTCGTCGAGGAGCTGCTCGCCGCGCTCGCCGCGCGCGAGGTCGGCCCGATCCGGCTCACGGCGATGGCGACGGACCTTCCCGGCGCCGACGAGGCCGCCGAGCTCGCTGCCGTCGAGCGCGACCTCGACGGCGCACGCCCGTGAAGGGCGACCGTCGCAGCCGCCGCGTCGCCTTGGTCTCGGACAGCGTGCTCAATCCGCCGCCGGGCGCGCCCGATCGGCTCGGGCCGCTCGCCGACGCCGGCTGGGGCATCATCGCGCTGCCGCCCCCCGGCCTGCCCGACGCGCACGCGCGCGCCTGGCGGACGGCGGCGCTCGACCAGGCGCACGAGCTCGCCCGCCACGGCCTGCTCGTGATCAGGGTGCTGGACGGCGACGACGAAGCCTGGCTCGCGCCCGCCTAGGCGCCGTCCCAGCCGTCCGTCTCGACCGTGAGCCAGCCGTCGAACCCCGTGTCCAGCAGGACGCTCAGTACGCCCTCGACGTCGAGGACGCCCTGGCCGAGGGGGACGAAGCCGCCGGCGGCGTCGATGTCCTTGATGTGGACGTACGGGATGCGGTCGCGGTAGGTGCGAACGAGCTCGACGGGTCAAGAGTGGCGACATCGTCCAGCCCAGCGGCCAGGCGGTCGTAGTCGGCGTCGGTGGGCGGCTCGCTGCGCTGCGCGCCGCCGCCGACGACCAGGTGCTCGGCGCCGAGCTCGGCAGCACCACGCCACCGTGGGCGCGTGCATGACCCCGGATCCGGAGACGATCGCGCCGGACGACGCGATCGAGCACGCGGCCGTCCTCATGATCCACGGCGGCGCACGCCGCGACCGGCCCGGCGACGCCTGGTCTCGCCGGCGCGGTGAGCCGGGCTACCGCCTCTTGAACGTCGCCCGCACGTTGGCCGCGCCGGTCGCGGTGGTCGAGCGGTAGGCGCCGACGAACAGGCGGGATCCCAGCACCTTGCGAAGCTTGACGCGACGCGAGGCGGTACGGATGCGGAGCGTCGTCGTCCCGTTGCGCGCCTTCTGGCAGGACAGGCGAAGACGTCGCGCAGGGTCGTGACGCGAGGCGTGCTTCGTGCGGTAGGTGACGGTCTTCGCAGCACGGTGGAACGTCACGCTGAGCGGCAGCGCTCGGGCCTTGCACGACGACGCTGCGCCGGCAGCTGTGGTGATGAGAACGGCCGGCTGCGCGTGCGCCTGCTGCTCGAGCTGCTTGACCGCGTCAAGACAGGCAATCATGAAGGTCGTGTACAGATACACCTGCTCGCTCGTGGTCAGGTCGGGATCGGAGTAGAGCTCGCGGACGTATTGGGCAGTGTGGATCCTGCCGAGAGCAGCCCGGACGCAGTCACCGCCGGTGATGCGACCGCCGGGCCGACGCGTCGGCACCCCGACCACGAGGGCGGTCTCGCCCGAGACGTCGCCGCTCAACGTCACGGTCACCCCGCGCTGGTTCTCCGCGATCGGCGGCGAGCTCGCGACCGCCTGGCCGCCGGGCTCCAGCGCCGTCGCCGGCCCGAGCTGGCCCCAGGTCGCAGCGGCGGCCAGCACCCTCGGCGGTAGCGGTGCGGCCGGTGTCGTGGGCACGACGGGTGGCGCGGGCGGCGCGGGCGGCGCGGCCGGCGGCACAGCGTTGCTCAGGCACGCGCCGCCGCTGCACGCCGATGTCCATTGCCCCGTCGCTCCACCGCTGATCGTGAACGTCCCGCTGAACGAGTGGCCATCGGCGGCCAGCGTGATCGAGAAGCTCGCGGACTGGCCCGCCTCGAAGTTGGTGAGCGTGCCGGTCAGCGTGCTCCCCGAGACCGTGCCCGACAGGGTCCCCGAGGACCCGCTGCCCTTCCAGACGCCGCCGACGCTCGCCCCGCTCTGGGAGAAGACCCAGAAGCTGCCGTCGGGAGCCGAGTTGACCCACGTGCCGCTCCAGGTGTTCGCGGACTGGCCCGGCGAGGAGGACGCGAGGGCCAGAGCGACCGCCGCCACGAGAGCAGTCAGGACCGCGAGTCGCGAGCGGCGTCGCGCACGTCCGCCGCGCCGCGTTCCGGGCGATCCCCACATCGACAACCTGCTGGGCCTGACCATGCGCTCACCCGGTGACACGAGTCGAAGGCCCCTGCGCTCGAAATCGACCCTAAACCGGTCGAACGGCGGAAGTCAACTGGGCGAACGTTCAGGTGCCAACGGGAGCGCCGGAGTCCGGGCCCCTAGGCCGGACGGGCCTCGAGCACGCTCATCAGCGAGGGAATCCGGTGCACCTCGGAGAGGCGGAAGCCGGAGCGCTCGAAGAGCGCGGCGTACTCGTCTTCCGTGCGCTCGCGCCCGCCGGTGACGACGAGCATCGCGACGTCGAGCACCTTGCCCCAGTGGGGCTCGTCGCCCTCGGGGATCAGGGTCTCCACCACGAGCAGCCGGCCGCCGTCGTCGATCGCCTCGCGGCAGTTGTGGAGGATCTGCACGCAGCGCTCGTCGTCCCAGTCGTGGAGGATCCATGACAGCACGTACGCGTCGCCGCCGCGCGGCACGGACCGAAAGAAGTCGCCCGCGACGACCTCGCAGCGGTCGGCAAGGCCGGCGGCGTCGAGCTTCGCCCGCGTGAGGCCGGCGACGTGCGGGAGGTCGTACAGCGTCGCGTGCATCCGCGGGTTGCGCGCCAGCGCGGCCGCGACGAAGGTGCCGTCGCCGCCGCCCACGTCGACGAGCCGCTCGACGCCGCCGAGATCGAGGCTGGCGGCCGCCGCTGTGGTGGCCTGCCGGCTGAAGTCGCCCATGGCGTCGTTGAAGACGGCGCCCTGCTCGGGGTGGCGCGCGAGGTGCTCGAAGAGCGGCGCGCCGAACACGCGCTCGAAGGCCGGCTCGCCGGTCTGGACGCTGTGCAGCACGTCGCGGAACGCGCCGTAGACACCCTCGCTGTTCATGATCACCCAGGCCCGCAGCGACCCGTCGACATCGGAGCGCAGCCCGGCGCCCACATTCGTCAGCTCGAACTCGCCGGACGAGCGCTGCGCGAGGACCCCCGCCGCCGCGAGCAGCCTCAGCACGCGGTAGAGCGAGCGCTCGTCCGCGCCGGTGGCCGCCGCCAGCTCGGCGGCCGGCCGCGGGCCGTCGGCCAGGAGGTCGGCCACGCCGAGCTGGGCGGCCACCGAGAGCGCCTTCGTGACGATGTAGCCGGTGCTCAGCTCGAGCAGCGCGGGCGCGGCGGTGGCAGAGCCGGCGGTGGATGCGGCGGTCATGGTCTCTCCCTCGTTGGCTGACGAGGGCGACGCTAGTGGCGCCTCGGGCGGCGCCGCATCGGTACTTCTGCCTATTCGAGGTCCGGCGTCAGCAGCCCCTGCTCGATGGCGAACAGCGCGGCGCCGGCGCGGCTCGACACGCCGATCTTCCGATAGACGTGCGCGACGTGGTGGTCGACCGTGCGCTTGGAGATGACGAGGCCGGCGGCCACCTGGGCGCTCGACTGCCCGCGTGCGATCAGGCGCAGGACCTCGACCTCGCGCCCGGTGAGCTCCGCGGGCCAGGCGCGGCGCGGCGGCACCTCCCCGGCGGCAGCCAGCACCGCCGCCACCGCCTCGGCGTCGAGCCGGCCGGCGCGCGCCTGCGCCTCGAGCTCGGCGCGTGCCTCGGGCGCCGCCAGCGCCGGACGGTGCGGTCGCGGCTCGCGCATCGCGTGGTAGCTGTCGGCGGCGGCCAGCACACGTGCCGCCGTGCTCAGCGCTCGCGCGGACGTGCCGCGGTGATAGCCCGATCCGTCGAGCCGCTCGTGGTGGGCGGCGGCGAGCCTGCCGAGCGGCTCGAGCAGCGGCGAATAGGCGAGCACGCGCTCGGTGTGGTGCGGATGCATGCGGACGCGCTCCCAGTCGCCCGCCGACAACGGCCCCTCACGGTCCCAGACCCGATTGGGCACGCTCACGCGCCCGAGCTCCTGGACGAGGGCCGCGCGGCGGACCTCCTCGGCTTGGGGAGCGCCAAAGCCGAGAACGGCGGCCGCTCCGGCGGCGAGGCCGGCGACCCCCGACGAGTGGCCGAGCGTGTAGACGGACTTCAGGTCGGCGAAGTCGGCAAGCACGGCGGCGAGGTCGTCGATCCCCGCCGGACGGCGCGGTCGCTGCCAGGGCTCGGCCTCCACGACGCGCTCCCAGGCCGCGCCCGCGTCGAGCTCCAGCTCGTCGCAGCAGTCCGCGAAGGCGGCGGCCGCCGCCGGGTCGAAGTGGGTGCCCGCCCGGCGCTGCGCCTCGGCCCTCGCCTGCGCGGGCCCCGCGACGGCGTGCTCCACCTCCACGACGAAGGCCAGGTGCACGATCCGCGTCGCGATCGGCAGCTCCTCGCCCCGCAGGCCGTTCGGCATGCCGAGCCCGTCGTAGCGCTCCCACACCTGACCGAGGCACGTGCCCACGCGAGCGCCGACGCCGAGGCGCTCCGCGAGCCGTACCCCGACGTCGTAGTGCGCGAGGCACATCTCGTCGCCCAGCCGGCGGCCGTGCTCGCGGAACCACGCCACCGCGCGAGCCCGCTCGTCCGCGGGCAGCCCCTCGCCCAGCTTGCGCTGCACGAGATCCTGGACCTCGGGCGGCGGTGCGCCGTAGGCATGCGACATCAGCCGCCGGGCCGCAACGTCGTCGCCCGCGAGGGCGCGGCCCTGCTCGGGCGCGAACGAGGTGCAGGCGATCGAGCGCAGGAGCGCGAGGTAGTAGACGTCGGCGAGCTCGGCGTCGTCCAGGTCGAGCCGCCGGCCGACCGCGAGCGCGATCAGGCACGTGCGCAGCGTCTTCTCGAGCGGGAAGCCGTTGCCGAGGTCGGTGGCCAGCGACAGCGCGGCGAGCAGCTCGCCGAGCGTCCCGCGCACGGCGGAGGCCCCCGCCCTCTTCGTCTCGCCGGGCACGCGCCAACGCTAGCGCGCAGCTCAGGGCCCGAGGCGGAAGGCGCTGGCGTGGCGGCGGCGCTCGGCGGAAGCGTGCCGAGCACGATCGACGTCGACGTCAGCTGGAAGCGCTCGATCGCGTCGCTCGTGGATAGAGGCGGTCGAGGAACGCGCCCGCCTCGCTCGCGGCGGCGCTTAGCGCCGGCCGCTCGCGGGCGAGGGCGGGTCTACGGGGTGTCCAGCTCGGGCTTCAGCAGCGGGCACATGAAGCCGTAGGTGCGGCTCGGCTGGAACGACGTGGAGTCGGCCGTCGGGCTTCCGAACCACTGGTTGGGGACCGGCGCCTTGACCTTCTTGCGGAGCCGGCCGCCGCCGTCGATCCTCAGGACGTCGACGCCGCGGTAGGCGTCGGCGGTGTAGACGATCTCGCCCTTCGGGTCGGTCGGCGACCAGTACGCGGCCCACGTCGATCCATTGGCCGGGATGTAGTAGCCAACCTGGGCGATGTCGGTCGGCGTCGTGTAGTTGAGGAAGCGGACGCCCTGCTCGTACCAGCCCACCGTCGCGACCCCGTCCTTGGCGTCGAACCAGTGCGACGAGCAGTTGACCGTGACGGGCGCCTTCGAGTCGACCGCGCCGCCGGTGAACATGCCGTTCAGCTCCGTCTCCCACGTGCCCTGGGGCGTGATCGCGCCCCGGTTCAGCCGCGAGACGTCCCAGGTCTCGAACTTGCCCTGGCCCCGGCAGCCGCCCGGCGGAACCTCGTCGGTGTCGATGTAGTCCTCCTCGGTGATGAGGAGCGTGTTGCCGCGCCGCTGCGAGTTGTGGAGGATGAAGTCGTTGTAGGGCGAGGGGTTGCGGCCGGCCGTGCCGGTCGTCCCGAGCAGCTGCGGCGCGAGCGGGTTCGAGGTCAGGCGATAGCCGGCCGCGCCACCACCGCCCACCGACCACACCAGGCCGGTGCTGTCGAGCTCGGTGTCGTGCGTCACCTTGAACGCGTCGCTGAGGGACGCCGCCGACTCGAACTTGCCCAGCGACCTCGGCACGTTCGGGTTGGTGAGATCGACGACCTCGACATGGTCGCCGCCGTCGATCCAGGCCTGCGAGCAGTCGGCCTTCACGAAGTTGGCGATGTGGCCCGAGCCGCGCCCGGTCCCGGTGAGGCCCAGCGGAAGGATCGCGCTCACGACCGGTGCGGTCCGGTTCGCGATGCTGACGACGTACATGACCGACCCGAGGTCGCGCGCCTCGCGGTCGTTCACGACGATCAGCGTGTTGCCGCACAGATCGACGTCCTCGTTCTCGAAGTGGGGCAACGCGAGGGCTCCGACCAGCTGCGGCGCCGCGGGCTTCGCGATGTCGAGCACGGTGACGCCGCCCCAGCCGGTCACGTAGGCGTAGTGATCCTTGAAGTTCATCCCGGCGGCGGTCCCGGGGATGTTGGCCAGGACATGGACGTTGCTCGACGTGGCCAGAGGCGGCGGCGGCGGAACGCCCGCGGCCGGCATCGCGTTCCATGCGACGACCCCGCCTGCCAGCGCCACCAGCGCCATGACCCGCTTGACTCGCCGCCCCTGCTTGCGCATAGGTCCCTCCCGAGGACACATGAACGCACCGGACAACGGTGCGCGGGCCACTTCCTACCCTCGGTAGGCGATTGTTGAACTTCGTCAGCCGCAGACGCTGAGCAGCAGGCGATCCGGCGCTTGTGAGATCACGTTCTGCCGGCCTCGCGCGTCTCTATCGCCGATGGCCCCACCAACCTTCAAGAGCGTCGCCGGGCGCGTCGGCCGGCTCGACTGGCCCGAGCTGGCGCGCCAGCTCGACGAGCGGGGCTACGCGGTCACCGCTCCGGTGCTCGGTCGCGACGAGTGCACGCAGCTCGCCAGCCTCTTCGAGGGCGACGGCTTTCGCTCGACGATCGACATGGCGCGCCATCGCTTCGGCGACGGCCGCTACCGCTACTTCGCCCATCCGCTGCCGGAGCTCGTCGAGGCCGCGCGCGTCGCGTTCTACGAGCGCTTGGCCCCGATCGCCAACCGGTGGGCCGATCTCCTGGGCGGCGAGAACCCGACGTTCCCGGCGTCGCACGAGCAGCTCCTCCAACGGTGCCGGGAGGCCGGCCAGACACGCCCCACGCCGCTGCTGCTGCGCTACCACGAGGGCGACTGGAACGCCCTGCACCAGGACCTCTACGGCGACGTGTTCTTCCCCCTTCAGGTCGTGACGGTGCTCTCGGATCCCGCCACCGACTACGAGGGCGGCGAGTTCGTGCTCGTCGAGCAGCGTCCGCGCGCGCAAAGCCGGGCCCACGTCCTGCGACCGGCCCAAGGGGCGTTCGCGATCTTCCCGACGCGCGAGCGGCCCAACAGGGGGAAGAGCGGCTACCACCGCGTCGGACTGCGCCACGGGGTCTCGACGGTCACCGCCGGCACCCGCACCGCGCTCGGCATCATCTTCCACGACGCCCGATGACCGTCACCGGGCCCGACGCCAGCCGCGCGCAGCTCAGGCTCCGGCGGGGTCGATCGGGGTGATCACCCCCGCCCGTGCCTCGATGGCCGCGCCGGCGTCGAGCAGGGATTCTTCGCCGAAGCGACGGCCGAGGAGCTGGACGCCGAGCGGGAGGCCGTCGGCGACGCCGGTGGGCACCGACATGGCGGGGAAGCCGAGCAGCGGAATCGCCATCATCGAGTACTGGGCCGCCATGACGCGGCGCATGCTCTCGACGCTGGCGATATCCGCGTCCTGCTCGAAGGCCTGCTCCGCCGAGACCGGCAAGAGGAACAGCGAGTAGCTCTCGAAGAGCCCTTGGAGCTGTCGGATCAGCGTGCCGCGCCGCGCGTAGCCGTTGATGTAGTCCGCGAGGCTCGGCTTCTCGCCCCACCACTCCGCGGCGACCGCGTAGTAGTTGGCGGCCGCCGTCTTCATGCCGTGGTCGCCGATCTGCTCGACCAACGGCATCAGCAGACGGAAGTCCTCCATGCACAGCAGGTACCAGATGCGGTAGGCCTCCTCGAGCATGGGCAGCTCCACGTCCTCGACCTCGTAGCCGGCGTCGCCCAGCCAGGACGCGGCCTGGCGCAGAGCCCCTTCAACAGCAGGTGTGCTGGTAAAGACCCCATTGCGGGTGACGACACCGACCTTCAGCGGGCGGCGCACCTCCGCGGCGGGGGCGCCCGGGATCGAGACGGTGTCGAACGGGTGGTAGCCCGACATCGCTGCCAGGCCGAGCCGAACGTCGCCGACGGTGCGAGCGAGCGGGCCGTTGACCGCCATGGTCTGCACGGAGACCGGGTTATCACCGTCGCGCGGTCCGAGGTATCCCGGAACCCGGCCGACGGTCGGACGCAGGCCGACCACGCCGCAGGCATAGGCGGGGTAGCGGATCGAGCCGCCGATGTCGTTGCCCTGCCCGATCGCGACCATGCCGCTGGCTACCGACGACGACGCGCCGCCGCTCGATCCACCGGGGGTCCGCGTTGGGTCCCAGGGATTCAGCGTGGAGCCGTGCAGCTCGTTGTTGGAGAACCAGCGATACGAGAAGGCCGGGCTGTTGCTGCGACCGAGGAAGATCGCCCCCGCCTGCCGCAGCGACGCGACCTGAGGGCTGTCCTGCGGTGCGATCTCCTTGGCCCAGGCGACGACGCCGTCGGTCGTGGCAAGGCCCTTCTGGTCGCTGTTGATCTTCGTCGAGGTCGGCACGCCATGGAGAGGCCCGAGCGCCTGCCCTGCCGCGACCATCCGATCGGCGACGCGGGCGGCCTCGACCGCCGCATCGGCTGACACCTCGACCAGAGCGTTGAGATGCGGGTTGACCGTGTCGATGCGCTCCAAGCAGCTGGTCGTGACCTCCAGGGCCGAGATCTCCTTGCGCTTGATGGCGGCGGCGGTCTGCACAGCCGACCACCTCCAGAGCTCGTCGGTGGACGGGGTCTGCCCGGCGCGCTCGCTGACGGTGGGCTGCACGTCGATCTCCTTGTCTGACGATGGTGTGTGGGATAGGCGGATCAGCGGACCACCAGCAAGTCGGTCAGCACGTCCGGCGAGTGACGAAGCTCGGGAACGAGCGCGTCGAAGGTGATGCGGCCCTTGAGCATCCCGACGATGCGGTCGCAGTAGCGCAGCGGCAGGTCGGGGCCCTGCTCGACGATCATCACGCTGACCCCGGTTGCCGCGAGGTCCCTCAGCGCGCCGGCCGCCGCATGGACCAGCGAGGGTTGCAGTCCCTGGGAGAACTCGTCGACGGCGATGAGTCGGCTCCCCGCGAGGATGGCGCGCGCGATGCCCACCTGCTGCTTCTCCCCGCCTGAGAGCAGGCCGGCGGCCTGGCCGCCGCGCTCCTTCAGGAGCGGGAAGATCTCGTAGACGTCCACCGGAGGGACGTAGCCCTTTCGACGCGCGAGCGCGAGGTTCTGCTCGACGGTCAGCGACGGGAAGACACCGCGATCGTCGGGAAGCAGGGTCAGCCCCAAGCGCGCCATCTGGGCCGGCCGTCGGAGCGGGAGCGTGCGGCCGTCGAGGCGAACCTCTCCCGAGAAGATCGCGCAGAGCCCGAAGACGCTCTTGAGCAGCGTGGTCTTGCCGACGCCGTTGCGGCCCAGGATCGCCAGCATCTCCCCCGGCGCAAGCAGCAAGTCGACCCCGTTGACCACGCGTGTCTCGCGATAGCCGGAGGCGAGGCCCCTGATCTCGAACATCACACGGCCCCCAGGTAGGCGGCGCGGACATCCGCGTTGCCCACGACGTCGTCCATCGACCCGTCGACCAGCAGGCGACCGTTGGCCAGGACGACGACGCGGTCGGCCAGCTCGCGCACGATCTCCATGTCGTGCTCCACGATCACGAGCGTGTGGCCAGACGCGTCGGCGAGCTGGCGCAGCGTCTGGGCCAACCCGACGGAGTCCTCATGGGAGAGCCCTGCCGCCGGTTCGTCGAGGAGCAGGACCTCCGGTCCCCAGGCCAGCGCCATGGCGAGCTCGAGCGATCGGCGGTCCGCCAAGGACAGGTCCGACGCAGGCCGACCGTCGTCATCGACGAAGCGCTCCAGCGACGGTGGCAGAGAGACGCTGGGCCGGCCCTCGGAGCGAGCGAGGAGCATGTTCTGGCTCGGCGTCAGCTCCAGGAACAAGCTGGGTATCTGGAAGAGCCGGCCGAGGCCCAGCTCGGCCCGCCGGTGCGGGGGCCAGCGCGTGACATCCTGCCCTGAGATGCAGATGAGGCCACGCTCTGCGTCGAGGTCGCCGGCCACGATGTTCAGCAGCGTCGTCTTGCCGGCCCCGTTGGGACCGATCAGGCAGACGATCTGGCCCGCCGGCACGGCCACCGAGACGTCCTGGATGACCGGCAGCGCCTCGAAGCTCTTGGTCGCGTCCGTGATGGACAGCGCCTGATCGCCGAGCGTCCCCCGTGCGTGGTCGTGGTTGGTGCGGGCGCGGACGTCGAAGAACGCGCCTTGGGCGGCATAGCTCGAGCGCAGCGCACCGATCCGGCTCAGGAGCAGGCCCACGATCCCTTCGGGGGCCAGCCTGACGACCAGCAGAAAGGCGGCTCCAAGGCCGAACAGGTACCAGTCGCCGACGGCCTCGCTGACGTACTGCTGCGCGAAGGTCAGCGCACCGGCGCCGAGGAACGCGCCGCTGACGGTCCCGCGTCCTCCGACCGCGAGCCAGACCAGGACCTGGGTGGACATGTCGATGCCGGCGGCCTCAGGAGAGACGAGCCCCAGCGAGGGCGCAGCGAGCGCTCCGGCGAGCGCGGCCAGCGCGGCGCTGAGCACGAAGGCGGTGGTCCTCGTGGCCACCGGATCGATCCCCAGGTGCTCCGCGCGCAGCTCGTTGACCCTCACGGCGAGGAAGCGCCGTCCGAGCCGTCCGCGCAGCACGAGCAGCCAGACGGCGAGGACCGCGGCGAAGACCACGGCCGCCGTCAGGTAGTACTGCGACGTGACGTCGCCAGCGATCACGAACAACCCGTTGCTGCCGTTGGTCACGGACAGCCACGAAAGGGCGACCTGGGCCGCGAGCAAGGTCAGCGCCATGGTCAGCACGGCCATGGTCGACGCCACCGCCTTGGCGCGCAGGCCGGCGAAGGCGACGAGGTAGGCCACGAACGCCGAGGCGAGCACGGCGCCGGCCGCCGCCAGCACGCCCGGGAACGCATGGTTGAAGGCGATCGCCGCCGCGTAGGCGCCGACGCCGAAGAAGGCGGCGTGGCCGATGCTGAAGACACCCGTCCGGCCCCATGCGATGTCGAGGCCGAACGCGAACAGCCCGAAGGCGAGCGCCAGCGTCAGGACGGTCAACGGGAACTCGGCGAGAAGGTACGGCGCTGTCATCAGCCCGGCGGCTGTCGCGGCAATCGCCGCGACATGCCGCCGGGCCAGCTTGCCCGCGCCGGCAGCGATCACCCGCAGGGCTGGTCGTCGGTGACGCGTTCGTACGTCTTCAACGGGACGTACTTGCCGCCGGGGCTGATGCGGATCAGGTCCATCGGCGTCTCGAAGCGGCGGTTCGCCGAGAAACGCAGGCCTGGGCCGTAGATGCCGTCGATCTGCGTCTTGGCCATCTGGTCGATCACCTTCTCCTTGTCGGCGCTGCCCGCGGCCTCGACCGCCTTGACGATGAAGTGCAGGGCGTCGTAGGCGTTCGCGGCGACCCCCGGGATCGGCCCCTGCGGCTTGTACGCGGCGCGGTAGCGCTCGACGAAGTCGGCGTTGGCCTGACCGGGCAGCTGCTCGGAGTACCGGCTGACCAGGAGCGCACCGTCCGCGATCGACGGGATCGCCGGGTAGTACTCCTGGATGAAGCTGACGCCGGTGAGCTTCGCCTTCTTCAGCAGCCCGAACTGCTGCGCCTGCTTGGAGAAGGCAATCGCGTCGCCACCGACGACCGCGGACAGGACCCAGTCGGCGTTGGCGCGCCGGAGCTTGGCGACGACCGGCTGCCAGTCCGACGTTCCCAGGGGCGCGTACTCCTCGGCCGCCACGGAGCCGCCGTGCTCGGCGATGAGCTTCTTGGCCACGGCGTGGTACTCGTGCGGGAAGTTGTAGTCGCTTCCGACGAGCGCCACCTTCTTGCCGTACTGCTCGATCAGCTCGGGGATCAGCGGCTTGAGCAGCATCTGGTTCGTCTCCCCGAACGACCAGACGTACCGGCTGCAGAACGGTGGCGTGCCCATGATGGCGGGTGAGAAGGGGACGCGAGCCGAGTTCGCCGCCTGCCCCACCGCGTTCTCCTCGGCGCCGGTGATCGTTCCGAAGAGGTAGTCGACCCGGTCCTCGCGGATCAGCTTCGTCGCCTGGCGCGTCGACAGAGCCGGGTCGGACCGGTTGTCGAGGGTGACGACCTCTATCTTCTTGCCCAGGACGCCGCCCTTGGCGTTGATGTCCTTAAGGGCCAGGTTGAACCCGTCCTTCAGCGGGATGCCATCGGCGGCCACCGGCCCCGTGAGCGGGACGATGAGCCCGATCTTGAACGGCTTGCTCGCGCCGCCGCCGCTCGACCCGCACGCGGCGACGCCGATCGCTACGAGCGCAGCGGCCGCCAGCGCGCCGATCCGGCGAAGGGCCGGTGTCCTTCTCACGACCCCTGCGACGGACTTGGCAGCCGCCGTGCTTTGAGCGTCATCCACGTGGGTCTCCTTAGATCGAGGCCTTGAGGCCAGATTCCGATGAGCACGATGAGCGCGACGTAGAAGAGGACGGTCGACAGCGTGTTGCTGAACGACGTCTGCAGGGCGGCGCTGAGCAGCGCGACGACGAAGGCGCCGAAGACGGGGCCTGACAACGCGCCCAGACGGCCGATCAGGACCGCGAAGAAGGCGGGCGCCAGGAACGTGACGCCGAGATTGGGGGTCAGCCCGAGGAGAGGAGCCTGAAGCGCTCCCCCGAGCACGGCCAGGACGCTGCCGAAGACGAAGGTCCCGCGGATCATCAGACGCGGCGGGATGCCGAGCAGCGACGCCATCTCGCGGTTCTCGATCGCGGCGCGCAGGCGCAGTCCGAGGCGGGTGCGGTAGACGACCAGCAGGCAGGCGGCGACCACCGCGAGCGACACGCCCGCCGCCAGCAGCCGGTAGGTCGGGTACTGGGTGCCGAAGATGACCAGCTCGCCGTCCACGGGCGTACGCACCGACTTGGCGGTCGCCCCGAACTCGGCCTGGGCCGCTTGCTGGAGCAGGATGCCCACGGCCCACATGGCGAGCAGCGTCGCCAGGAAGCCCCGCTGGTAGAGGTCGCGCAACACCAGCCACTCCGTGACCGCTGCGAACAGGCCCCCGGCGAGGACCGCCACCAGCACGCCGACCGCGAACGGCAGGCCGTCGAGCAGATAGACGGCGTAGGCGCCGATGACGGCAAACCCGCCGTAGGCGAGGTTGACGACGTTGAGCTGGCCGAAGATCAGCCCCAGGCCAAAGGCCAGCAGGGCATAGAACCCGAAGAGGGTCAGCACCGAGAGCGCGAAGGTCACGGCGCTGCGGAGATGAACGCGGTCAGCTGCATGAGGTGGCGATGCGCGCGGACCGACGCGGCGGTCCGGCGGGCCGCCACCCTCTCACGTGGAAACTAACGTGTCAATACGTGTCGACGCGTTGTCTTATTACACGCGCACGGCGTACCCGCCCGCGACAGCCTCGGCCAGGTGCATCTCCTGGGTCATCTCTCCGTCAGCCGCGATCGACACGTTCCCCCGCGGGCCGCTGAAGCGGCTCGAGCGCATCGCCCGCGCGACATCGCGCGGGTTCCAGGTGCCGGCGCGGCGCACCGCGTGGGCGAGGAGATGCAGGGTCTCGTACACCGACTCGGACAGGCTGGAGGGCGGAGGAGCCCACGGCCCGAACTGCTCGCGGTAGCGCTTGAGGAAGTCCCGGTTCTCGGTCGTCGGCAGGTCCTCGAAGTAGCCGAAGACGGCCCAGATCCCAGCACCGGCGGCGGGCCCGATGTGCTCGCGGGTGGCCTCGTCCAGGCCAGGAGAGAGCGTCTTGCAACGATTGCGCAGTCCTGCCGCGTAGAACTGGCGCTCGAAGGCTGCCGCGTCGGCGCCCACGAAGGTCGACAGCACGCAGTCGGCACCGGAGCGCTCGACGGCCTCGATCAGCGGGTCGAACGTTCGCGTCCCCAGCGGCACGAGCCGCTGACCGACGACCGTGCCTCCCGCGTCCTCGATCACTCCGCTGGCGCACACGTTGACCGCCGCGGGCCAGGAGTAGTCGTTCCCGGCGAAGAACCAGCGCCGGCCATCGGCCATCGACATCACCCGCGGTATCGCCAGTCCAAGCTGGGCCAGCGGGCGCTCGCCGAGGCGCAAGAGCCGCCGATCGGCTGGCCCGCCTTCGTTGGCGAGGCTGAAGATCAGGAGCGCCTCGTGGTTCCTCAAGGCGGAGCCGGCCGCCATGAAGACCGTCGAGATACCGTTCGCCACGATGCCGAGGCACCCCTCCTCGGCCAGCATGCGGGCCGCCTTGGCGCCCATGGCCGGCGAGGTTCCGTCGTCTCCCACGGCGAGACGAAGCCTCTTCCCCAGAGGAGGGCCGTCTTCGTTGATCTCGTCGATCGCCATCCGCGCCAGGTTCTCGGTGGCACCGGCGAAGACGTTCCCCGGCCCGGACTGACTCAAGAGCAGCCCGACTGGCTGCTCGTCGCCGCCGCGCCGAGGCCGCGCATGCACGCCCCGGCGGCGCAGGTGCCACTCGAGCGCCTCTTCCGGGACCTCGCACACGATGCGGACACGGCACTGCTCCGACTCCGCATCGCGCGGGTCCCGGTCGCGCGTGACCGTGCAGGTCAATCGTGCCGGCCACGGCGCGAACTGCTCGATCACCAGACGCTTGGGGCGCTCGACGAAGACCACCCGTCCGGTCGCGCCAAGGGGCTGGGCGCCGTGCGCGAGCATCGGCAACTGGAGCCGCACGACGGCCCCCGCCCGCAGCACCTCGCACTCCGCGTCGAAGAGCCATCCGCCGTCGGCCGAGGCGATGCGGTCGAAGACCTCCTCAGCCGAACCGCGGATCAGCTCTTCATTGGGCAGCGTGAGCAGACCCACGATCCTGGTCCTCGTCCGAGCTCGGCTTCGCGCGCTCCATCTCGTCCTTGAGCTCGATCAGCGGCTGCTGGTAGAGCGCGGACAGGAACTTCACGACCTCGTGGACGGAGTCGGGGTCGACCGAGTACATGCGGTACCGCCCTTCTCGCCGCTCGTTCACAAGGCGAGCCGAGCGGAGCACACGAAGGTGACTCGAGACAGACGTGCGTCCCACATGCTTGATCTCGGCCGTGATCTCGGTAACCGGACACTCACCGCGATCGGCAAGGACGCGCAAGATCGAGCGACGTGTCGGATCGGCGAGGGCCTCGAACGCCAGCGCCCTCTCAGACGTCATCGTCATGCCCCACAGGCCAACGCGTCAACACGCGGCCACATTACCTGGCGCCGGTCGGTGGCGCCAGCTCAGGGGCGCAGGCGGAAGGGCGGGTACTCGTCGGCCACGAGGATGAAGGCGTAGGCCACGACGCGGTTGTGCCAGCGGATCACGCCCTCGACGTAGTCGAAGATCCCGCGCGGATAGCGGCCCGTGAACAGGATCGCGAACCACGCGACGATCACCGCCACGATCGCGCCGATGTAGAGGAAGAAGAGCACGACGTAGTGCGGGATCGCGAGGAACCACTTCACGAGCGGCAGCCAGCGGTTCAGGCCCACCCGCGCGTCGGGGTACTCGAAGTCCAGGCGCACCCTCTGCTGCTCGTCGGTGGAGGGATAGCGGTCGTCCATCAGCGCCACGTAGATGCCGACGCGGTTGATGAAGCGCAGCAGCTCGCGGTTCCAGTCGAACCACCAACGCGGGTACTTCTCGCGGAACACGATCATGAGCAGGGGCGGCAGGAACAGCAGCCCCGTTCCTCCCACCGCGACCGTGCCGCTCTCGGCACCGGCGTTCCACCCGCCGTTGTAGCCGCCGATCGTGGCGAGCACGATCGCGATCGGGATCACCGTGAAGATCCGAAACGCCGTCGTCAGGCGGTTCAGCGGCCGATCCGGGTACTCGACAGAGAACGCCACGGGATACGCATCGGGCATGGCTCGCTCCTCTCCCCTCGCCTGCGGCGATCGTAGCCCCGCCCGCCGGTGCTGTCGTGGCCCACGTAAGAGTCAGGACGGCGGCAGAAAGTCAAGTCGCCGTCGCCGCGGCCGATCGTAGGGGCCATGCTGAGCCACTCGGTCATGCCCACGATCAGCGCGCGGCGCCTGGTCACCCGCAGCGACTTCGACGGTCTCGTGTGCGCCGCCCTGCTGAAGGAGCTCGGGATCCTCGAGGACATCCTCTTCGTGCATCCCAAGGACGTGCAGGACGGCAAGGTCGAGCTCAGCGCCAACGACATCACGACCAACCTGCCCTATCGGCCCGAGGTCGGGCTGTCCTTCGACCACCACAGCTCGGAGGACCTCCGCGTCACCGAGGACACCGGGAACCGCGTGGCGATCTCGAGCGCGGACTCGGCCGCGCGCGTGGTCTACGACTACTTCGGCGGCGCGGCGCGCTTCCCCCGCATCAGCGCGGAGATGATGGACGCCGTCGACAAGGCCGACGCGGCGAAGTTCAACGAGAGCGAGATCCTCGATCCCCAGGGCTGGATCCTCCTCAGCTTCCTCATGGATCCGCGCACAGGGCTGGGGCGCTTCCGCGACTTCCGCATCTCCAACTACGAGCTCATGATGCAGCTCATCGACCTCTGCGTCGAGCTCGACATCGACGAGATCCTGGCGCAGCCGGACGTCGCCGAGCGCGTCGCCCTCTACCACGAGCACGCCGAGGCCGCGACCGAGCAGATCCGGCGCTGCTCCACGGTGCACGGGCACGTCGTGGTGCTCGACCTCCGCGACGAGGAGGTCATCCACCCGACGAACCGCTTCATGGTCTACGCGCTTCACCCCCGGTGCACGGTCTCCGTCCACGTCCTCTGGGGCCTGCACCGACAGAACACCGTCTTCGCGGTCGGCCGCTCCATCATCGACCGCTCCTCGACCTTCGACATCGGTCGGCTGATGCTGGCCTACGGCGGCGGCGGCCACGAGGCGGCCGGGACCTGCCAGATCGACAACCACCGCGCCCAGGCCGCGCTGGCCGAGATCGTCGACACGATCGAAGCGGGCGAGCGCCAAGCGACCGACACCTGACCCGCGCGCGCGTTTGCGCCATGCTTCGGGCATGGCGAAGCTTGGGGGGACCGTCGGCCATGGGGTAGAGCCGGCGCGACAGGACCATCGGTCCGTGGACGTTGTGGCGACGATCGCCGTGCTCGAGGCGGTCGAGCGGCTCACCGCGGACCTCCAGACGCTGGTCAGGCGCCAGCTCGAGGCGCTCGACGCCGCGACCCCGCCGGCGCAGCCGCTCGTCGGCACGGGCAGAGCGTCCCTGCGCGAGAGCCCGCTGGGCGAGCTCTTCCGAGCGACGGACCGCGCCGAGCACGACGAGCCACGGCGCGCGAAGAAGAAGGGCAAGAAGGCCAAGAAGGCCAAGAAGGAGGCCAAGCGCGCCAAGCGCAAGGGGTGAGCGCCGGCGGGCGTCGCGGCGTCTTAGGCGCGCGCGACGGCCGCGCCGACGGCGCGCAGGTGGGCGTCCATCGCGGCGGCGGCGTCGGTGGCGCGGCCGGCGACGATCGCGGCGACGAGCCGCTCGAGGTCGGCCAGGGCGCGCTCGCGCGTGGCCGGGTCGCCCGCGGTGCGGGCCCGCGAGAGCCGAAGGAGCTGGTCGAGGTCCGCAAGGCAGCGGACGAGGACATGGTTGCCCGACGCGCGCGCGACGCGGGCGTGGAGCCGGAGGTCGAGCTCGGCGAAGCGCGCGGCGTCGTCGCGCGCCGTCCGGAGCCGTTCGACGAGCCCGCCCAGCGCCTCGCGGTCGGCGGTGCTGGCGTGGCAGGCGGCGAGCTCGGCCGCCAGCGGCTCGAGCCGGCGCCGGACGGCGAGCAGCTCGCGGGGGTCGACGCCCGCGACGTAGGTGCCCGAGCCCCGCCGGCTGACGAGCACGCCCAGGTCGATGAGCCGGCGCGTGGCCTCG
Source organism: Solirubrobacteraceae bacterium (assembly GCA_036379935.1). Classification (GTDB taxonomy): domain Bacteria; phylum Actinomycetota; class Thermoleophilia; order Solirubrobacterales; family Solirubrobacteraceae; genus JAOPZW01. The sequence continues at coordinate 17,365 of DASVFT010000011.1, read as the reverse complement.
CGCAACGCCGGCCGCGAGACGCCGAGCGCCTCCGCGAGCCGGCGCTCCGCGGGCAGCCGATCGCCAGGCTCGAGCCGGTGGTCGGCGATGTGCGCGCGGATCGCCCCGGTCAGATCGCGCGTCCCGGGCATCGCGGCTAGGATAACTGGTCTTACCAATTTCCCCCGGCACGAAGGACGGTGCGTGCGCTACGCAACGCTGGACATCGACGGCTCGCCTCATGTCGCCGTGGAGCAGGACGGAGGCTTCGCGCTCGCGCGCGGAGGCTCCGGCCGCTCGCTCAGCGACGTGCTGGCGCTGCCCGAGGCCGAGCGCGACCGCGCGCTGGAGCCCGGCGCGCCGGCCGCGGCCGGCGCGCGCCTGCTCGCTCCCCTGCGACCGGTCACCATCGTCGCGATCGGCCTGAACTACCTCGACCACATCCGCGAGACCGGCTCGGCGCAGCCCGAGCGCCCGCTCGTGTTCGCCAAGCTGCGCACCGCCGTCATCGGTCCCGAGGAGCCGATCCGCATCGACGCGACGGTGACCCAGCAGGTCGACTGGGAGGTCGAGCTCGCGGTCGTGATCGGGCGCCGCACCCGCCGCGTCCGGCGCGAGGCGGCGCTCGAGTCGGTGTTCGGGTACACGGTCGCCAACGACGTCTCGGCTCGCGACCTCCAGTTCTCCGACGGCCAATGGGTGCGGGGCAAGAGCCTCGACACCTTCTGCCCGCTCGGCCCGGTCGTGGTCGGCCGCGACGACATCGACGGCCAGGCGGCCGCGCTGCGCACACGGGTCAACGGCGAGACGGTCCAGGACTCGTCGACCGCCGAGATGCTGTTCGGCATCGCCGAGCTGATCGCGTTCTGCTCGCACTCCTTCACGCTCGAGCCCGGCGACGTGATCCTGACCGGCACGCCGTGGGGCTGCGGCGCGTTCATGGACCCGCCGCGCTACCTAGCGGCCGGCGACGTGGTCGAGACCGAGGTCGAGGGCATCGGCGTGCTGCGCAACCCGGTCAAGTCGATCTGAGGCGTGCGCCTCGTCCGCCTGCGCAGCGACGCGCTGGCCCTCTCCCACGCCCGGCGGTGAGCGAGGGACCTTAGGCGCGCAGGCCGGCGAAGATCGCGTCGACGCGCTCCAGCGTGAGATCGATGTCCTCGTCGGTGTGCGCGGCCGTCGTCCCGTAGTGCATCGGGGCCATCTTGGTCCCGAAGTCGTGGAAGTGCAGGCCGCGCTCCACGCAGCCCTTCAGGAAGCGGTTGTTGATCGCGGGGTCGAACGCGGTGGCCTGCTGGTAGTTGCGCACCGGATCGCTGACGCCGAAGTACAAGCCGAAGCGTGCGCCGATCCCCTGCACGCGGCCGACGATGCCGTGCTGGCCCATCAGTGCCTCGAGGCCCGCGTACAGCCGGCCGGCGGTGGCGTTCAGCCGCTCGTAGAACCCCGGCTCGGACATGACGTCGAGCGCGGCCAGGGCGGCCATCACGGTGCACAGCTGCCCGGTGTAGGTGCCGCTGACGACGACGCTGCCGACCGGCCCCAGGACGTCCATCACCTCGGCGGTGCCGGTGATGGCCGCGATCGGCCACCCGGCGCCGAGCGCCTTCGCCCACGTGGAGAGGTCGGGCTCGACGCCGAGGTGCTCCTGAGCGCCGCCCAGCCCCATCCTGAAGCCGCTGAGGACCTCGTCGAAGATGAGGACGATTTCGCGCTTGCGCGTCTCCTCGCGGAGGCGAGCCAGGAAGTCGCGGTCGGCCGGCACGCATCCGAGGTTGTAGGAGATCGGCTCGAGGATCACGCAGGCGAGCTCGTCGGCGTGGCGATCGAGCGCCGCGACGAGGGCGTCGGTGTCGTTGAACGGCACGTTCACGAGCAGATCGCCCTGGTGCTGCGGTATCCCGGCGCTGTCCGGGAAGGACGCGATCTCCGCGTCGGCCATCGCCGTCTCGGGGGTGTGGCAGTTGAAGAGCACGTAGTCGTGCATGCCGTGGAAGTGCCCGTCGAACTTCAGGACCTTCTCGCGGCCGGTGGCCGCGCGCGCGATCCGCAGTGCCGCCATCGTCGCCTCGGTGCCGGTGTTCGACAGCCGGACCTTCTCGGCGGAGGCGATGACGTCGCAGATGCGCTCGCAGAGCTCGACGTGCTCGCGGGTCTCCTGCGTGCACATCGTCCCCCGGGCCAGTCCTTCGCGGACGGCCTCGGCGATCTTCGGATGGTTGTGCCCGAGCATCGAGGCGCCGTTGGACGAGCTGTAGTCCAGGTACTCGTTGCCGTCCACGTCCCACAGGCGTGCCCCGTCGCCGCGATCGAAGTAGTACGACCGTCCGATCACCGGGTTGAAGCGGCCGCCGGCCGTCACGCCGCCCGGCATGACACGCAGCGCGCGCTGGCGCAGGTCGGTGGCAAGGCGGTCGGAGGTCATAGTGCGAGCCACGTTCAATCTCCCTTTCCTGACTTACTTGGAGCTGCGCCGGCGACGGCGCCACTGGTCGACGTAGACGGCGACGATGATGATCGCCCCGACCAGGACCTGCTGCCAGAACGGCTGGATGTTCTCGATCACCAGCCCGTTCTGCAGAACCGCCGGGATGAAGGCGGCGATGACGCCGCCGAGGATCGTGCCCACCCCACCGAACAGGCTCGTGCCTCCGATGGCGGCGGCGGCGATCGAGTTCAGGTTGTCGGTGGTGTGCGTGCTCGGCGTGATGGTGTCGAACCGCGCCAGGTCGATCATGCCCGCCAGGCCGGCGAGGAAGCCGCTGATCGCGTAGACCCTCACAAGATGGCCGCTCACGTCGATCCCGGCGCGCCGCGCGGCCTCGGGGTTCGAGCCGGTCGCGAAGGTGTGGCGACCGAAGCGGCTGCGGTGCAGCAGGAAGAAGGCCACGATCACGCAGAAGGCGGCGATCGCCACCGGCACGGGGATGGCTCCGGCGATGTCGCTCGAGCCCACGGCGGACTGCAGCTCGGTCGGGACATCGGGCACGGCGACGCCGTTGGTCAGCAGGTTGGCCACGCCGAGGGCCATCCCGAAGGTGCCCAGCGTGACGATCAGCGGTGGGATCTTCAGTCGCGAGACGGCCCATCCGTTGAACACGCCCCACGCCGTGCCGGCCACGAGCCCGGCCAGGAGCCCGGCGACGATCGCCAGCCCGACGTGCCCGCTGGGACCGACCACGGTCGTGGCGCTCTCGCCCACGACTCCGGTCGTCGTCGGCTTGCCCGCGATGGCGACCATCACCTTGGCGGCCACGACTCCCGAGAAGACGAGGACCGAGCCGACGGACAGGTCGACGCCGGCCGTGATCAGCACGAACGTCTGGCCGATCGTCAGCAGCAGCACCTCGGACGTGTCGAGGGCGATGTTGCGCGCGTTGCCGGTCGCCAGGAAGGTGGTCCCGCTCGTGATCGTGAAGAAGCAGACGATCACGCCGAGGATGAGGATGATCCAGAGGTTCCCCTCGAAGACTCGCGCCCAGGCCGCGGCCATGCGCCGGTGCCATGCGGGCTCCGGGGCTGCCGGCTGCTCCGGCGCGCGCTCGGTGACCTCAGTGCTCAAGGCGGCTCTCCCCGTTGTCGTGCGCGCCGACCTGGACGCCGGTCATGAGCCCCACGACCTGTCCCATCGAGGTGTCGGCCGTCGCGAACTCTCCCGCGGTCTGACCCAGGCGCAGGACGGCGATCCGATCCGCGATCTCGAACACCTGGGGGATGTTGTGGAGGATCACGAGGACCGCCTGACCGCGGTCGCGGACATGGCGGATGAGGTCGAACACGACCTCGGTCTGCTGCACGCCCAGCGCCGCCGTCGGCTCGTCGAGGATCAGCAGCTTGCGACTCCAGGACATCGCACGCGCGATGGCCACGGCCTGGCGCTGGCCCCCGGAGAGGGCGTCGACGGCCCGGCGCGACCCGCGCCCGAGGTCGATGCGCAGCTCGCGCAGGCGCTCCTCGGTCTCGCGCTCCATGGCGTCGAAGTCCAGGAAGCGAAACCAGCGTCCAAGGGGTCCGCCGCGCAACGTCTCGCGGCCCAGGAAGAGGTTGGCCGCGGGGTCCAGGTCGGCCGCCAGCGCGAGGTCCTGGTAGACGGTCTCGATGCCGCTGACACGCGCGTCGAGCGGCGAGGCGAAGCGCTCGGGAACGCCGTCGATGCGCATCTCGCCGGCGTCCGGCACGACGGCCCCGGCGAGCACCTTGACCGCCGTCGACTTCCCGGCGCCGTTGTCCCCCACGAGCGCCGTCACCTGCCCGGGGTAGACGGTGAGGTCCACCCCGCGCAGGGCGTCGACGTGGCCGTAGCTCTTGCGGATTCCGCGAAGCGCGACGGTCGGCTCTGATGATGGTGTGGTCGTCATGCGAGAAGGCGGGAGGCCGGCCGATGTCGGCCGGCCTCCTTGCGCGTCCTACCTGTAGATGAACTTGGAGACGTCCGGGTCGTCCATGTTGTCCTTGGTGATGACCTGAAACCCGGTGTCGATCTTCTGACCGTGCCACTTCGTCTTGTCGCCGTTGAGATGTTCGACGATCGCGCGGACGGCCTGGTCGCCCATCAGGTAGGGCTTCTGGCCGATCAGCGCCGAGAAGATGCCCTTGCGGAGCGCCACCACTTCGCTGGGGCTGGCGTCGAAGGCCACGGCCTTGACCTTGCCGACCTTGTGCGCGTTCTGCAGCGAGACGGCGGTCGCCTGGCCGTTGATCGTGTCCTCCGCGAAGATCCCGGCGAGGTCGGGGTTGCCCTGCAGCACGGCGTCCACCACGGACGTGCCCTTGCCCTGCTGCTCATCGGAGTACTGGACCGGCAGCATCTTCAGCCCGCTGCCCTTGATCGCCTCCTTGAAGCCGTTGACACGGGCGACGCCGGTCGGCACGTTGGGGGCGTCGGCGAGCACGAAGACCTTGCCCTTCCCGCCGGTGTCCTTGATGAGCTGCTTGCCCGCCATCTGGCCGCCGACCTCGTTGTCGGACGCGAAGAAGGCGATCCGCGAGCTCGGTGTCGCGACGTCGATGTCGGCGGTCGCGATCGTGATGCCCGCGGCACTGGCCTGCTTGGCCAGCGGGTCGATCGCCTTGGCGTCGGTGGGGACGAGGACGATGCCGTCCGGCTTCTTGGCGATCACGGCGTTGATGATCGGCGTCTCGGCCGAAGGGCTGAACTCGGTCGCACCCTGGACGTCGAGGGTCACGCCGAGCTCCTTCGCCGCGGCCTGCGCGCCCCGCGCCATGCTCGTGTAGAACGGGTTGTTGGTGATGCCCACGATCAGGGTCACCCGGTAGGCCTTCTTCTTGGCGGGCGTCGTCGTCGTGCCGCTGCTGGTCGAGCTCGAGCTCGAGCCACAGGCAGCAGCCAGCATGCTCACCACGAGCAGGCTCATCGCCACGATTGCCAGGCGACCGCGTCGCCTCTTGTTGATCTGCACCCTTCTCTCCTCCTCTAGCCGGTTATCTGTAAATGCCCGTCACCACATCGGCACGATCGGATACCAATCCGGTCGTGTGGGGTCGGTCGGATAGCTGTAGTAGTCCTCCGTGGCGTGTCCCGGCAGCGCGCCACGGCGCAGCTCCTCGTTCATCTCGACGTACCGCTCCATCTTGTCCTCGTCGAGCTCCACGCCCAGACCAGGGGCGTCAGCCGGAGCCATGCACCCGCCTTCGTACCGAAAAGGCGTGGTGATGACGTCGTCCGTCAGATGGTGGTAGTGAGAGTCGATGGCGTGGACGAGATTGGGCATGGAGCTGGCGGTGTGCAACATCACCGCAAGGCCCACCCCGAACTCGATGCCACTGTGCATCCCAACCGCTATGCCGAGGTGCTTGGCAACAGCGTCAAGCACCTTTGTGTGAACAATTCCGCCCCAGTACCACGGGTCGGAGAGGATCACGTCGATCGCGCCGAGCTCCACCGCGGCGCCGAGTTGCTCGAACTCGATGACCGCCATGTTGGTGGCGATCGGCATCGCCACCTTGCGCCCGACCGCCTGCAGGCCCTTCAGGCCCCAGGCCGGATCTTCGTAGTACTCCAGCTCGAGGCCACGGAGCCGCTCGCCGATGCGCGCGGCCGTGGCCGGCGACCAGATCGCGTTCGGGTCGAAGCGGAGCTTGAAGTCGTCCGCTCCGAAGGCCGCGCGCAGCGCCTCGAGCGTGCGGGCCTCGTGCTCGGGCTCCTGGACGCCGCCCTTGAGCTTGAGGCTGCGAAAGCCGTGTTCGTCCACGAGCTCGCGCGCATGCGCCACCATCTCGTCCGGCGAGTCGATCGCGCCCCGCCCGTCGGCGTCGGCGTAGCGATAGAAGAGGTATGCCGCCAGCGGGACGCGGTCGCGAACCTTGCCGCCGATCAGCTGGTGGACGGGAACGCCGAAGCGCTTGCCGGAGATGTCGAGGCACGCCTGCTCGATCGGCGAGGACAGCATCGGCTGGCGCGAGATGTATCCGCGCTGGCTGATCTGCAGGCGGATCCGCTCGAGGTTCAGCGGGTCCTCGCCGACCAGGATCGGAAGCAGCGGCGCGAAGCTGTCGGCGGAGACGGTGCCGTACGTCTCGCCCAGCCCGGTGATCCCCTCGTCGGTGGAGATCTCGATGATCGTGCGCGAGTAGTAGCCCGGCGATCCGTAGGAATGACGGGTGGGCGCCTTGACGGGGATGCTCGCCGTCCGCGCGCGCAGGCCGGTGATCCTCATGCTCCCCTCCTCGTTGCGGCCAGCTCCGAGGGCGGCGCCGTGAGCATGTCCTGGAGCTCTGGCGGGAGCTCGCCGGCCGTCGGGTAGGCGTGCTCCATCGGCTCCTCGACGGCGCGTGCTCCCACGTAGTTCCCGATGGTCAGCGCCGAACGCAGGTCGCCGCGCCCCAGCATGCCGGCGACGAAGCCCGCGTCGAATCCGTCCCCGGCGCCCACCGGGTCGACGGCGCGCTCGCAGGCGGCCGCCGGCAGGTGCAGGGACTCGTTGCCACGACTCGCGTACGCGCCCTCAGCGCCCAGCTTCACGACCACGGTTTCGGCGCCGGATTCGTGCGCGCGACGGGCGACGAGCTCGGGATCGCCACTCCCGAACAGGACACGGCAGTCCTCCTGGGCGAGCAGCAGGACGCTGCTTGCGCGCACGATCGGCTCGAGCACGGAGCGCGCCTCCTCCGAGTGAGACCAGAGCGGCGCGCGGAAGTTCGGGTCCACCGAGACGTCCAGTCCCGCCTCGCGCGCCCTCGAGACCGCGCGCTCGACGAGCTTGCGCGGCGCCGCGCCGAGCGCCGGGGTGATGCCGCTCACGTGCAGCCAGCGCGCCTGCCCCACCGCCTCGTCGGGCCAGTCGGAGACCGACAGCCCGGTAGCGGCAGAGCCCTGGCGGTAGTAGTAGGGACGGCGAACGCCGTCGTCGAGCCACTCGCGGAAGTACACCCCGGTCGGGCGGTCGACGTCCGACTTGACCCAGTCCGTCCGCACACCCTCGCGGTCCAGGGCGTCCCTGACCATCCGCCCGAACGGATCGTCTCCGAGCCGGCCGATCCACATGCAGTCGACGTTCAGGCGCGCCAGGCCGATCGCGAAGTTGACTTCGCTGCCGCCGACCGAGAGACGGACGCTGTCCGCGTGATCGAGACCCACCGGACTCGGCGGGATCCCTACGACCAGCGCTTCTCCCAATGTGAGGACCATGATTTTCCTGTATACGGAACGGCGTTCCATTTACTGGCGTGGAGCAGCTTCGGTGCGCTCGCCACGCGCGTCAACCTGTGGCGCTCGCCGTTCCATTCAGCAGAACGAAGCACCCCCGGAGTTCCGCGGGAGCACCGCTGCTCAGAGACCGCCCGACGCGCCGAATCCCCCGTCGACCGGTATCACCGCGCCGGTCACGAACGACGAGCCCTCGCCACAGAGCCACAGCAGCGTTCCGATCAGCTCGCTGGGCTCGCCGAAGCGGCCCATCGGCGTGCGCTCCACGATGGTGCGCCCGCGCGCGGTGAGGGTGCCGTCCTCCTCCACGAGAAGGCGCCGGTTCTGCTCGCCCATGAAGAAGCCGGGAGCGATGGCGTTGACGCGCAGGCGATCGCCGTAGCGCGCCGCCGCCTCGACCGCCAGCCAGCGCGTGAGGGCCTCGACGGCCGCCTTCGCCGCGGAATAGCCGCCGACGCGCGTGAGCGCGCGCTGCGCGGTCATCGAGCTGACGTTCACGATCACGGCGCTGCCCTCGCCCGCCGCGCTGCGGGCGAGCGCGGGCCCGAAGACCTGGCAGGGGAGCAGCGTTCCGAAGGCGTTGAGCTCGACGACGGCGCGGAAGGCGTCGACCGAGAGCGAGAACAGGTCGGCTTCGGGCGGGAGCACCGCCTCGGCGACGTTGCCTCCGGCCGCGTTCACGAGCAGGTCGAGCCGGCCCCAGCGCGCAAGGGCCTCGTCGCGAGCGTCCTCGAGCTGCTCGCGATCGAGGACGTCGGCGACGAGCGGGTGCGCCTCGCCGCCGCGATCCGCGATCGCGGCCACCTGACCGTCGATGCGCTCGCGGTTGCGGGCCAGGACGCCGACTCGAGCACCGGCGGCGGCCAGGCCCGCGGCCATGGCGCCGCCCAGCACTCCGGAGGCGCCGGTCACGACGGCGACCCGGCCACTGAGGTCGCCGGGCGAAGACGCGTGGTCGGGCAAGCTCATATCGCGTGCCCGTCGCTGACGAGGGACTGCGCCCCGGCGTCGGTCACGAGGCAGTCGTCCTCGTTGCGCACACCGCCGAACCCGGGCAGGTAGACGCCCGGCTCCACCGCCACGACCATGTTGCGCTCGAGCACGTCCGAGCTCCCGGGCGCGAGCATCGGCTGCGGCTCGTGGAAGGCGAAGCCGACGCCATGGCCCGTCCCGTGGACGAAGCGATCGCCGAGCCCGGCGTCGGCGAGCGCCTGCCTGGCCGCCGCGTCGACCGCGCCGCCGGTCGCGCCCGGGACCGCGGCGGCCGCCGCGGCCTCCCAGGCCGCACGGACGGCCTGCGCGATCTCGCGCTGCCGGGCGTCGGCCCCGTCAGGCCCCACCGCGTGCGTCCTCGACACGTCCTGCCAGTAGCCGTCGACGACGACCGCCATCTCGAGCAGCACGAGCTCGCCCTCGGACATCCGGCGAGCGGTGGGGACCTGGAACGGCAAGTAGGCCTGGGCGACCTGCGGCCCGCTCATGACGTAGGCCCAGGCCCGAGCCCGGCCGGCGCCACCCGCCAGCGCGGCCTCGTGCGCCGCCTCCTCGACGAGTCTGGCCACCTCGTGGTCGCGGCGACCGGGCACCGTCGCCTCGCGGAACGCGCGCAAGCCGTGGTCCGCCGCGGCCGCGCTGCGCCGTATCGCCGCGATCTCGCGCGCCGTCTTGACGGCCCTCATGCGATGGATCGTCTTGTCGCCGGCCACGATCGCGGCCGGCTCCCAGGCCGACTGCAGCAGGGCGGCCAGCCGCGGGGTCACCGCCGAGCTCTCGTGCGCCGTGTGCGCCGGAACGACGAACGGCTGATCGAGCTCGACGCCCACACGGCTACCGCGCAGCCCGAGCTTCGCGCCCACGTCGCGCAGCAGCGGCCGCACGGCCTCGGCCAGCGGCGGATCGGCGAGGCGCCCCGACGGATACGACAGCACGGCGGGCCAGTCGCTCGTCGCCGCCCACGTCTCCTCGCCGCGCGGCACGAGCAGCACGGGCTCGCCGTCGCGCGGCACGACGGCGATGCACGTCCCGTTCATCGACCAGTAGCCGCTGAGCGCCAGCACGTTCTCGCTCAGGCCGCAGACGAGCGCGTCCAATCCGTCCTCGGCGAGCGCGAGGCGGACTCGCTCGAGCCGGTCGGCGTCGCGGCTCGTGCCCCATTCGGGTGGCACGCCGGGACCGACGACCGTGACGCTGTCGTGATAGCCGGCCGCGCGAAGCTCGGCCAGCAGGTCGGGAAGCAGCGGCGCCCCGTGGCCGTCGGCGCGCCCGGCGTCCAGGTCGACGCGCACGTGGCCGATCCGTCCCATCGTGCGTCGAATCAGCTCCGAGGTCGTGCGCGCGTCGCCTGATCCCGCGAGCGGATCGATCTCCAGCGTGACAGCGGGGTGCGCGGTCGCGCCCAGGAGAGCCTGGAGCTCCTCGATGCCCGGTTGAGCGCTCTGGCCGCGGAGCACGAGCCGCAGGCCGTTCTGGTCGGCGACGTCCGCGATGTCGCGCAGCCGCTGGAGGGCGGAGGCGTCGCGCCCGGCGCTCGGCGGGACGGCGACGCGCAGCTTGCCCGCGCGCAAGCGCAGGGCCGCCTCGAGCGCGGGGAGCAGTCGCGCCTCGGAGCCGGGCGCCGAGACGTCGACGACCGCAGAGACGTCGAGCAGACCGATCTCGATGCCGCTCGCGGCGATGGCGTGCTCCAGCGCGTCGGCGACCTTCGGGTCGGCCGGCCACGCCACCTCGGCACTCGACCATCCGTCGGCCTGGAGCGCGGACGCGGCATCGCTCGCAGGACGCGAGATCGCGTCGAGCACGCCGAGGAACCTGGTCATCGACGCGACGGTCTCGCGGAGTCGGACGCGCGGTTGCCCGAGGATCGCGTCCGTGCCGGTCGGTAGGAGGCGGGGAGGCGCTCGAGGTCCGCGGCCAGCGCCAGCGAGATCTCTCGTGCCGTGGCGACGATCGCGGGCGCCATCCTCCGCGCGGCCAGCGCCGAGAGCTGAAAGCTCGGGGCGCTGACGCTGACCCCGCCGATTGGAGCCCCGTTCTTGTCGAAGACGGCGGCACCGATGCAGCGGATGTTCTCTTCGTTCTCCTCGTCGTCCATGGCATAGCCGCGACGCGCAATGCGCGCGAGCTCCTCCTCGAGCTTGTCGTGCGCCGTGATCGTGTTGCGGGTGCGAGCGGGCAGCTCCCCTTCGGGCAATAGACGCCGGCGCTCCTCCGGGGCCATGAAGGCCAGCAGGGACTTCCCGATCGCCGTCGAGTGCAGTGGGAGCGACATCCCGATGCTCGAAGCCATCCGATACGGACGGCGACCTTCGAACTTCTCGACGTAGACGACGTCGCTGCCGCTGAGCACCGCGAAGTGGATCGTCTCCGGGATGAGGTCGTGCAGCCGGCGCAGCGCGGGGCGCGCCATCTCCGAGCGATTGACCTGGGCGAGCGTCTCACCGGCCAACCACAGCGCGCGCGCGCCGGTCGCGTAGGTCCGCGCGCTCGTGCGCCTGACGTAGTTGCGGCGGACGAGCATCTGCAGCAATCGGTGAGCCGTCGGCTTCGTGAGCTCGGCACGATCGGCGATCTCGGCCAGGCCGAGCGGAGCCTCGGCGCTGAGCACCAGCTCGAGGATGGTCAACGTCTTGGCGGCCGAGCTCTCGCGCGCCGGCGCGTCACGCGGAGTCATGGGACCCGGGCTCCGGACGGCTGACGGAAGGTCGCGACGGAGGCCACGAACGCCTCGGCACGGCGGCCGATCTCGGCCCAGTCGCCGCTTTCGACCAGCTCGGGCGGCGCCACCGACGAGCCCGTCGCGACCGCGAAGGCGCCGGCGGCGAGATACGCGGCCGCGTTGCCGGCGTCGACGCCGCCCGACGGGACGAGCCGCAGATCGGGAAACGGGCCCCTGAGGTCCTCGACGTACCGCGGACCGCCGATGCGGGCGGGGAAGATCTTCACCGCGGCCGCGCCGAGCTCGGCGGCGTGCACGACCTCGGTTGGGGTGAGCGCGCCGGCGATCACCGCCGTTTCCGCGGTGACTCCGGCACGGACGACGCGTGCTTCGGCCACCGGTGAGACCAGGAACCGCGCGCCCGCGGCCATTGCATCGGCCGCCTCGCGCTCGGTCGTGACGGTGCCGGCTCCGACGACGCAGTCGTCCCGGTCGGCGAGCTCGCCGATGACGTCCAGCGCGTTGGCCACCGTCAGCGTGATCTCGAGGCAGCGTATGCCGGCCCCCACGAAGGCCGCGCACAGCGCGGCGGCGTCGGAGACATGGTCGGCACGGATCACGGCGATGACGCGTTCTTGTTCGAGGACCTCGCTCGCCAGCACGCCGCGACCGTACCACGCGTTCCGTGTTGTGGCGAGTCATTTTGTATAGCGGAATATGACCCAGGTCGTCCTTGACCGCCTCATGGCGCGTGTGCATCATCGCGCCGCCGTGTTGGGATCGAGCACCTACGTCGCCGCCGGCGATCGCTACGAGGCGATGCCCTACCGCCGTTGCGGCGCGAGCGGCCTGCAGCTTCCACCGATCTCGCTCGGCCTCTGGCACAACTTCGGAGACGTCGACCCGATCGAGCGCTCTCGAGCGACGCTGCGCCGCGCCTTCGATCTCGGGATCACCCACTTCGACCTGGCCAACAACTACGGCCCGCCGTACGGCTCCGCCGAGACCAACTTCGGACGCATCTTCGCGGAGGACTTCAGGCCCTACCGGGACGAGATCATCGTCTCGACCAAGGCCGGCTGGGACATGTGGCCAGGACCGTACGGAGACTGGGGGTCGCGCAAGTACCTGCTCGCCAGCCTGGAGCAGAGTTTGCGCCGGATGCGGCTGGACTACGTCGACATCTTCTACTCACACCGCCCTGATCCCGATACCCCGCTGGAGGAGACGCTCGGCGCGCTCGACACCGCCGTCCGTCAGGGCAAGGCGCTGTACGCCGGCATCTCCTCCTACCCGGCGGACCTCACCGAGCGGGCCGTGCGCATCCTGCGCGAGCTGGGCACGCCGCTGCTCATCCACCAGCCCTCCTACTCGCTGCTGAACCGCTGGATCGAGCCCGAGCTGCTCGACGTCCTCGGCCGCGAAGGCGTGGGCTGCATCGTCTTTTCACCCCTCGCCCAGGGCGTGCTCACCGACAAGTACCTCAACGGCGTGCCCGACGGCTCGCGCGCCGCACGCAACTCCACGCTGAGCACCGCGACGCTGACCGACCAGACGCTGCAACGCGTCAGCAAGCTCAACGACCTCGCCCGTGCCCGCGGCCAGAGCCTGGCCCAGATGGCGCTGGCGTGGACGCTGCGCGACCCGCGGATCACATCGGCGCTCGTCGGCGCCAGCAGCGTTCAGCAGCTCGAGCAGAACGTCGCTGCGCTGGACCACCTCGACTTCACCACCGAGGAGCTCGCGCAGATCGACCTGCATCTGCGCGACGAGGAGGCGCAAGCCCCGGCGTGACTCACGTCCGCTGGGACCCGACCATACGCTTGATCACAGCGAGCTCGCAATCCCCAGCACGGTGCGGAGCGGAGACGGCTTCGGCCCGGTACGCACCGCGATCTGGAAGGGAAGCGCCAGGGGTGGCTGCAGCGGGACGAACGCGGAGCCGGCCAGGCGCGCGGGGAAGGCACTGCGCGCGTAGATCACGAGGCCCAGGCCGTCGCGCACAGCCTGCAGACCGAGGTCCGGATACGGATCGGTGCGGGTCTGGGGAGCGAGGCCGAGCTCGCTGAAGGCGGAGAGGATGCGGTCGGTGAAGCCCATGGACTCCCGGCTGGCGGCCACGAGGATGGTCTCGCCGGCGAGCTCTGCCAGCTCCAGCTGGGAACGAGCGGCGAGCGGATGGTCCTCCGGCAGGTGGACGACGGCCGGCTCGTCCCGCAGAGGCGTCAGCTCCACGCCGGTCGCCGGCTGCGGGGCGCAGAAGGTGATCGCGAGGTCGAGTCGGCCATCGGCGACATCTCGCAGGAGCGCGCCGGTCGTGTCCTCGCTGGTGTAGATCATCACGGCCGGGGCCTCTGCGGCACACGCGGCGAGAAGCTCCGGGGCGACGCCGTAGCGGGCGGTTGGCGAGAGGCCCAGGCGCAGCCGGCCGGCGGCAGCGCCGTGGCGACGCACCTCCTCGGCCATCGCCTCGGCGTTCTCGAGCAGATCCCGCCCACGATGGAGCAGCAACTCGCCGGTGGGCGTGATCGCGACGCGCCGGCCGTGGCGAGTGAGGAGCTCCACGCCGAGCTGCTGCTCGAGCTGCTTGATCGCGGCGCTCAGGGAGGGCTGCGAGATGTGCAAGCGCTCTGCCGCGCGCGTGACGTTGCCCTCCTGGGCCACCGCCACGAAGTAGCGGATGAGCCGCAGCTCAGGCGTCATAGGCAGAGCCTATCTGAGCGTAGGCGACCGGTCTTGGACGCCGGCGGACCGGTCACCGACGCTACGTGCCGTCCCCATCCTCCAAGGAGAAGACCGTGGCCAGGACCATCAGCCGTGACGAGCTCAAGCAGGCGATCGAGGCCGGTCAGGTGACCGTCGTCGAGACGCTCGGACCCGAGCACTTCGATCGGGGCCATCTACCCGGCGCCATCCACATCCACTACGAGCTCGTCGCCGAGAAGGCGCCTGAGCTGCTGCCCGACAAGGACGCGACGATCGTGACCTACTGCTCGAACACGCAGTGCCGCAACTCCGAGATCGCCGCCAACCAGCTGACCGCGATGGGCTACCGCAACGTCCGCAAGTACGCGGAGGGCAAGCAGGATTGGCAGGAGGCCGGCCTGTCGCTCGAGGTGTCCACGGCGGCCTGAGAAGGTCGCCTGCTTGCGTCTCAGTCATCCAGACGATATAAGGATCGGCCGATCTCGGCGGGCAGGCCCGATCAATCGTCGATGGCGGAGCAATGTCGCAGCCGAAATCTCTGAGTCCCAGCGTTCGCCGACTGCTCGGACCTGGTCCGACGAACGTCGGCGACGCCGTCCTCGAGGCCATGCGCAAGCCGATGCTGGGCCATCTGGACGCCGAGTTCCACACGATCGTCGACGAGGTCGTCGAGATGCTCGGCGCCGTCTACCAGCGGCGCGGCGGCCTTGCCCTCGCGTTGTCGGCGACCGGCACCGGGGGCTTGGAGGCTGGGCTTGCGGCGCTGGTGCAGCCGGGCGACGAGGTCATCGTCGGCACCGCCGGGTTCTTCGGAGACCGCATCGTCGAGCTCGCCCGCCGGCGGGGCGCGCAGGTCGTCGAGCTGCGCGCGCTTCCGGGTGAGCACATCCCAACCGAGCGCTTCGCCGACGCCCTCGAGCGCCATCCTGACGTGACCTTGGTCGCAGCAGTGCACGCGGACACCTCGACAGGCGTGCGCCAGCCGGTCGAGGAGCTCTCGGAGGTTGTCGCCGGCACCAACGCGCTCCTGTTCCTGGACTGCGTGACCTCGCTCGGCGGCAACGAGGTCGACGCCGAAGGGTGGGGTCTGGATTTCTGCTTCTCGTGCACGCAGAAGTGTCTCGGGGCTCCGCCCGGCATGTCGCCGATGGCCTTCTCGGAGCGCGCTCTGCAACGGTTGAGCTCCAACCCCCAACGGTCCTTCTACTTCGACGTCGAGCTGCTCAAGCGTTACTGGGTCGACCGGCCGATCGCCTATCACCACACGCTGCCGATCCTGCACGTCTACGCGCTCCACGAAGCGCTCCGGCAGGTTCTTGCGGAGGGACTCGAGAATCGCTGGGCGCGACACGCGGATGCCGGCGGCTACCTGCAGGCCGAGCTGGAGCGCCGCGGGCTCAAGCTGCTCGCGGACCCGCGCTATCGGCTCGCGCAGCTCACGGCGGTGCACGTTCCGGGGGGCATCGACGGTCGCGCCGTGCAGCAGCGGCTCGTCGAAGACCATGGCGTGGAGATCGGGGGCGCCCTCGGCTCCTCGGGCCCGTCGATCTGGCGCATCGGCCTGATGGGCGAGAACGCCACACGTGAGGCGGCCGACACCGTGCTGGGCGCGCTCGACGACGTCCTGTGGAAGACTGGCGCCGGCGCAGTCACAGAGGTCGGGGCGTGAGCCTTCGCTGCCTCGACTGATGCCACGCCCTCGCGTCTACAACCTCTTCGAGGCAACGACCGTTGTCGGGGCCCCGGAAACCGTGCTCGTCTGGGGCCAGGTCGTGATCGAGGACGAGCGGCTCGTGGCGGAGCCGGGAGTCGGCGCGTTCGTCGCACGGTCGGCGATCGACGGCCTGGCAGGCACGTAGCGCCTCGAACTCAGCGACCGCGCCGGCTCAGAACAGCGGGGACACCGTGCGCGCCGTCGTGCGGGCGGCGTTGCCAGCGGGGTCGGTCAGCCCGCTGGCCGGGACGATGCTGGCTCCGCCCGATCCGGTGCCCACGCCGCTGCCCGTCGTCGTGATCGCGCCGAGGGTCACGGTGATGGTCTTGTTGGCCGCGCTCAGCAGGGACGGCGAGGTGTTGGACGTGGCGCTCGAGTTGTTCCCTCCCAGGTACCCGCCGCCGATCGTCGCCGAGTTGATGAGCCCGGGGATCGTCAGCGTCGCCGCACCCGACCGCTGCTCGCTGACGACGTAGTTGCTCGCCACCGTGGCCGGCGCCAGCCCCTCGCTGAAGGTCAGCACGAACGAGTCGCCGAGCTGCATCCGGTTCGCGGTCGTCCCGGCCGTGCTCGTGGCCGTCATGAGCACGGGGCCGGCGAGATCGTCAGGGGTGGTGGCGGCGAAGCTGGCCTGGTTGCCGGCCGTGTCCCTGATGCCGCTGGCGCTCGCCGCCAGCGCGACCTTGAAGGTGCCGACCGACGTGTCGGCCGCGCCAGCGCCCGCGGTCAGCGTGAGCGTCGCGACCACACCGGAGGTCGAGACCGAGCTGAGCGTGCCGCCGCTGGGGACGTTGGTGAGCGTCCACGGCGCGGTCGCGGTCGAGCTCGCGAGCGTCTCGTCGAAGATGGCCTTCACCTGGTCGATCTTGCCGTCGGCGTCGGTGTCGAACATCTCCAGCGTGCTCAGGGCCGGTGCCGTGGTGTCGACGCTGAAGGTGTTGGCGGCGGTGGTGGCGATGTTGCCCGCGGTGTCGGTCTGGGTCGCCTGCACGGTGTACGTGCCCTGCGCCAGCGTCGCCGCGGTCGTCGTCCACGTCGCTCCCGTGCGCGTGGGCGTCAGCGTCTGCGCCACCGTGCCGCCCGTGCCGGTGCCGTTGTAGATCTTGACCGTCACCGTGCTCGAGTCGCCCGCCGCGTTACCGGCCGCGCCCGAGATCGTCGGCGTCGTGTTGCTCGTCGTTGAGTTGTTGGCCGGTGCCGTGAGCGTCAGCGTCGGCGCCGTCGCGTCGTAGGTGACGCTGTTGTCGGTGCTCGTCGAGGCCGTGTTGGTGTTGCCCGCCGCATCCTGCGCCTTGTTGGCCCCGATCGTGAACGTCAAGGTGCCATCGGTCAGCGCGCCCGACACCGAGATCTCATAGCTGGCGCCGCTCCCTGTGACCGCCACCGTGCCGCCCGTCGACGTGCCGCCGCGCGTCAGATCCGCAGCGGCGAAGCCCGTGACCGGCTCGCTGAAGGTCACCGTGTAGAGGATCGGCAGGGCGTTGGTCGGATCGGCCTGGCCGGTCTTCTGATTCACCGTGACGGTCGGCGCCGTCGTGTCGACGGTGAAGGTGTTCGCCGCGCTGGTGGCGACGTTGCCCGCCGTGTCGGTCTGCGTGGCCTGGACCGTGTAGGTGCCCTGCGCGAGCGTCGCCGCCGTCGTGGT
>DASVFT010000010.1:0-45498 GCA_036379935.1 Solirubrobacteraceae bacterium | reverse complement strand
GCTGCCGGATGCTCAGCATGGACCCGGAGCGCCCGAACCTGATCGCGCGCGTCGCCGGCAGCGGCGATGGGCCGCCGCTGCTGCTCTACGGGCACGTGGACGTCGTGCCCGCGGTGGCGTCGGAGTGGACCCATCCTCCGTTCGGCGCCGAGATCGCCGACGGCTGCGTCTGGGGTCGGGGCGCGCTCGATATGAAGGGCGGCGTGGCGATGATGGTGGCCGCCGTGACGGCGGTCGCGACGAGCGGCGAGCCACCACCAAGCGACGTCGTGCTCATGCTGACCAGCGACGAGGAGGCCGGCAGTCACTGCGGCATGGGGTTCCTGGTGCATGCGCACCCTGAGCAGTTCGCTGGCATGGAGCACGCCATCAGCGAGGTCGGTGGCATGACGATGTGGGCCGGCGATCGCGCCGTCGTGCCCGTGCAGGTGGCGGAGAAGCAGCGCTGCGTCATCCGCGGGCGGCTCCGAGGCCCGGGCGGCCACGCGGCTGCCGGCGTGCAGGGCACGGCGAGCGGCAGGCTCGGGCGGCTGCTCGCAGCGCTCGACGGACAGCGGTTGCCCGTGCACGTCACCGACCTCGTGCGCGACGTCGTCGGCGCGCTCGCGCCGGCGGTCCCATCGGGCATGCGACCGCACCTGGCGCGCCTGCTCGTCGACGGCGAGACCGACGACGCGCTGGTCGCGCTCGGCCAGTTCGGGGCCACGCTCCAGCCACTGCTCCGAAACACGGCGACGCCGACCGGCCTCGGCGGCGGGGTGGCGAGCAACGTCGTCCCCACGGAGCTGTACGTGGATCTGGACGCGCGCGTGGTGCCGGGCTGCACGCCGGAGCATCTCCTCGCCGAGCTCGAGGCCCTCGCCCCCGGCTTGGCCACCTACGAGCTGCGGCAGGTGGAGCCACCGGCCGACACGCCCGACGATCTGGCGCTGCTCGGGCTGCTCTCCGACGTGCTTGCTCACCATGAGCCCGACGCGGTCGTCGTGCCGTGGGTCCTGGCCGGATACACCGACGCGCGCTACGTCAGCCAGCTCGGCATCCAGACGTACGGGTTCCTGCCCATGCGGCTACCGCGCGACATCACGCCGGCGCTCATGCACGCGCCCGACGAGCGTGTCCCGGTCGATGGCCTCGAGCTGGGCGTCGATTGCCTCATCGACGTCATCGGCCGTTACGGAGAAGCCTGCGGCGCGCGGCACAACGACGCACAAGATTGAGGATGACCTTGTTCAAATTGCCGAAGTGGCCCGGCCGGTCAGAGGCTAAGGTCGCGCCCATGGGGTGCGGTCATCCATGACGACGCTCGATGCGTCGAACCTCGAACGGCTGGCGCGTGGGTGCGCCGTTCTCGGGGCGGGTGGTGGCGGTGATCCGCACGTCGCGTTGATGATGAGCCTGCTGGCCGTGGACCGGCACGGGCCGGTTCCGCTCGTCCAGCTCGACGACCTCGATCCGGACGGCCTGATCATGCCGTGCGGGTTGATCGGCTCTCCCACGGTGACCGTGGAGAAGATCTGGGGCGGCAACGAAGGCGTGGCGCTCAGGGACGCGGTCGAGGGCATCTCGGACCGCTCGGTGGTCGCGGTCATGTGCTACGAGATCGCGGGGTCCAACGGACTGCTGCCCGTCGCATGGGCGGCCGACCTGGGGCTCCCGCTCCTGGACGCGGACGGGATGAGCAGGGCCTTTCCCGAGATGCAACAGCAGACGATGCACCTCGCGGGCATCTCTGCGAGCCCGCTCGTCCTCGTCGACGAATACCACAACCGCGTGATCGTCGAGGCTCAGACGAACGAATGGATCGAGCGACTCGCGCGCCGGATCGTGCCCACCTTCGGCGGCGTGGCGGCCGCGTCGCTCTATCGGATGACCGTCGCGCAGGCCGCGGCGGCGCAGGCGAACGGCGGACTGAGTCGCGGCTCGGTCACCCGGGCGCTGGCGATCGGCGAGGCCCTGGCCAGCGCGCAGGGGGATGCCGTGGCCACGCTGACCGAGGCGGTCGGCGGCGTCGAGTTGCTGTCCGGGAAGGTGACCGACGTCCAGCGCCGGGCCGCTCGCGGATTCGCGCGCGGCAACGCCCTGATCGAGGGCACCGGACCGTACACGGGCTCGCTGCTTCGCCTCGAGCTCCAGAACGAGGCGCTCGTGGCGCTGCGCGACGGCGAGGTCGTGGCCACCGTCCCCGACATCATCTCGGTTCTCGACTCGCAGACAGCCGTCGCCATCGGAACGGAGCGACTGCGGTACGGCCAGGCGGTCAACGTGGTCGCCCTGCCGTCGGACCCGGCTTGGAAGACGGAGCGTGGGCTCGAAGTCGCGGGTCCCCGAGCGTTTGGCTACGAGCTCTCGTACGTGCCCTTCGCAACAGCGTGACCGTGCCCGTTTCAGGAAAGGATGGCTAGTGCCCACCCAGATGGATCTCGAGCTCGCTAATGCCGCCCACAAGACGGTGAACGGGCTCCTCAGGGTAAAAGAGGGTGAGAGCCTCCTGATCACCATCGACTCGGTGAGCGACTTCCGCGTGGCCGAGGAGATGGCCAAGGCGGGTGAGGCTGCGGGGGCGAAGGTGATGGTGGCGTGGCACTCGACGCCGAAGGGGTACGGGAAGGCCACCGACCAGTATCTCCCCGCGCCGCTGGTGGCCGCCTGCCCCGAAGCCGATGCATGGATCGAGCTCAACAACCAATGGCTGCTCTACGGCACGCCGTGGCAGCGCGCAGTCACCAACGGTCGCACCCGCAACCTCATGCTCGGCGGGCTGTCGACCGCGCAGCTCGTCCGCTGCATCGGTCAGATCGACGTGGCGGCGCAGATCGCGTTCCAGGAGAAGGTGGCCGAGGTCACCAAGCGCGCCCGCACGATGAAGATCACCAACGCCGCCGGCACCGACGTCGAGTTCGAGAACGATCCCGATCGCCCGTTCGCCAACGAGCACATCGCCGACACGCCCGGCGGACATTTCCTGACAGGTCAGATCGGGTGGGCCCCCAAGGAGTCCACGATCAACGGCACGATGGTCTTCGACGGCGCAATCTCCGGTGGCGGGGAAGCCGACATCGGCCGCGTCCAGGAGCCGATCGTCTACCAGGTGTCCGAGGGTCGCATCACGGCGATCGAAGGCGGTCGCGAGGCCGACATCATCCGCAGGTGGTTCAAGCGCCTCGACGACCCGAGGATGTACATCGCCGCCCACGTCTGCTACGGCTTCAATCCGAATGCGCAGCTCGGATCGACCACCACCGAGGACGAACGCGTCTGGGGCTGCACCGAATGGGGCTTCGGCTATCAGGGTCCGATGTACTCCGGCGGCGAGCCGCGGGATGCGGCTTCGCACATCGATGGAGTGTCGCTCGACTGCACGGTGACCGCTGATGGCGACTTCATCACCAAGGACGGCGAGGTCGTCCATCCCGAGCTGGTCGACCTGGCGCGGGCATGCGGGCGCTGAGCGCGGCGCGCGCCTTCACGTGAGGTAGCCCTGCGCGCGGCGGCGAACGGCTCGGAGTTCAACGGCGCCGGCGAGCCGGTACTGCCGGTCTTCCGCCTTGGCGTCGACGTGGGCGAGACGAACACCGACGCCGTCATCGTCGACGCCGCGGGCAGGCTCATCGCCCAGGTGAAGACGGCGACGACGCCTGACGTGACCAACGGGATCCAGGCCGCGATCGCCCAGCTGCTGGCGACGAACCCGGTTCCGCGCCGGGCGATCAGGTGCGTGATGCTGGGGACGACGCACGCCAGCAAGGCGATCCTCGAGCGCCGCCACCTCGGGCGTGTCGCCGTCGTGCGCATCGGCGGGCCGGCGACGCGCGCGTTCCCGCCGCTCGCGCTCTGGCCCGACGATCTGCGCACCGCGGTCTCGGCCGGCGAGATCGTCGTCGACGGCTGCATCGGCATCGACGGCGAGGAGCTGATGCCGCTGGACACCGACGCCATCGTCGGCTTCCTCGAGCCACTGGCCGGGCGCGTTAACGCGGTCGCGGTGACGAGCGTCTACGCGTCGGTGTCCGAGGCCCAGGAGCTGGCCGCCGCCCGGATCGCCAACGAGGTGCTGCACGGCATCCACGTCTCCATGAGCCACGAGATCGGGACGTTCGGCCTGCTCGAGCGCGAGAACGCAACGGTCCTGAACGCGGCCCTGATCGGGTGCATCGCCGGCGTCGCCTCGGCGCTCGAGGTGACGCTGCGCGCGCACGACCTCGACGCCGAGGTCTACCTGGCCCAGAGCGACGGGACGCTGATGGCGGTCGACTACGCGCTCACCCACCCGGCGTTGACCATCGCCAGCGGCCGGGCGAACGGCGTCTGCGGCGCGGCGCGGCTCACGGGGATCGACGACGCGCTGGTCGTCGACGTGGGCAACGCGGCGATCCATGTCGGCATGCTCACGAAGGGCCTGCCGCTGGAGGCGACGGGGGCGCACCGGATCGGCGGCGTCATGACCAACTTCCGGGTCCCCGCGTCCGTCGACGTCGAGGTCGGCGCCGGGAGCATCATCTCCGGCCACGGCGCAGGGGTCGTCGTGGGCCCACAGAGCGTGGGGAGCCGCCTCTCCCAGGAGGCGCTCGTCTTCGGCGGATCCACGCCCACGGTCATCGATGCCGCCGTGGCCGCCGGCCGCGCGGTCATCGGCAAGCCGCAGCGGACCCGCCCGCACCGGCGGATGCTGTCGACCGCGCTCTCCAAGATCGACGGCCGGATCGGCACCGCAGCCGCGGCCATGAAGCTGTCGAGCGAGAGCCTTCCGATGATCGTGGTGGGCGGCGGCGCCTTCATCGTCCCCGACGCCTTCGAGGGGGTGAGCCAGGTCGTGCGGCCCGTCAGCCACGAGGTCGCCAATGCCATCGGCGCGGCCACGGCCTCCGTGGGCGGGAACGTCGACCGGCTTGTCGATCTGGCCACGGGCGATGCGGACGCCGCCGTCGAGGCTGCGCGAGAGGCGGCCGTGGCGCGTGCCATCTGCGCGGGCGCGGATCCGCAGCGCACCACGACCGTCGTCGAGGAGCTGGTGCCGCTGGCCTATCTGACGAATCCCGCGGCGCGGATCCGCGTCGAGGTCACCGGACCGCCGGCCTCGCTGGGCTGACGCGCTCGGAGCCGGATGCCCCAGACATAGCGCACGAGGTCCGGGAGCGATTTCGTCAGATATGCCAAAAGTCGCCGCTGGGCGACTGGATACGCTCGCGCGATGAGCACCGTCTTGGGAGGCCGGTACCAGCGGCCCGACGGACTCGGGAAGGTCACCGGCGCGGCTCGCTACGCCGCCGACCTCTCGGTGCCGGGGCTCGCCCATGCCTGCTTTCTGTACGCGGAGCGTCCCCACGCGCGGATCGTGAAGCTCGACACGGCCAGGGCCCGCAGCCTGCCCGGCGTCCTGGCGATCCTGACGCACGAGGACGTGCCTCCCGTCCGCTACGGCATGTTCGTCAAGGACCGCACGCTGTTCGCCACGGACGTCGTGCGGTTCGAGGGCGAGATCGTCGCCGCCGTGGCGGCGGTGACGCCGGAGCTGGCCCGCACGGCCCGCTCGCTCATCGAGGTCGAGTACGAGCCGCTGGACCCGATCCTGAGCGCCGAGGCGGCGCTGGAGGCCGACAGCCCGCTCGTGCACCCAGACTGGGAGGACTACGCGATCCGCGACGGCGTCGACCGCCGCGCCAACGACGGCGGCCACTTCACCACGGTCAAGGGCGACGTCGAGCAGGGCTTCGCGGAGGCCGACGTCGTGCTGCGCGAGATCTACCGCACCGACATGTCGCACGCCGTGCCGATCGAGCCGCACGCGATCCTGGCCGAGTGGCGCGGCGAGAGCGTCACCATCCACAGCACCACGCAGGTGCCGTACCCGGCGCGCTCCGGCGTGGCCGAGACGCTGCAGATGCCGGAGAGCCGCGTGCGGATCGTGGTGCCGCCGCTGGGCGGCGGGTTCGGCGGCAAGTGCGACTTCCACTTCGAGGCCCACGTCGCCGCGCTGGCGCGCGCGGCCGGCCGCCCGGTGCGGCTGGTCTTCAGCCGCCGCGAGGAGTTCGTGGCGACCGACAAGGTCCGCCATCCGATGGTCATCGAGCTCGAGACGGGCGCCAAGAGCGACGGGACGATCACCGCGCGCCGGGCGCGCCTCGTCCTCGACTCCGGGGCCTACGTCGGCGACGCGCTGTTCGCCGCGGAGATCGGCCTCATGATGGTCACCGGCGCGTACCGCATCCCGCACGTGCACGCCTCCGCCCACACGGTGTACACGAACAAGACGCCGGCCGGATCGGTGCGCGCGCCGGGCGGACCGCAGGTGTGCTGGGCGGTCGAGCAGCACACCGACGTGCTCGCGGCCAAGCTCGGCCTCGACCCGCGCGAGCTGCGGCTGCGCAACCTCGTCCGCGAGGGCGACACCGGCCCCACCGGCCAGCGCTTCGACCACAACGGCGCGGTCGAGTGCCTCGAGCGGGCCACCGAGAAGGCCGGCTGGGGCAAGCCGCTGGAGGAGGACGAGGCGCTCGGCATCGCCTGCGGCTGGTGGTTCAGCCTGCCCGTCCCCTCGGGCGCCTACGTCAAGCTCAACGGCGACGGCAGCGGCTCGATCATCACCGGCGCCCAGGAGAACGGCAGCGGCTCGGTCATGGCGCTGGCGCTGCTGGCCGCCGAGGAGCTCGGGATGCGCCCCGAGGACTTCTCGATCACCTATCAGGACACGGACGTCGGCCCGTGGGACCTGGGCAGCGCGGGCAGCCAGACGACGATCAACAACGGCCGGGCGGTGATCGCCGCCGCGACCGAGGTCCGCGAGCAGCTGCTCGAGCTGGCCAGCGAGGAGCTCGAGGCCTCGCCGTCCGATCTCGAGCTGGTCGACGGACAGGTGCAGGTGCGCGGCGCGTCCTCGCGCGCGGTGTCGATCGCGACGCTGGCGGCCAAGGCCCACGGCGGCGCGCTGCTGCTCGGCCGTGGCTCGGGGCTCCCGCCGGCGGTGCCCGAGCACGACCTCGCCGGCTGCGTCGGGCGCCTGGGCTACTCGGCCTTCGCCGCGCCGTCGTTCTACTGCCACGTCGCGCGCGTGCGGGTCGACCGCGCCACCGGCGTCGTCCGCGTCCTCGAGATGACGGCCGCGCACGACTTCGGCCGCGTCCTGAACCCGACCGGCGCCGAAGGCCAGGTCGAGGGCGGCGTCGTGCACGGCGTGGGGATCGCGCTGCTGGAGGGCACCGCGTTCGAGGACGGCCACCAGCGCAACCCCCACCTGCTCGACTACAAGCTGCAGACCGGCGCGGACGCGCCGCCCATCAACGTCATCTTCGTCGACACCAAGACGCCGACCGGCTTCCCGCACGACGCCAAGGCGGTGGGCGAGCCCCCCGTCGTCCCGCCCGCGGCCGCGGTGGCCAACGCGATCGCCGCGGCGGCGGGCGCGCGTGTGCGCCGGCTGCCGATGACGCCCGAGCGCGTCTGGTCGGCCATCAACGGTGAGTCGGCGTGAGCGACCCGCAGTACTTCGCGCCCGACACGGTCGACGAGGCCGTTCGGCTGCTGTCCGAGCATCCCGGCGCGCGCCCGATCGCCGGCGGCACGGACCTGGTCGTCGCCACCCGCGGCGGCCGCAAGGAGCTGCCCGAGGCGCTCGTCGCCCTGCATCGCCTCGCCGAGCTGCGCGACCTGGGCGTCGAGGACGACGCGCTGCGGCTGTCCGCGCTGGTCACCCAGGCGCAGATCGCCGAGTCCGAGCCGATCATCGGCACGTGGACCGCGCTCAGCGACGCCGCGCGGCTGGTCGGCTCGCCGGCGACGCGCGCGACCGCGACCATCGGCGGCAACCTCATGAACGCCTCGCCGGCGCAGGAGCTCGGGTCGCCGCTGCTGGTCCACGGCGCGCAGGTCGAGCTGCTCTCGACCGAGGGCGCTCGCACCATCGGCGTCGACGAGCTGTGGCTGGGGCCGGGTCGCACGGCGACCAGTCCCGGCGAGCTGCTCACCAAGGTCGTCGTGCCGCGACCGCAGCCGGGCAGCGCGAGCGCCTACCTGCGTCTGGAGTACCGGCAGGCCATGGAGATCGCCGTCGTCGGCGCGGCGGCGCTGCTCACGGTCGACGGCGGGCAGATCAGCCAGGCCGCGGTGGCGCTCACGGCGGTCGCGCCGACCTGCATCCTCGTCGAGGGCGTCGACGAGCTGCTCGCGGATGCGCCGGCCGACGCCGCGCCGTTCGACGCCGCCGCCGAGCTGGCCGCCGCGCAGGCGCAGCCGATCAGCGACGTCCGCGCCTCGGCCGAGTACCGCCGCGCGCAGGTCATGGTCATCGTCGAGCGTGCGCTGCGCATGGCGCTGCGCCGGGCGCCCGATCGGGTCGCGGCATGAGCCCTCGCTACCCGCTGTCCATGACGGTCAACGGCCTCGACTGGACGGTGTCGATCACCGCCGGGCGATCGCTGCTGTCGGTGCTGCGCGACGAGCTGGGGTTGACCGGGGCGAAGGAGGGCTGCGACGACTCCGAGTGCGGGGCGTGCATGGTCCTGCTCGACGGCCAGCCCGTGAACGCGTGCTCGTATCTCGCCCTGCAGGCCGACGGCCGGGCGGTGACGACCGTCGAGGGCCTTGCGGCGGGGTCGGGCAAGGTCCTCCAGGAGGCGTTCCTGTCCGCGGGCGGCGTGCAGTGCGGGTTCTGCACGCCGGGCATGCTGATCTCGGCCCACGCCCTGCTCGAGCGCACGCCGCAGCCCACCGAGTCCGCGGTCCGGCTGGGCCTGGCGGGCAACCTCTGCCGCTGCACCGGCTATCAGAAGATCGTGCAGGCCGTCCTCCAAGCGGCTGACGTGCTGGCTGAGCCGCAGACGAAGCAAGGAGAGAGCTAACCGTGTCAGAGCCTCGATCGCCCATCGGCCTCGTCCTGGGCAGCCACATGGCGCCGGAGAACATCGGCGAGGCGGCCGTGCTCGCCGAGGAGCTCGGCCTGGGCGAGCTGTGGTTCTCGGAGGACTGCTTCTTCTCGGGCGGCATGTCCGGGGTCACCGCGGCGCTCGCCGCGTCAACCGAGCTTCCCGTCGGCCTCGGGATCGTGTCCGCGCTGACCCGCCACCCGGCGCTCCTCGCGATGGAGCTGGCGACGATGTCGCGGCTGTTCCCCGGCCGGCTGCGGGCCGGCATCGGCCTCGGCGTGCCCGCGTGGCTGCACCAGATGGGGCTCATGCCCGAGTCGCCGCTGACCGCGATGCGCGAGTGCGTGACCAACCTGCGCGCGCTGCTGAACGGCGAGGAGGTCACCTACAAGGGCGAGGTCTTCACCTTCGACAAGGTCGTGCTGACCCACGGCCCCAAGGAGGACATCGACCTCTACATGGGCCTGGTCGAGCGTCGGGCGCTGCAGCTCTCGGGCGAGATCGCCGACGGCACCGTGCTGTCCGTGCTGGCGGGCACCGACTACATCCGCTGGGCGCGCGAGCAGATCGCCGAGGGTGCCGCGGTGGGTGGCCGCAACGGCGACCACAAGCTCGCGACCTACGTGCTCTACTCCGTCGACCGCGACGCCCGCAAGGCGAAGGAGGCGGTGCGCGACGTCACGGCCTTCTACCTGGAGGCCATGCCCCGCAACGCCCTCTCGCGCGTGTACGGGATCACCGACGAGGTCGGCGACATGCTGAGCCGCGGCGGCGCCGACACCGTGGCGCGCGAGATGCCCGATCAGTGGCTCGACGATCTCGTGATCGCCGGCGACCCGGATGAGTGCGCGGAGAAGATCCGCGCGTTCCTCGACGCCGGGTCGGACTCGGTGAACCTCTGGGTCTTCCCGCTGGACGACGCCGAAGAGGTCCTGAGGCTCACCGCCAGCGACGTCATGCCCCGTCTCTGACCCCAAGCCAGGAGCCCAGCCGATGCCGCAGCGAGTGTTCTTCCTCAACACGTTGCACAGCAACGTCGATCCCGCGGACTACGAGGACTGGGTGCGCACGGTCGACTACCCGGTGGCCCGACGCCAGCCCGCCATCGAGAGCTACGTCGTGAGCCGCCTGGAAGGACAGCTCCAGGAGGACAACGACGACCCGCTCCCGTGCCAGTACCTGGAGGTGATCGAGATCACCGACATCGACTCCTACCGCGCCGGTCTGCAGGGCAACCCCGACATGGAGGACCTGCTGACGGAATGGGCGACCTACGTCGACAAGTCGCAGATGGTCTGGGCCGAAGTCGTGGAATGAGGCTGATTGGCCTACGTCCTGTCGGAAGCGCGCCAACTTCCGGCGGCGTCGTAGGTTCTGCCCAACGATCTCCGTAAAGTTGGGCAGAAGTGCGGTTATCCGATCTCGTAGCTACCCCGCCGTTGCGGTTGATGCTGACGCCGTTGACCGAGACGGGCGGGGAGTGCGAGATCGAAAGCGTCAGCATGGTCGAGGATCTCGGCGAGCTCAACGAGGCGCCGCCGAACTCGATCGTGATCCTCGGTCGCGAGGCATCGGCCGAAGCCTTCTCCTATCGCTTCGACATGGGGCTGCGCCTGGCGCTCCATCGGCAGGTCTCGGCCATCGTCGTCACGGCTCCGTCGGCGCTGGGCCCCAGCGCCCGGGCGATCGCCGAGCGCATGGACATCGGGCTGCTGTCGGCGACGTCCAACGGCGATCTCGCCGCGCTGGCGATCGCCATCGACCGCGAGATCGTCGGTGGGGCGGATGCCGCGCTCGCGCGCGCCGCCGCCGCACGGCGCGCCATCGATGCTGCCGAGGTGCAGAAGGCCACGCCAGAGGTCGTGGCCGAGCGCGCGTCGGAGGCGCTTGGCGTGGCCGTGGAGATCCGCGAGCCCGAGGAGCACGACCTCTACGTCTCGCTCGCGGTCGGCGGCGAGGACGAGAGCTACCTCGTCGCCCCGCGTCAGGAGGATGCCAGCGGCAACGCCGCGGTCGGGCTGATCCTGGAGATCGCGGCGGCCGCCATCAACCGCATGGCGGCGGAGGCGCGGCGCGTCGAGGAGCTGCCGGTCCTCTCGCGCTCCGAGCTGCTCAGCGAGATCCTGCAGAGCCCGCCGGGGCGCGAGAGCGAGCTGCGTGACCGCGCCCGTTCGGTGGGCCTGCTGATCGACGGCTGGCACACCGTCGTCCACGTCGAGTTCGAGAACCTCCTGGCCGCCGCGCGCCAGGAGGAAGCCGCCGCCCTGGAGCTGGCCCAGACCCTTCGCCGAGTGGCGCTCCAGAGCCTGCACGCGGCCGGCGGCGAATGGCACGACGCGCGGATCGGCCACGCGCTGATCATCGTCCACATGAAGCGCACCGACCCCGGGCCGCGTGGCGGGCGCACGGTCGCCAGCAGCGTCGAGCAGGCGATTCAGCGGCTGCGGTCACGGGTTCCCGAGCTGATGCTTCACTGCGGCATCGGCAGCGCACACGCGGGCTATCCGGGACTGCTGGCCTCGGCGGCCGAGGCCCGCGCCGCGCTCGCTGCCGCCCGGACCACGAGCCGGCCGAACACCGCGGTCGAGTTCGACACCGTCGGCCTGCGCCGGATGCTGATCGAGTGGTACTCGGTGGGCACCGCGCGCGAAGCCGTTGCCACCCTGCTGGCGCCGCTGGACAAGCTGGGCCGGCGCCGCAGCGAGGTGGCGATCCGCACGTTGGGTGCCTACCTCGACAACCATTGCTCGCTGTCGCAGACGGCGAAGGCGCTGCACCTGCACCGCAACTCGGTCACCTACCGGCTGGAACGGATCTTCAAGGTGCTCGACGTCGATCCCGACGATCCCGACGAGCGGCTGCTGCTTCAGCTCGCCTGTCGCGCACGGTCGTTGCGGTAGCCGTCACAGGCGTTCGAGCGCGTGGCTGAGGCTCTCGAGGCTGGCCAGGTTGTGGCCGCTCGCGAGCAGGTCGATGTGGGGCAGTGCGGCCTGCATCCCGCCGGCGAGCGGCTGGTAGTCCGCCTGCTCCGCGAGCGGGTTGAGCCAGGCGATGGCGTGGGCGTGATGGGCCAGGCGCTCCATCTGCTTGCCCAGGACCCGAGGCGCACCGACCTCGAGACCATCCGAGCAGATGATGATCACCGCGCCGCGCGCCAGCCCGTGGTGACCGAAGCGGTTGAGGAACTGCTTGATCGACTCGCCGATGCGGGTGCCGCCATCCCAGTCGTTGACCTCCGCCGTCGCGCGCGCCAGCGCGCGATGCGGATCGGTGGCGCCGAGTGCGGCGGTGACGCGGGTGAGGCGCGTGCCGAAGCAGAACGCCTCCGCGCGTGTCCCCGACCGCAGCGCCACGTGGGCGAAGATCAGCAGCGCGCGCGAATACGAGGCCATCGAGCCCGAGACGTCGAGGAGGAGGACGAACCGGCGCGGCGCGTCGCGCCGCCGCCGCCACGCCTGGGTCAACGGCTCGCCCCCGGTCCGGAACGAGCGGCGGATCGTCCGGCGCAGGTCGGGGTCCCCGCGCCGTGCGGGCTGACGGCGCCGGGACCGGCGGTTGGGAGCGATCAGCCGAAGGCGCGCCATCAGCGTGCGCAGCTCCTCGAGCTCGGCCTCGGTCAGGTCGGCGAAGCTCTTCTCGCGCAGGAGCTCGAAGCGACTGGCGTGGGGCGACCCCGGCGCGCCTTCGCGACCCCGCTCGGGCTCGTCGCCGGGCTCCTCGTCCGCCACCGGCCGCATGCGCTCGATGCAGGTCGTGACGTCCACGCTGCCCGGCCGGCCGGCCCAGAAGCGCAGGAAGACGCTGTCGTAGACGGGGATCTCCTCGCGGCGCGCCAGCAGCGTGGCCCGGCCGGCCCAATAGAGGTCCGGCGGTCCGAGCAGCGCCCCCGCGCGGCAGAACTCGAGGAGCTGACCGGTGCCGGTCCGCAGGCCCTCGGCGCGCAGGGCACGCCCGAAGGCCAGCAGCTCGTCGAGCATCTCATCCATGCAGCACGAGCTCGGGCAGCTGCCCGTAGACGAGCTCCAGGTCGTCGCGGTTCTTGACCGCCCAGCCCAGGCTGCTGCGCGCGAGCTCGGGGTCGATCGCCGTGGCCCCGAGGAGCGCCATCGCGCGGGCCCAATCGATCGCCTCGGCGGCGCCCGGCAGCTTGATGAGGTCGAGCTTGCGTATCTCGGCGATGGTCCGCGCCACCGCCTCGGCCAGCTCGCGCGAGACCTCCGGCGCACGCGTCATGATGATCTGCGCCTCGCGCTCCGGGGTCGGAAAGTCGATCCAATGAAAGAGACAGCGTCGCTTGAGGGCGTCGTGCAACTCGCGCGTGCGATTTGAGGTGATCACCACAATCGGGGGCGTGTCGGTCGTGATCGTGCCCAGCTCCGGCACGGTCACCGAGTAATCAGAGAGCACCTCCAAGAGGAAGGCCTCAAATTCGTCATCGGCGCGATCGAGCTCGTCGATCAGCAACACGACTTCCGACGGCGCACGAATGGCGCGCAGCAGCGGCCGCTCGAGCAGGAAGTCCGGACCGTAGAGCTGCGAGGCGCCCTTGGCCAGGGTGAGCTCGCCGTCCTGAAGCGCTCGTGCGTACAGGAGCTGGCGCGAGTAGTCCCACTCGTACAGCGCTTGAGCGGAGTCGATGCCCTCGTAGCACTGAAGCCGGATCAGCTCGGTGTCGAGGATGCGAGCCAGCGTCTTGGCCACCTCCGTCTTGCCAACGCCTGCTTCGCCCTCCAGCAGCAGCGGGCGCCGCATCGTGAGCGCCAGGTAGATCGCCGTGGCCAGTCCGCGGTCGGGCAGGTACGCCTCGCGCGTGAGTGCTTCCTCGACAGCTTCAATTGAGGCCACTCCGTGGTTGAAGCCAGAAGTCACTCTGAATTGACCTCACCGGAAATATTTACCCGCATATCGCCCGCAATGACATGATTGTCAGATATCATTCGGACTCACCAATCGAAGGAGAGACTCCTGATGGAACTCACCAATGACTTTGTCGTCGATGCGCCGGTCGAGACGATGTGGGAGCTGCTCACCGACGTCGAGCGGATCGCGCCGTGCGTCCCGGGCTTCGAGCTCAAGGAGGTCGAAGGGGACGAGTACCGGGGCACGATGAAGGTCAAGGTGGGGGCCATCAGCATGAGCTACGACAGCGCCATGCGCTTCGTCGAGCGTGACGAGACGAACCACCGCGCGGTCATCGCCGCCGAGGGCCGCGACGCGCGCGGCAACGGCAGCGTCACCGCGACGATCACCTCGACGCTGGCGCCCGAAGGCGGCAAGACCAAGGCGTCGATCGTCACGGATGTGAGCATCACGGGCAAGATCGCTCAGTTCGGGCGCGGCATCCTCGCCGACGTCAGCAACCGGATGGTGGGCCAATTCGTGCATACCCTAGAGGCCAGTCTGCTGAGGTCCGAGGAGGCCACGTCGGCCGAGCCGGCGCGCTCCTCGTCGAACGGCTTGTCGTCGGAGGACGACGAGCCTGCTCCAGGCGTGCGCAGCATCGCCTCGCCGCCGGCCCAGCCCGTGGACCTGATGGCGACCGCCGGGGGACCGATCGTCAAGCGCCTGGCCCCGGTCGCGCTGCTGCTCGCGTTCTTCGTCGTCATGGCACGCCGTCGCGCGCGGCGGTAGGGCACAGCGCCCGGGTCGTCCCGCCGGTGAGGACGGGACGACCCGCGCGGGCGACACCGCGTCGCCTACTCGGAGGCGCCGTTGGCGGACGCGGCACCGCCGTTGATCAGCTTGAGCACGTAGTCGGGCTTGAGCGGGAGATCCCGAGTCTTCGCTCCGAAGGGCGCCAGGGCGTCCATCACGGCGTTGACCATGGCGGCCGGCGCGGCGATCTGACCGCCCTCGCCCATGCCCTTGTAACCACCCACGCTCAAGGGCGAGGGGCTCTCGAGGTGCGCGACCTCGATGGCGGGCAGGTCGGTCGCGGTCGGCACGAGGTAGTCCATGTACGTGGTGCTCAGCGGCTGGCCGTCCGCGTTGTAGACCAGCTCTTCGAACATCGCCCCGCCCACGCCCTGGGCGATGGCGCCCTGGACCTGGCCGTCGACGATCAGCGGGTTGATGAGCGTGCCGCAGTCCTCGACCGCGACGATCCGCTCGAGCTTCACGGTGCCCGTCTCCGCGTCGACCTCGACGAGCACCGCGATGCAGCCGTTCGAGTAGGTGCACGGCGGGTCGTAGAACCGCGTCGACGTGGGCAACGACTCGTCCTCGCGGTCCTTGTGGCTCCAGTAGGCGGCGTAGGCCACCTCGCTGATGGCCTTTGAGCGATCGCTGGCTCCCACCACCGAGATGCGACCGTCGCCGATCTCGAGGTCGTCTGGATCGACCTCGAGCATCTTGCCGGCCACGCGGAAGAGGTGCTCGCGCACGTCGCTCGCCGCACGGGTGATCGTGGCGCCGGCGATGACCGCGCTGCGGCTGGCATAGGTACCGAGGCCGTACGGCGTCGACGCGGTATCGCCGTGGAGGATGGCGACGTCCTCGACGTTGACGCCCAGCTCGTCGGCCGCGACCTGCGCGAACGACGTCTCGTGGCCCTGGCCGTGGCTCGAGACGCTGACGGCCACGGTGACCTTGCCCGACGGGTCCATCGTCACGGTCGAGTTGTCGTGCGAGGACTCCGGCATGCCGGACTGCGCCGACGCGTCGCTGCCCCACGCCGTGCCCTCGACGTAGGAGCTGAAGCCGATCCCGATGTACCGGCCCTCCTTGCGCAGGCGCTCCTGCTCGGCCCGGAACTCGTCGTACTTGACCGCTTCGGCGACCTGCTCCAGTGACTCGTGGTACGTCCCGCTGTCGTAGACCTGGTTCGTGCAGGACGTGTACGGGAACTCGTCGGAGTTGATGAGGTTCTTGCGCCGGAACTCGAGCACGTCGATGCCGAGGTCGCGCGCGATCTCCTCGAAGAGGACCTCGCGCACCGTGTTCGACGCGGTCCAGCCCACGCCGCGGTAGGCGGCGATCGGCGGCTTGTTCGAGAGACCTTGGATGATCTCCTCTTCGTAGATGTCGAGGCGGTACGGGC
Source organism: Solirubrobacteraceae bacterium (assembly GCA_036379935.1). Classification (GTDB taxonomy): domain Bacteria; phylum Actinomycetota; class Thermoleophilia; order Solirubrobacterales; family Solirubrobacteraceae; genus JAOPZW01. The sequence goes on along the minus strand of DASVFT010000010.1, from coordinate 29,604 downwards.
CGGTCAACGCCTTGGCCGCGCACACCGGCTCGAGGATCGCGGCGTCCGAGTACGCGCCACCGTCGCCGATGAACACGCCCTTGGCGCCGAGCAGCTCGCCGTCCTCCGCCACCGCGAACTCGATGTCGATCAGCTGCTCCTTGGCCTGGCTGGCGCACATGAGGTGATCGCGGCGATCCTCGATCCACCGCACCGGGCGGCCGAGCTTGAGCGACAAGAACGGCGTCACGAGCTCCTCGGGGCAGCACGCCATCTTCAGGCCGAAGCCGCCCCCGACCTCCGGAGCGATGACGCGCACGCGCGGCTCCGGGAAGTTCAGGTGCACCGCGATCAGGGACCGCAGCAGGTGCGGCATCTGGGTCGAGGACCAGACCGTGAGCGTGCCGTAGGCGGGGTCGTACTGGGCCAGCACGCCGCGCGCCTCCATCGGCGCCGCGCCGTAGCGGTTGTGATGGAACCGCGCGCTGTAGGTGCGGTAGGCGTCCTTGAACGCCTTGTCGACGTCGCCGTGGGTCTCCTTGCTCTGGAACACGACGTTGGAGCTCAGGTCGTCGGTCAGCACCGGGGCGCCGTCGCCGATGGCCTCCTCGATGTCCACCACCGGGCGCAGCACCTCGTAGTCGACCCCGGCCGAGAGGCGCTCGGCGGCGTCGTCGGCCACGTAGGCGTTCTCCGCGACGACGACGGCCACGGCCTCGCCCACGAAACGGACCGTCTTCGGGGCGATCACGTGCTGGGTGGTGCGCAACAGGCCCTGGAGCCCGAAGCGTCCGCGCAGCGGCGACACGCCGCCACCGGGGCTCTGCGACCCGGCCTCGCCCTCGTGGGCGACGTCCTTGCCGGTGAACACCTTGACGCTGTCGGCCAGGTCACCGAGCACCGACTTGTCGATGCCGCGGATGTTCGCGTACGCGTGAGGGGAGCGCACGAACACCGCATGCATCGTGCGCGGAAGGGCGATGTCGGCCACGTAGCGGGCCGCGCCGGTGAGGTACCGCGGGTCCTCGACGCGCTTGACGCGCGAGCCCACCCACTTGGTCTTGCGACTCTCTGCTACGGCCATCTCGATGCCTCCCTATCGCTTCGCGTTGTGAGCGGACGGGGACCCGGAGCTCTCCCCGAGGGGGACGGCCGCGGCGTCGGTCTCCACCGCATGCTGCACCGCGTCGACGATCCCCTGGTAGCCGGTGCAGCGGCAGATGTTGCCGCTCAGCGCGACGCGGATCTCGTCTTCGGTCGGGCTGCGGTTCTCCTTGAGGAAGGCGTAGCTCGAGATCAGCATGCCCGGCGTGCAGAACCCGCACTGAAGGCCGTGCTTGTCGGCGAACGCCTGCTGGAGCGGATGCAGGTCGCCGTTGCTGGCGAACCCCTCCACCGTCGTGACCTCCGTGCCGCTGGCCTGGACGGCGAACATCAGGCACGAGCGGACCGCCTCGCCGTTGACGAGCACCGTGCAGGCGCCGCAGACGCCGTGCTCGCAGCCGAGCTTGGTCCCCGTCAGACCGGCCTGGTCACGGATGAAGTCGGCCAGGGTCAGGCGTGGGTCCACGCTGCCTTCGACCGTCGAGCCATTGATGTTCAGGACGACCTGATGGCCGCTCATCGGGAGCCTCCTCGCTGCGGTTGGCCGGCTGCTCGCTCGGCAGCCTCGCGCAGCGAGCGCTGCGTGAGGACACGCGCGACCTGACGCCGGTACTCCTCGCTGGCGTGCACGTCGCTGGTCGGGCTGATGTCGCCGTCGACGGCGTCGGCCGCCGCGGCCCACGCCTCGTCGTCCGCCGCGCGGCCCTTGAGCAGGCGCTCGGCGCTGCCGGCGCGCACCGGCGTTCCGGCGACGCCGAACAGCGCGATCCGCGCGTCGCTGATGGCCTTGCGGTCGTCGTCGAGCGTCACCTGCGCCACGACGCCGGCGAGCGCGAAGTCGCCGTGCCGGCGCGCGACCTCGTTGATGCTGTGCCCGGTCGCGCTGTTGGCGACGTTGAAGGTGACCTCGGTCACCAGCTCGTTGGGCTGCACCGACGTCGTGAAGTACGACGCGAAGAAGCTGTCGGCGTCGATCTTGCGCTTGCCGGAGGTGGCGACGATCGTGGCTTCGCCACCGACCGCCAGCCACAGCGCCGGCATCTCGGCCGCGGGGTCGGCGTGGCAGATGCTCCCCACCACCGTGCCGCGGTTGCGGATCTGCATGTGGCCGACGTACGACAGCGCGTCCTGGAGGATCGCCAGGCGGTCGGTCACCGCCGACGATTGCTCGACCGCGCGCTGACGCGCGGTGGCGCCGATCGTCAGGGCGTGGTCCTGGTCGTTGCTGATGTAGGTCAGCCCGTCGATCGTGTTGAGGTCGATGAGATGCTCGACGTTGGCGAGACGCAGGTTGAGCAGCGGCACCATGCTCTGGCCGCCGGCGAGCACCTTCGCGCTATCCGAATAGCGGTCGAGAAGCTCGACGGCTTCGTCCACGGTCCGCGGTGCGTGATACTGAAAAGGCGGAGGCTTGACGGTGCACCAACTCCCCTCGAAATCGGCGATGTAGCGGCCAGCGGCGCGAGAATAAACTCGGGGTCCACGCAGGGAGTTATGCGGAACGCCCCAATGTCGCCGCCTGCGCTGGGCGATCTGACTAGGAATCGTGATGCCGTGGACCTCCTCCGCCGCCGACCGAGCGGGGAGGGCTGTACCGTCGCCTGCGTGGCGCTGGGCGAAGCGAATCCCGCAGGGCACGCGCGTGCGGTCCATGGCGTGTGCCCGATGGATTGCCCGGACACCTGCAGCTGGGTCGTCACGGTCGAGGGCGGCAAAGCCACCAAGCTCGCGGGGGCCGAGGACCATCCGTTCACCAGGGGCGTCCTCTGCGTCAAGCTGAATCGCTACCTCGAGCACACGCGCGCCGACGATCGGCTCCTCTACCCGCTCCGGCGCGTGGGTCGCAAGGGCGAGGGGCGCTTCGCCCGGATCGGCTGGGACGAGGCGCTGAGCGCGATCGCCGAGCGCTGGCGCGCGGTGATCGACGACCACGGGCCCCAGGCGATCTGGCCCTACTACGGCACCGGCACGATGGGGATGATCCAGGGGGTGGCCGGCGCGGGCCGGCGGCTGTGGAACGCCCTGGGCACGTCTCGCCACGAGATGACCATCTGCGCCGTGGCGGGCTTCGGTGGCACGGACTACGTCCTGGGCGAGGGCAAGGTCGGGATGGACCCCGAGACCCTGGGCGCAGCGCGCCTGATCCTGCTATGGGGCACGAATCCGATGTTCACCGGCCATCACGTGTGGAAGCACGTGCTGGCGGCCCGCCACCGCGGCGCCCACGTCGTGGCCATCGATCCGATCCGCACGCGCTCGGCCGCCAACGCCGACGAGCATCTGGCGCCGATCCCGGGCACGGACGCGGCGCTCGCGCTCGGACTGCTGCACGTCGTCGTGGCCAACGACGCGCAGGACGACGAGTACCTGCGCGATCACACGGTCGGGTGGGACGCCTTCCGCCAGCGGATCGCCGAGTTCCCGCCAGCGCGCGTCGCCGCCATCACGGGGCTGCCCGAGGAGCGCATCGTCGGCCTCGGCGAACGGCTGGCGCGCACGCGCCCGACCGCCATCAGGATGTCGATGGGCCTCCAGCGCCACGCGGGCGGTGGCATGGCCGTGCGCACGATCACGGCGATCCCGGGCATCACCGGCGACTGGCGCTATCCGGGCGGGGGCGCCGTGTACCACACCGGCGGCTTCTTCCGCGGCAACTGGGCGGCGCTGTGGCGCGACGACCTGCGGCCGCCCGGCACGCGCTCGCTGGTGATGACCCAGCTCGCCACGAACCTTCGCGAGCTCGACGACCCACCGATCAAGGCGCTGCTGCTCTACAACAGCAATCCGCTGGCGAGCAATCCGGACCAGAACGCCGTCCGGCGCGAGCTCGCCCGCGAGGACCTGTTCACCGTGGCGATCGAGCACTTCCCGACCGACACCGTGGACTACGCCGACATCGTGCTGCCGGCGACGATGCAGACCGAGCACGCCGACCTGCACAACGCCTACGGTCACCTCTACCTCGCCTGGAACGAGCCGGCGGTCGAGGCGCCCGGCGAGTGCCTGCCCAACAGCGAGATCTTCCGCCGGCTGGCCCGGGCGCTGGGACTCACCGAGCCGTGCCTCTACGACGACGACGAGACGCTGGCCAGGCAGGTGCTCGACTCCGAGCACCTGTCGCTGGAGGGCGTGACCCTCGACCGGCTGCGCGCCGAGGGATGGGTGCGGCTCGGGTATCCCGTGCCGTTCGTGCCGTTCGCCGAAGGCGGCTTCGCGACGCCGTCCGGCAAGCTCGAGCTGTTCTCCGAGCGCGCCCGCGCCGATGGCCACGACCCGATGCCGGGCTACACGCCCCCGCTGGAGAACACCGAGGCGGGCACCGCCGACGCCGAGCGCTACCCGCTCGTCCTGCTGGCCACCGCGTCGCAGTTCCTCCTCAACTCGACCTTCGCCAACAAGCCGCGCCTCGCGGCCAAGCTCGGCGAGGCCACGCTCGTCGTGCACCCGGACGACGCGAGCGCGCGCGATCTCGCGTCCGGTCAATACGCGCGCGTGGAGAACCGCCGTGGGAGCTTCGAGGTGCGCGTCGAGGTCGACGACCGCGTGCGGCCGGGCGTCGTCGCGACCACCAAGGGGCGGTGGCCGCGGACGATGCGGGGCGCCAGCAACGCGAATGCGACGGTCGAGGAGCGCAACGCCGACATGGGCGGCGGGGCCGTCTTCCACGACAACCGCGTCGAGGTCGTGGGCCTCGGAACGGCGGCCGCATGACGCTCGCCGACGCCCTCGACCGGCCGCTGCGCGACCTGCGGATCTCGGTCACCGACCGGTGCAACTTCCGCTGTCGCTACTGCATGCCACGCGAGGTGTTCGGGCCGCAGTTCCCGTTCCTCGCTCGCGCCGAGGTGCTGACCTTCGAGGAGATCACGCGGGTGGCGCGGATCTTCGTCGCCGGCGGCGTCGAGAAGATCCGCATCACCGGCGGCGAGCCGCTGCTGCGGCGCGAGCTCCCGAGGCTCGTCGCGATGCTCGCCGAGCTGGAGGGCGTCCGCGACCTCGCGCTCACGACGAACGGCGCCCTGCTCGAGCGTCAAGCCCGGGCGCTGCGCGACGCCGGCCTGCGACGCGTGACCGTCAGCCTCGACTCCCTGGACGACGCCGTGTTCAAGGCGATGAACGACGCGCGCTTCCCGGTGGCGCGCGTGCTCGCCGGCATCGACGCCGCGGCCGCCGCGGGCCTCTGCCCAGTCAAGGTCAACATGGTGGTCAAGCGCGGGACGAACGACCACGACGTCCTGGACATGGCCGAGCACTTCCGCTGGTCGGGCCACGTCGTCCGCTTCATCGAGTTCATGGACGTGGGCACGAGCAACGGCTGGGAGCTGGGGCACGTCCTGCCGTCGGTCGAGGTCGTCGCGGCGATCGACGCGCGCTGGCCGCTGGAGCCGGTCGACCCGGTCAATCCGGGCGAGGTGGCCCGGCGCTACCGCTACCGCGACGGCGGCGGCGAGATCGGCGTGATCTCCTCGGTCACGCAGCCATTCTGCGGCGGCTGCACGCGGGCGCGCCTCTCCGCCGACGGCCGGCTCCACACGTGCCTGTTCGCGACGTCCGGGCACGATCTGCGGGCGCTCCTTCGCGCGGGGGCCAGCGACGAGCAGCTGGCCGCGCGCGTCACCTCGATCTGGCGTGGGCGTGCGGACCGCTACTCGGAGCGGCGAGCGAACGCGACGGTCGCAAGGCCGCGCGTGGAGATGTCGTACATCGGCGGCTGATGGCCGGGCGCGACGCGGCTCCGCCGTCCCACGCCTGACCCTCAGGGACCGGAGCTGACCCAGAGCTTGCCCGCCCGCCAGAGCACGCTCGTATGCCCGCTGCCGGTCACCACCACCACGGGCCGCTCCACGGGCGGGTCGGTCGGTATGAGCTCGGGCTCGAGGCCCTCGTTCCAGCGTCCCGCCGCCACCTGCACGCCGGTCGACCGCTCCGGCGCCGCCAGCCGCCACGCGAGCGCCACGTGCCCGTTGCGCGCCGCGACGGCGATGCTCTCCCCGCCCGGGTCGTCGTGGGGAGCGACGGCTCGCGGGCGCCCGAAGGAACGCCCGACACGGCCGGCGGCGATCCAGACTCGGCTCGGGACGGCACCCGTCGTCGCGGCCGCGACCCCGGTCCACGCCAGCGTCGCGCGCCCCTGCTCGTCGGCCGCGAGCGCGAGGCCGCGCCCGATCTGGGCGCCCCGGAAGACGCTCCGGGGCCGGGCGAAGGGCCCGGCGGAGGCCCGCGAGAGCACGCGCAGCGAGTAGCGGATGCGCGCCGGGCGGCGCTTGCCGTCCGACGCGGTCTCGTTCACGCGATAGGCGATGCTGGCGGCCGATCCACGCCCCGCCGCCACGACCGGGCGCCCGAGCACCGAGCGCGCGACCCGCATCGGGGTGCCGACGGTGCCGTCGCTGCCGACCGTGACCGCCATCAACGTCTGGCGCCGGGTCCACGCGACGATGCCGGTGCCGTCCTGCGCCAACGCGACGACCGGCGGGTTGCTCAGCCCGCGCTCCACGACGATCGGTTCGGTGAACGACGAGCTGCCCGCGGGACGGTAGGCCAGCGCGACGCGCCCTTGGAGCCGCAGGTGGCTCGCCGTCGTCCGCGTCTGGTAGGCGACCAGCACGTCACCGGCCGCGTCGACCGCGATCGCCGGGTGGTCGACTCCGCCCGCCTCCGCACCGGCGATCTCGATGGCCTCGGAGAGGGTGCCGCCCGGCTTGCGCACCGCGACCTGGATGCTCGAGGAGCGTGCCACGACCCACCAGGCCAGGGCCAGAGCACCGTCGCCCGCCGCGGCGATCGAGGTCTCGTAGACACCGGCGGCGATGCCGGGCACCGTGGGCAGCTCCGACCAGGTGCCGCCGGGCCGACGCTCGATCAACCGCGGAGGTCCGGGGCGCGACGGGAACCCGAGACGGGGCGCCCGCGTGGCCACGGTCAGGCGTCCTTCGGCATCCGCCGCCGCGACGAAGCCACGGTGCAAGCCGCTGGCCTCGGCCACCACCTCGGGTGCCGAGAAGCGCGCCTGCGCCGCCGAGGGCAGGACGATCGTCACGGCCAGTGCGATCAGGGCAAGACGCCTCATGGCGGGCACCAACCTATCCGCTCCACGAGACGGCTCAGGGCGCCGGGCCGCGAGGGCGGCTAGCCGGTGAACAGCTGCACGGCGCTCTTGATGGTCATCACCACGCCGTAGCCGAGCCCGCCGACCACCAGCGCCCAGAGGAAGAGCGCCAGCGGCGGGGCGGCGCCGTCCTCGATCTGTCCGTGTCCCTCGGTGGCAGCGTCGTGCATCACTGGCTCCCCATGGTCGTGGCGGTGGCGGTCGCCGGCTCGCCGTCGGGGGCGAAGCGTGGCGTGTCTGTGGGCGCGGCGCCTTCATGGAAGCGGTCGGGCACCGCGTGCATGAGCAGGTTGGCGATGAAGCCGATCGCGAGCACGCCGACCATGATGTACAGCGAGAGCGTGTAGAGGTCGGCGCCGGACTTGCCGTTGGACTCCTGCATGTCGGCCAGGCCGTTGACGATCAGCGGCCCGGCCACGCCCGCCGCCGACCACGCGGTCAGCAGCCGGCCGTGGATGGCGCCCACCTCGATGGTGCCGAAGAGGTCCTTGAGGTAGGCGGGGACGGTGGCGAAGCCGCCGCCGTAGAAGCTCAGGATGATCCCGGTGAGGGCGACGAAGAGCGCGATCGACGCCGTGCCCGTCGAGGCGACGAGGAAGTACAGCGCCGCGCCGACGCCCAGGTAGACCATGTACATCGGCCGCCGGCCGATGATGTCCGAGGTCGACGACCACACGAAGCGCCCCGTCATGTTGCACAGCGACAGCAGGCCGACGTAGCCGGCGGCCGCCGCGGCGGTGACGCTGGGGAAGAAGTCGCGGATCATCGGCGAGGCCTGCTCGAGGATCCCGATACCGGCCGTCACGTTGCAGAACAGCACGACCCACAGCAGCCAGAACGGCGGCGTGCGGATCGCGTTCGTCGCCGTGACCTGGTTGCTCGTGACGAGCTTGCGGGCCTCGCGCGCGGGAGGCGTCCAGCCCGCCGGGCGCCAGTCGGGTGCGGGCACGCGCACGGTGAAGGCGCCGAGCATCATCACGACGAAGTAGAGGGCGCCGAGCGTCAGGAAGGCGGGGACGATCGCGTCCTGGGGCTGGTCGGCGTAGACGCTGAGCAGCTTGTTGGTCAGCGGGGAGGCGATCATCGCGCCCCCGCCGAAGCCCATGATGGCCAGGCCGGTGGCCATGCCCGGGCGGTCGGGGAACCACTTGATCAGCGTCGAGACGGGCGAGATGTAGCCGATGCCCAGGCCGATGCCGCCGACCACGCCGTAGCCGAGGTAGACGATCCACAGCTGCTTCGTCGCGACGCCGAGGGCGCCGATGAGGAAGCCGCTGGACCAGCACAGGGCGGCGACCACCATCGCCTTGCGCGGGCCGGCGCGCTCGACCCAGCGACCGCCGAAGGCGGCCGAGAGCCCGAGCATGACGATCGCGATGGAGAAGATGATCCCGATCGGCGTGAGCTTCGTGTCGAAGTGCGCGACGAGCGGCTTCTTGAAGACGCTGAAGGCGTACGCCTCGCCGATGCAGAGGTGCACCGCCAGCGCCGCGGGCGGAATCAGCCAGCGGTTGTAGTTCCGCGGAGCAACCGTCCTCTCCCGATCCAACAGCGACAGCCCCATGCCCAGACCCTTTCCGCCGGAAGTTGGTGCGCGGCCCCATACCCGAATCGTGATATTCGACACGCGCAATGTGGCGCGTTGCCGCTCATAGAACTTTCCGTTCCCTGGGTGGTCCGGCTTTATCGACCGTCGGCGCGCAGCGCCGCGCGCCGCAGCTTCCCGCTCGGCGTGCGCGGCAGCTCGGCGGCGTACTCGACGACGGAGCACAAGCCGCCCGTTAACGGTCGCGACGCCCCGATAGGCGAACCGGCGGGATATGAGGCCGGTTCAGCGGGGCGTCGCGGGAGGAGAGGAGGATCATGATGGCCGACGATGACTTAGAAGTCCAAGACGAGTATTCCTACTGAGTTATAAGATTCATCAATGGATCTGCGGCAGCTCCGATACCTCGTCGCCCTGGCCGAGGAGCGCAGCTTCACGCGTGCCGCCGCGCGCGTGCTCGTGGCTCAGCCGGCGCTCTCGCAGCAGATCGCCAAGCTCGAGACCGAGCTCGGCGTGGCGCTGGCCGACCGCACGACGCGCCGGGTGGGGATGACCGAGGCGGGCGAGCGGCTGGTCGAGCACGCGCGGCGCATCCTGCGGCAGGTCGACGTCGCGGCCGAGGATCTCGCCGCGATGGCCGGCGTGCGGGCCGGGCGGCTGACGATCGGCGCGTCGCGCACGGTCGGCTCGCTCGACCTCTCCAGCCTGCTGGCCGAGTTCTACCGTCGCTATCCCGAGGTCGATCTGGTCGTCCGCGAGGACCTCAGCCTCAGGCTCGCCGGGGACCTGCGGGCCGACGCGATCGACCTGGCCTTCATCACCCGGCCGACCGGGCCCGACGACGGGGGGCTGGATCTGCGTGCGGTCTCCAGCGAGCCGCTGGTCGCCATCCTCGCGCCCGATCACCGCCTTGCCCGTCGGCGCCGGCTGCGCGTGCCGCTGCTCGAGGGGGAGACCATGGTCACGTTCCCGAAGGGCGCGACGATCCGCTGGCGCCTGGAGGACGCGGCGGCGCGGGCCGGCTACGCGCCGCGCGTGGCGTTCGAGACGAACGAGGTCACGCGCATGCGCGAGCTCGTGTCGGCCGGCCTCGCCGTCGCCGTGCTGCCGCGCTCGGACGCCGAGCTGCCGGGCGCGCCGATCAGGGCGGTGCCGTTCGAGGAGCCCGAGTTCACGCACACGGTCTACATGGCGTCGCGCTCCGGACGGCACCACTCGCCGGCGGCCCGGGCCTTCATCGACCTCGTGCTGAGCGAGAACGCCGCGGATCAGATCACGCGCCGCCCGCCTTCAGCGTCACCTCGATCGGCTTGAAGTCCGCGCCGGTGGTGTCGGCGCCGGCCGCCTTGAGCGCGTCGACCGCCTTCTGGGCGTAGTCGTTGGTGTAGGCCAGCCCTTCGGGCGCCTTCTTGAGGACGGTGTCGCCGTCGGCGTTCTTGGTCTGCTCGGCAATCTTGACCGTCTGGTCCCAGGCGCTCTTGTCAACGATGCCGATGCCGTTCGGCGAGGGCCAGACGAGCTTGTTGATCTCGTTCATCTGCCACAGCTGGTGGCTGGCGCCGAGCTTCGATCCCCGGGCGACGACGATGTCGCGGCACTTCTCGGGGTTGTCGCGGCAGAAGATCCAGCCCTTGAAGCTGGCTTCGAGGAACTTGACCGTCTGGTCCTGGTAGGCCTTGTCGCTCTGGAGCTTGTCGGTGTTGGCCCAGATCGCGTCCTGGAGCATCGCCGTGCCCTCGGTGTTCCAGTTGATCTCGTTGAAGTCGCCCGGCTGGTAGAGCTTGCCGGTCTTCGGGTTCTTGGCCTCGAGGACCTGGGCGTACTCGTTGTAGATCATGGCCTGGGCGGCGTCGATGTCGCCCTTCAGCAGCGCCTGCATGTCGAACTGCTGCTGGGCGAGCGTCACGTCCTTGCCCGGGTTCAGGCCGGCCTTCGTCATGCCGGCGAAGAGCTCGAACTCGTTGCCGAAGCCCCAGTTGCCGACCTTCTTGCCCTTCAGGTTGGCGGCCGTCGTGATGTTCTTGTCCTTGAACGAGACCTGGAGGGTGCCGGAGCGCTGGAAGACCTGGCCCACGTCGGTGATGCCCGCGCCCTGCTCGCGCGACTGCAGCGCCTTGGGCACCCAGGCGATGGCGTAGTCGGCCTGGCCCTGGGCCAGCTGTGTCTGCGGCACGATGTCGGTGCCGCCCTCGAGGATCTGGACGTCGAGACCGGCGTCCTTGTAGTAGCCCTGGTCGAGCGCCGCGAAGTAGCCCCCGAACTGAGCCTGGGTGAACCACTGCAACTGGAGCTTGACCTTGCTCAGCTTCTGCGCGCCGCCGCCGGCGGCGGTCGACGACGTGGTGCTGGAGCCGTTGTCGCTGCCGCCGCACGCGGCGATGGCCAGCAGCGATGCGGCCAGCGCGGCCACACCGGCCAGGCGTCTGAGGAACGTGCTCACGAGAGACCTCCTTGGGGTCGTTGCCACGGCATGGCGACGCGCTCGGCGAGCGCGGCCGCGAGGTAGAAGACGAGGCCGAGCGCGATCGCGGCGGTGACCAGCGCCCACGCGCGCGGGTAGGCCGACGCGGCGGCGGCCGAGGTGATGGCTGGGCCCAGGCCCTTCTGGAGCCCGCCGAAGTACTCCGAGACGATCGCGGCGATCACCGCGCCCGACGAGGCGATCTTCAGGCCGGTGAAGAAGAACGGCAGCGCGCCGGGCAGGCGCACGACTCGGGTCGTCGTCCAGGGGGACGCCGCGTAGCTGTGCATGAGCTCGGCGTGCACGGGCTCGATCTGGCGCAGGCCCCGGAGGGTGTTGACGAAGATCGGGAAGAAGACGTAGATGAGCACGATCAGCCGCCGCGGCGTGCTCGAGGTGGAGGCGAACATCGTGTTGAAGATCGGGGTCAGCGCGACGATCGGGATGGCGGCCATGGCCGCGGCCAGCGGGGTGAGCATGTCGTCCAGCGCGCGCACGCGGGAGGCCAGCAGCGCCGCCAGCAGGCCGGCGGCGAGCCCGAGCGCCAGCCCCACCAGCGCGTTCTGGCCGGTCGTCCAGGCCGCCGTCAGGATCGCGTCGTGGCTAAGGCGCACCTGCTCCCAGATGGCGCTGGGCTTGGGCAGGACGAAGGGCTTGATGTGGCGGACGTCGACGAACCACTCCCAGAGCGCCAGGAAGCCGATGCCGAAGACCAGGGGCGGCAGGAGGCCCGAGGAGATGCGCCCAGCCCAGACGGCCTGAGTCCTCATCGCGGGCCCTCGTCGGCGACCACGCGGCGGCCGCGCAGCGCCTCGCGGACGTCGGTGATGGTGGCGAAGAACTGCTCGGCCTCGCGGACGTCCTCGTCGCGCGTCCCGAGCGGGACGTCGACGATCTCGGTGATGCGCCCGGGTCGCGGCGAGATGACGACCACGCGCTGGGACAGGAAGACCGCCTCGGGGATCGAGTGGGTCACGAACACCACCGCGGCGCTGGTCTCGGCGCAGATCCGGATGAGCTCTGACTGCATGCGCTCGCGCGTCATCTCGTCGAGGGCGCCGAACGGCTCGTCCATCAGCAGCAGCGCCGGCCGGCGCGCCAGGGCACGGGCGATGGCGACGCGCTGCTGCATGCCGCCCGACAGCTGGCTCGGGCGGTGATCGGCGAAGTCGGCCAGCCCGACGAGCTCGAGCAGCGCGAGCGCCTGCTCGCGGCGCTCGGTGCGCCCGAGGCCGTGCAGGGCCAGCGGCAGCTCGACGTTGCCCTGGACGGTGCGCCACTCCAGCAGGCCGGCCTGCTGGAAGGCGATGCCGTAGTCCTGGTCCAGGCGCGCGCGCCGCGCCGGCTTGCCGTTGACGAGCACCGCGCCCTGCGTCGGCTCGATGAGGTTGGCGATGATCCGCAGCAGCGTCGACTTGCCGCAGCCCGAAGGGCCGATCAGCGAGACGAACTCGCCCGCCGCGACGGTGAGGTCGATCCCAGTGAGGGCCTCTGTCGCACCCCGGCCCTCGCCGAAGCGCTTGCCGACCCCCTCCAGGGTCACGGCCGGCGCGGTGGGGGTGCTCACGCCGTCTCCTCGCGCGGGTGGTAGCGGCGCAGCGCCACGTCGAGCAGCGAGACCAGGCCGACGGCCACCAGCCCCATGAGCGCGGCGCCGAGGATCGGTGCGTAGACGCGCGCCGGATCGCCGGTGGCCTGCTGCGCGTAGGTGATGATGAGACGGCCGATGCCGCCGCGCAGCCCGATCGAGATCTCGGCCACGATCGCGCCCACCACCGACGCGGCGGCCGCCAGCTTGAGGGCTGGGATCAGGTACGGGACCGAGGCGGGCAGGCGCAGGCGCACGAGCGTCTGCCACCAGGAGGCGGCGTAGCACTGAAGCAGCTCGGTCTGCACCGGCGGCGGCGAGGCCAGGCCGCGCAGGACGCCGATGGCGACCGGGAAGAAGGCCAGGTAGGCGGCGATGACCGACACGGACATCCAGGGCTTCCAGTCCAGGCCGAAGAGGCTCAGGTTGCCGCTCCACCCGTAGACCAGGGGCGCGAGTGCGATCAGCGGCACCGTCTGGCTGAGGACGACGTAGGGCAGCAGCGCGCGCTCGACCAGTCGCAGACGCTGCATCGCCAGCGCGAGCAGGAAGCCGACGACGACGCCCACCGCGAAGCCGGCGGCCGCGAGGCGCAGCGAGTACCACAGCGACGACACCACCGAGGAGAGGACGGTGCCGCCCCCGGCTACGCCGGCCACTTCCTTCTGCCCGAACACGTCGGCGATCTGCGACAGATGGGGCATCGATGCGTCGTCGCTGCGCGGCAGGATCAGCGCGTCGCCGAGCTTCACGCCGCCCTCGGGGATGACCAGCTTGTAGAGCTCCCAACAGGCCGCGAGCACGACCAGCGCGAGCAGCAGCATCGCGGCCCGGCGCACACGCGAATCTTGCAGGCGGCTTGTCACGGCGCCGAGCCCATCATGATTCGCGCCGCGCGGCAAGTGTTGTCGACACCGCGTGCAACCCTACGCGCGCCGTCGGTGAACGGTCGTCCATATCCCATGTGGACGTGCATGACAACGCGTTTAGCCGGGGACACGCCCCCGAACCGTGCCCATCCCTCGAGAGGATCCTCCGTGCTCGACGCCCACCGCATAGCCGCCCTGGCGCTCGCCGCCGCCGTGGCGCTCTGCCTCGCGGCGGCCGCGGGCGCCGTCACGCGCGCCGGGACGAGCAAGGGCGATCGACTCACGGGGACGGCGGGCGCCGACCGGCTGTTCGGGAGGGGCGGCAAGGACAGGCTGAGCGGCCTGGGCGGCAGGGACCTGCTCGACGGCGGCCCCAACGCCGACCGGCTCGACGGCGGGGCGGGCGCCGACAGGCTGTTCGGCCAGGCGGGCAACGATCGCATCCTCGGGGGCGACGGCAACGACCAGATCGACGGCGCCGGCGGCAGCGACGTCATCGATGCCGGCGCGGGGGACGACCAGGTCTTCGGCGGCACCAACGACGACACGATCGCGGGCGGCCTGGGGAACGACAGGCTCGACGGCGCAACCGGCGACGATCGCATCGACGCCGGCGATGGCAACGACGCCGTGCTCGGCGCGGGCGGTGCGGACCGCCTGAGCGCCGGCCTGGGCGACGACTCCGTGGCCGGAGGATCGGCGCGGGACGTCATCGACGGGGGCGACGGCGCCGACATCCTGCGCGGCGACTCGGCCAACGACCAGATCACCGGCGGGCTCGGCAACGACCGGCTCGACGGCGGCACGGGCAACGACACCCTCGACGGCGGCCCGGGGGACGACCGTCTCGACGGCAACGACGGCGACGACACGCTGCTGGGCGGCGACGGCAACGACTTCATCGTCGAGTCGCGCTTCGGCAACGACGCCATGGTCGACGGCGGACCCGGCGACGACTACATCGCCACGGGGCGCGGGCGCGACCGGATCGTGCTGGGCGGCGAAGGCAACGACGTCATCTCGACCGGCTCGGCCCCCGACGGCGAGCTGAACTCCAACGGCACGCCCGCGCCCGACGCGGTCGTCTCGGGCGGGCCGGGCAACGACATCCTGCTCGGCGGCAACTCCGAGGACCGGCTCTCGGGCGGCGACGGCGACGATCAGCTCTACGGCGGCGCCAACGGCCGGACCGTCGACGAGTACGACTGCGGCGCCGGCAACGACGTCGCCTACGTCGAGGATGCCACGGAGGCGGCCAGCGCCCGCGCGACCGGTACGTGCGAGCAGATCGTCATCGGCGACCCGTCCAAGGACAACCCGCGCTTCGACGGGCTGAACGGCGCCCCGCACGCCGGCAAGGCGACCGGCGGCGCGGAGGGCGCAGCGACGCTCGAGGCGCTCGCCGTGCAGGCCGAGAACCCGACGATCAACGGATCCGACGGCGACGACAACCTGACCGGCAGCGCGGTGGGCGACTCGATCAACGGCCAGGACGGCAACGACGTCATCCTGGCCGGCGAGGGCGACGACGACGCTCGCGGCGACGACGGCAACGACGCGATCCTCGGCGAGAGCGGCAACGACCTGCTCTTCGGCGATGCCGGCGACGACACGATCGACGGCGGCCCGGGGGCGGACGAGGTGCAGGGCGGCGCGGGCGCCGACGTCCTTCGCGGCGGCGACGGCGACGACCTCATCACCGGCGGCTTCGGCGCCGACAGGCTCTTCGGCGGCGCGGGCAACGACACCATCAACGCCAAGGACGGGAGCCCCGACGTCATCGACTGCGGTCCGGGCTTCGATCACGTCAGCCTCGACCGCAAGGACCGCGCTCGCCACTGCGAAGCCAAGAGCTGAGCCGGGCCGCGCGGGCGGGCAGAGAGTTGAGCCGGGCCGCGCGGGCGGGCAGAGAGCTGAGCCGGGCCCGCGGCGGCGAGCGGCGATCGGCCGGCCGGCTCAGGCGGGCACCGCGCGCGGGCCGGCGACGACGCCCTCGTCGTGCAGCCCGCCGATCTCGGTCGGGCTGAGGCCCAGGACGTCGGCCAGGACCTCCTCGGTGTGCTCGCCGAGGATCGGGGCGCGGCGCACGGGCACGCGCTCGATCCCGGAGAAGCTCAGCGGCGAGCCGGGCATGAGGTAGGTGCCGACCCCGGGGTGCTCGACGTCGACGAACATCGGGTTGGCCGTCGAGCAGCGCGGGTCCTCGGTGACCAGCTGGTGGAACGTCTGGTACGGGCCCCACGAGACGCCCGTCCCGGCGAACTGCTCGCGAATGGTGGCGAGGTCGCGCGAGGCGAACCAGGGCCGCAGCAGCGCGGCGATGAGATCGCGCGCGTCGTAGCGGCCGGTCTCGGTGCCGAGGTCGTGGCCGGTCACCTGCTCGATCGAGCGGCACGCCTCCTCGATGCCGGTCGCGTCGACGAGCGCGCGCCACTGGCGGGCGGTGAGGGCCACGACCATGACGCGGCGGCCGTCGCGCGTCTCGAAGTCGTGGCCGAACGCGCCGTAGAGGTAGTTGCCGTCCTTGGGCTGGTCGCGCCCGCCCAGCTGCGCCTGGGCGATGCGACCGAGGTTGCCCACCATGGCGAAGGCCACGTCGGAGAGCGAGAGCTGGATGAGCTGGCCCTCGCCCGTGCGCGCGCGGTGGCGGTCGGCGGCCAGCATGCCGACGGCCGCGAGCGTCCCCATCGCGACGTCCCACGCGGGGAGGACGCTGTTGAGCGGCTCCAGCAGGTTGCGCGGCCCGGTCGCCGCGGGAAACCCGGTCGCGGGGTTGACGGTGTAGTCGACCTCGCTGGTGCCGTCCGGGTTGCCGGTGAGCGCGACCATGATGAGGTCGTCGCGCCGCGCGCGCAGCGCCTCGTGGTCCAGCCATCCGCGCGCCGGGAAGTTGGTGAGGAAGTGGCCGGCGTCGTCACCGGGCGCGGCGATGAGGGCCATGGCGAGCTCGCGCCCGCGCTCGGAGCGCAGGTCGAGCTGGATCGAGCGCTTGCCCTTGTTCAGGCCGGCCCAGAACAGGCTCTGGCCGTCGGCGGCGAGCGGCCATCGGGAGTAGTCGAGGCCGCCGCCGATCTGGTCGAAGCGGATGACGTCGGCCCCGAGCTGGGCCAGCGTCATGCCGCCCAGCGGCGCGGCGACGAAGGCCGATCCCTCGACGACGCGCATGCCGGCGAGGATGCCGCGCGGGGCGCTCACGCCATCACTCCCACGAGGCGCCAGTCGAGGACGGCCTCGGAGCCGCTGGCGCGCTCGGCCCGCACGCGCGAGCGCAGGTGCACGAGGCCGCCGCCGTCCGGCAGCGCCTCGCACCGCTCGAGCTCGACCTCGCTGCGCAGCGTGTCGCCCTCCAGGACGGGGCCGAGGTGGTCGCAGCCGTGCCAGGCCACGATGGTGACCAGGTTGGGCAGCACGCGCGTGAGCTGCGACGCGGCGATGCCGATGGTGTGGCCGCCGTAGACGAGGCGGCGACCGCTTGCGGTGGCGTCGTGGTGGGCGGTGGCCACGTTCAGGCTCAGGCGTGCGAGCTCGGGCGCCGCGCTGACCACGTCCCCGCCCTCGACGCTCCACGTGGTCGGTTCGGTGAGGTCGGCGAAGTGCGCGCCGGGCAACGCGTCGCGAAACGCGTCCAGCCGCCACCCGGCGGTGGCCGCGCGCAGCGCGCCGGCATCGAGCTCGGCCGGGATCGCGTCGAGGTCGTCGGCGCGCTCGGTGCGACCGTCGGGGTCGCGCAGCGGGAGCATCGCGCAGCGCCAGAAGTCGAGCACCGCGCGGTCCTGCTGGTCGACGGTGCGCACGCGCAGCACCGCCAGACCGGTGGCCGCCCGGTCCGCGCGGGCGCTGTTCTGGCGCAAAGCCACCACCTCGGTCGTGGTGCGCAGCGTGTCGCCGATGACCGGCGCGCGGCGCAGGAGCAGTCCGCGGTAGAAGAGGTTGGCGATGACGCGGCGGGTGATCAGCGTCGACTGGCCGATGGCCACGTCGCACACCAGCGCGGGATGCGCGAGCGGCGCCTGGGCGCCGGTGACCGCGAGGGCGAGGGTGGCGTCGAGCGCGAGGCGCAGGCGGTCGCCCACGATGGCCTGGTGCAGCGCCGCATGCCCCTCGGTCAGGGTCAGCGCCGGCGCGTCGGCCACGACGTCGCCCACGCGCAGGTCCTCGAAGAACGGCCCTCCGACCAGGATCGGCTCAGCCCCTGCGGGCGGCGCCGTCGACGCTGCCGGGCGGGCGCTCATGCCGCGCCTCCGTGATCGCCCGCGCGGGCCAGGACCCGGAGCGCGGCGGCGCGCACCGCCTCGTCGATCATCTCGCCGTCGAGCGCGACCGCTCCCTGGCCGGCCTCGCGCTCGGCGCGCTCCAGCGCGTCCACGACCGCGCGGGCGCGCTCGACCTCCGGGGCGCTGGGCGTGAAGAGGTCGGTGAGCGCCGCCACCTGCGACGGGTGAATCGCCCACTTGCCGTCGAAGCCCAGGTCGCGCGCGCGGGTGGCCGCCGCCGTGAACGCCTCGTCGACGGCGACCCCGAGATGCGGGCCGTCGATGGCCTGCAGGTCATGGGCGCGCGCGGCGACGAGGACGGCGTGCTGCGCCGGCCCCCAGGCGTCGAGGTCGGCCGATCCGGCCGCGGTGCGGCCCAGCGAGGCCGCGAGGTCGGCGTAGCCGAGGATGAGCCCGTCGAGGCGCTCGGAGGCGGCGGCGATCTCGGTGAGATGCGCGAGGCCGGCGGCGGTCTCGATCAGCGCCTGGAGGCGCAGCGGCCGCGTCCGGCCGGCGGCG
This sequence comes from Solirubrobacteraceae bacterium, assembly GCA_036379935.1. Taxonomy (GTDB): domain Bacteria; phylum Actinomycetota; class Thermoleophilia; order Solirubrobacterales; family Solirubrobacteraceae; genus JAOPZW01. The sequence goes on along the minus strand of DASVFT010000010.1, from coordinate 11,176 downwards.
GCCTCGACTCCGTCGAGAAGGCGCTCCACGAAGGCGACGTCGCCCGCGCTCTGGACCTTGGGGACGACGATCGAGGCCGGCTGGTCCGAGAGCGCGGCAAGCGCCGCCACGTCGAGATGGCACCACGGCGACCGCGGCGCGTTGACCCGCACGCTGACCGTCACGTCGCGCCATGCCGGCGTCGCCAGCGCCGCGACGGCGGCGGCGCGCGCCTCGTCCTTGGCGGCGGGCGCGACGGCGTCCTCGAGATCGATGACGACCTCGTCGGCCCCGAGGCCCGGCGCCTTGTCGAGCTTGCGCTCCGACGAGGCCGGTACGGACAGGCACGACCGGCGGGCGGGCTGGACGGGCGACGGGGTCATCTCTAGCCGATGACGATGGTCTGCAGCTCGGTGAGCTGCTCGAGTGCGTGGCGGCCCCCGATGCGCCCGGTGCCGCTGTCGCTGCCCGCGCGGCCCCCGAACGGGAGGTGGTTCTCCCAGTAGTTGGTCGTCTCGTTGATGTTCACCAGGCCGGTGCGGACCTGGTCGGCGAAGCGCAGGCCCTCCATGACATCGCCCGTGAACACGGCGGCCAGGAGCCCGTAGGGCGAGGCGTTGGTCATCTCGATCGCGTGCTCGAGCGAGCGCACGCGCACGACCGGCGCGATCGGACCGAAGGTCTCCTCGATCGCCGCCTGGGCGTCGGCCGGGACGTCGTCGAGGATCGTCGCCGTCCAGTAGAGGTCGGTCGGCTCGCCCTCGGCGCGGGCGCCGCCGGCCACCACGCGGGCACCGCGGCCCACGGCGTCGTCGACGTGCGCGTCCATCTTGGCCGCGACCGCGTCGTTGTTGAGCGGTCCCATGGTGGTCTCGTGCGCGAAGGGATCGCCGAGGCGGACCTCGGCCGCCACGGCGTCGGCCAGCCGCTCGACGAACTCGTCGCGCACCCCCTCCTGCACGAGCAGGCGCTCGCCGGCCGTGCAGCTCTGTCCCGCGCACAAGAAGCACGCGCTGACCGCGGCCTGCGTGGCGGCGTCGAGGTCGGCGCCCTCGAGGACGACGAGCGGGCCGTTGCCGCCCATCTCGAGCAGCATCCGCTTGCCGGCGCCGCGCTCGGCGATGCGCCGCCCGGTGGCCGTCGAGCCGATGAAGCCGACCGCCACCGTGCCCGGGTTGGCCACCAGCTCGTCGCCCACGACCGGCCCGGGTCCGAGGACGAAGTTGAAGACGCCGGGCGGCAGGTCCGCCTCCGCCACGCACTCCGCGAGCAGGCCCGAGCAGACGGCGGTGCTGGGCGCCGGCGTCCACACGACGGTGTTGCCGACGGCGAGCGCGGGGGCCACGATCTCGGCCGGCATCGTGTAGGGCCAGTTCCACGGCGTGATCACGGCCACCGGGCCCAGCGCGCGGCGCATGAGCAGGACGCGCTTGCCGGGCGAGGAGCTCGCCGGGATGCTGCCCTCGAGCCGCACCCCGTCCTCGGCCGCCCCGCGCCACATGGCGATGAGCTCGTCGACCTCGTCGTAGGCCTCGGCGTACAGCGGCTTGCCCTGGTCGAGCGTGAGCGCGCGTGCCAGCTCGTCGCGACGGCGCTCGCAGATGTCGGCCACCCGGCGCAGGGCGTCAGCGCGGGCGAACGCGGTCTGCGCCGACCAGGCGGGGAAGGCCGCGGCGGCGGCGGCGATCGCCGCCCGCGCGTCCTCGCGGTCGCCCTGCGCGACCGGCCCCAGGTCCTCGCCCGTGGCCGGGCTCGTGGCGCGTTCCTCGGCTCCGCTGGCGGCCGCCCGCCAATCGCCGCCGAGGAACATCCGGGTCGGTCCGAGGCCGGGTCCGGGCCGCTCCGAAACGCCCTTCGTTTGACCCGGCGTCCCCATCCTCAGGTAAGATATATCAGTCGAATGCCAGTCGCATTCAAGGTGCGATCGGGGCGAGGAGGGCATGCTGGGCATGGCCGAGGGGCGAGGTGGCAGCGCGGAGAGCGGCGGATCATGACCGCGATCCTCGAGGACATCGTCGCCGAGGGCGAGCGCCTTCTGGGGTTGGGAGCCGAGGCCGGCGTCGACCTGCGCCTGCTCGGCGGAGTGGCGGTGCGCCTGCGCGCGCCCGAGGTTCCGCCGGCCCTGGCGCGCGAGTACAAGGACCTCGACTTCGCCGTGCAGAAGCGCGACGCCGCCCCGCTCGACCAGCTGCTGCGCGGGGCCGGCTACGCGCCGCATGTGTCGTTCAACGCGATGCACGCGCGCGAGCGCGCGCTGTTCTTCGACGACGACCACGGGCGGCAGGTCGACGTCTTCATCGACTCCTTCCGGATGTGTCACGCGATCCCGCTGTCCGATCGGATCGGCCTTCAGGCCTCCACCGTGCCGCTGGCCGAGCTGCTGCTGACCAAGCTGCAGATCATTGAGCTCAACGAGAAGGACGTGCGCGACACCGTCCTGCTGCTGCACGGCCATCCGATCGACGACCACGACAACGACGCGGTCAACGGCGCCCACATCTCGGCCCTGTGCGCCGCCGACTGGGGCCTGTGGCGCACGATCACCGCCAACCTGCAGCGCTGCCGTGATCACATCGACGACTACGACCTTCCCGCGGCCGAGCGCGAGCAGATCGCGTCGCGCTTCGACGAGCTCCTGGAGCGCGTCGAGGCCGAGCCCAAGAGCCGGGGGTGGCGGCTGCGGGCCAAGGTCGGCGATCGCAAGCGCTGGTACGACCTGCCCGAGGAGGTCGCGGAATGAGGCTGTTCTTCGCCACGGACATCCATGGCTCGGAGGTGTGCTGGAAGAAGTTTTTGAACTCCGGCCAGCACTACAACGCCGACGTGGTCATCCTCGGCGGCGACATGACCGGCAAGGCGCTCGTCCCGGTGGTGGACGAGGGCAACGGGCGCTGGCACGCCACGCTGCTCGAGAACCGCGAGACGCTCGAGGACGAGGACGCCGTCCGGGCCTTCGAGGACGCTGTCCAGCGCCGTGGCTACTACCCGTTCCGGACGACGCCGGACGAGCTCTCCGAGCTGGCGGCCGACGAGGCGCGCTGGCACAAGCTGTTCGACGAGCACATGATCGCCACCGTCGAGCGCTGGATGGCGATGGCCGACGAGAAGCTCGGCGGCACCGGCATCCGCGTCTTCGTGTGCCCCGGCAACGACGATCAGCTCGAGATCGACGACATCGTCTCGGCGGCCCGCACGGTCGAGCTGGGCGAGGGGCGCGTCGTGGAGATCGACGGCTTCCAGCTGGCCTCCAGCGGCTGGGCCAACCGCACGCCGTGGGACACCTACCGCGAGGAGGACGAGCCCGTCCTCTCGGAGCGCATCGAGCGCATGCTGGCCGAGGTCACCTCGCCCCCCGAGCGCACGATCTTCAGCCTGCACTGCCCGCCCTACGGGACCGGGCTGGACGACGCGCCGCAGCTCACGGCCGAGATGGACCTCAAGGACGCCGGGCGCTCCACCGTGCCGTGCGGGTCCACCGCGGTGCGCGAGGCGATCGAGCGCCACCAGCCCGCGCTCTCGCTGCACGGCCACATCCATGAGGCACGCGGCACGCACCGCCTTGGGCAGACGCTGTGCATCAACCCCGGCAGCTCGTACGAGCAGGGGCAGCTGCTCGGGGCGGTGATCGAGATGGATGGCAAGAAGCGGGTCAAGAAGTTCGTGTTGACGAGCGGCTGACAGTCAGGGAGAGGAGAGAGACACTCATGGCAACGGTGACAGCAGGCGCGGGCGACGCCGAACGGGCGCTCTTCGTCCGCAAGGCCACGGGGCTCGTGCGCGGCTGGTCGGTACGCGACGCGTTCATCTACGCCGCGTTCTCGATCAACATCGTCACGCTGGGCCTCTACATCTTCTCGTTCGGCCCCTTCATCCCGAAGGGCAGCCTGATGTGGTCGGTGCTGCTCGCGGGCGCCTATCTGGTGCTTCAAGGCGTGACCTACGCGGCGCTCATCGCGGCGATGCCGCGCGCCGGCGGCGACTACGTGTGGATCAGTCGCGTGCTCGGCGGCAGCGTCGGCTTCGTGCTGGCCATCACCGGCTGGTGGTTCATCCTCTGGCTCTGGGTCCCGATCTACGCCAACATCCTCAACGTCGAGGTGCTGGGACCGCTGTCGGCCATCATCGGCTGGGACAGCGCCGTCACCTTCTGGAGCGGCAAGGACGGCGTCTTCGTCTCCTCGGTCATCACCGCGCTGCTGGCCTCGCTCTTCATCGCGATGGGCATCCGCACGTACGCGCGGATCCAGAAGTTCTGCTTCTACGGCGGCGTGATCGGCCTCGCGATCGTCGCCCTGCTCCTGCTCGTCAACTCCAAGACGAGCTTCATCTCGCACTTCAACGACCAGTCGAAGGACCTCTACGGCGTCGACAACGCCTACGCGGCCACGCTGAAGGCGGGGACCGACGGCTACGCGCCGCCGGCGCTGGCCTCGTTCGCGTTCGGCGCGACCTTCCTGCTCATCCCGATGATGGCCTTCTTCAACCTGTGGTCGAACTGGGGCGCGACGCTGTACGGCGAGGTCCGCGGCGCCTCGGACTTCCGCAAGAACATCTATGCGATGGCGGGCGCGCTGGTGGCCACCACCATCACCGCGGTCATCCTCTTCGCGCTCTTCTCGAAGACGTTCGGCTGGGACTTCTACAACGCGGCCAACAACGCGTTCTGGGCGGGCACGATCCCGACCGGGGTGTTCCCGTATCCGGGCCTGCTGGCGGCGTCGTTCTTCGGCAGCCCGGTGCTCCAGTTCATCCTCGTGGCGGTCCTCTCGCTGTGGTTCTTCGGCTGGGTGGGGACCGTGTTCCTGTCCTCGACGCGCGTGATCTTCGCGGCCGCGTTCGATCGCGTGCTGCCCGAGAGCGTCGCCAAGGTGTCGACCAACGGCGTGCCGACCGTGGCGCTCCTGCTCATGCTGGTGCCGTCGATCGGGCTCGCGGCGCTCTACGCCTACAACAGCGACTTCGCGACGTACACCCTCGACGCCACGCTCGTGATCGCGGTGACGTTCCTGGGCTCGGCGATCGCGGCGGCCGTGCTGCCGTGGCGGCGCGCCGAGATCTACAACGCGTCGCCGATCGCCAAGTACAGGGTGCTCGGCATCCCGCTGATCACCTTCGCGGCCGTCGCCTTCATCCTCTTTTTGGTCTTCTCCCTCTACCACTGGCTCAAGGACGACATCTACGGGATCAACGACGGCGGCTCGCTCATCTTCATGGGCTGCCTGTACGCGCTGGCGATCGCGATCTACGTCGGGTCGCGCATCTACCGCCGGCGGCAGGGCATGGACCTGAGCATGGTCTACGGGGAGATCCCGGCGGAGTGAGCCAGGCCGTTCCCGCCTCCGCGCGGGCCGTGATCGTTGGCGCCGGCATCGCCGGCGCCAGCGTCGCCCACCACCTCGCCGAGCGAGGGTGGGACGGCGTGGTCGTCGTCGACCAGGGGCCGCTGTGGGAGGCGGGCGGCTCGACGTCGCACGCGCCGGGGCTGGTCTTCCAGCACAACGCGTCGCGCACGATGACGCGACTGGCGCAGTGGACGGTGGCGCTGCTGACCGAGCTCGACGCCTTCTACCCCGTGGGCGGCATCGAGGTGGCGACCACCGACGAGCGCTGGGCCGAGCTCGACCGCCGCTGGGCCCGCGCGCGGGGCTTCGGGCTCGACGCGCGGCTTCTGAGCCCGGCCGAGGTGACCGAGCTCATCCCGCTCGTCGACCCGTCGCTCATCCTCGGCGGCCTGCACGTGGCCGACGACGGCATCGCCAAGGGCGTGCGCGCCGCGCAGGCGCTGTGCCGCGACGACGCCACCACGGCGATCGGCGGCTGCGAGGTCACCGGTCTCGTCGTCGAGGGCGGTCGCGCCGTCGGCGTGGAGACGGCGCTGGGCACGATCCGCGCCGAGCACGTGGTCATCGCCACCGGCATCTGGGGGCCGCGCGTCGCCGCGCTCGCGCGGGGGCTCAACGTGCCGCTCGTGCCGGTGGAGCACCAGCTCGCCTACACCGCGCCGCTGCCCGAGCTGGCGGGGGAGACGCGCGAGGTCGTGCACCCGATCCTGCGCCATCAGGACCACGCGATGTACTTCCGCCAGGTGGCCGACGGCTATGCCATTGGCAACTACCGCCACGAGCCGCGGCTCGTCGAGCCCGAGGACATCCGCCGCGACGCTCCCGAGCAGCCGGCGATCCTCGCGTTCCTGCCCGAGGACTTCGCCACGGCGCGCGAGGAGGCGGGCCGGCTGCTGCCGGCCCTGCGCGACATCGAGCTCACGCGCGCGTTCAACGGGCTCATGTCGTTCACGCCCGACGGCTTCCCGCTGCTGGGCGAGAGCGCGGCGGCCCGGGGACTGTGGCTGGCGCAGGCGATCTGGGTCACGCACGCGGGCGGAGCCGGGCGCGCCCTGGCCGAGCTCATGACCCATGGCGACGCGCTCCTGGACCTCCACGAGTGCGATCCTCAGCGCTTCGACGCCCACGGGACGAGCCGGACCTACTGGCGCGCGCGGGGGGCGCAGGGCTATCGCGAGGTCTACGACGTCCTGCACCCGCGCCAGCAGTCCGAGCAGGTGCGCGGCCTGCGGACGACGCCGTTCTACGAGCGCCAGGCCGACCTCGGGGCGCACTTCTTCGAGAGTGCCGGCTGGGAGCGTCCGCAGTGGTACGAGGCCAACGGCGCGCTGCTGACCGGCGACGAGGTCATGCCGCACGACGACTGGGCGGCGCGGTACTGGTCGCCGATCATCCAGGCCGAGCACCGCGCCTGCCGCGAGCGGGCCGGGCTCTTCGACCTCACGCCGTTCACCAAGGTCGAGGTGGCCGGGGCGGGCGCGCTGCGCTTCCTGCAGCACCTCGCGGCCAACGACGTCGACAAGCGCGTGGGGGCGATCGTGTACACGGCCATGCTCTCGCCCCGCGGCGGGATCATGTGCGACCTGACGATCACGCGCCTGGGCGCGGAACGCTTCTGGGTGGTGACGGGCGGCGCCGTCGGTCGCCACGACATCGCCTGGATGCGCCGCCACCTGCCCGACGACGGCTCGGTCGTCCTCACCGACCTGACCTCGGCGCTGTGCTGCATCGGGGTGTGGGGCCCGTTGGCGCGCGAGCTCGTCGGCGCCCGCACCGAGGACGACCTGTCCAACGACGCGCTGCCGTACATGCGCGCGGCGACGCTGCACATCGGCCCCGTGCCGTGCCGCGCCCTGCGGCTCTCGTACGTCGGCGAGCTGGGCTGGGAGATCTACGCGCCCACGGAGTTCGGGCGAGGGCTGTGGGACACCCTGTGGGAGGCCGGGCGCGAGCTGGGCGCGGCGGCGTGCGGCGGCGGTGCCTACGACTCGCTGCGCCTCGAGAAGGGCTACCGCCTGTGGGGCCAGGACATCGACGAGGAGCACGATCCCTATGAGGCGGGCCTCGGCTGGGCCGTGCGGCTGACCAAGGAGGCGGACTTCATCGGGCGCGAGGCGGCGGCCGCCAGCGCAGAGCGTGGCGTGGAGCGCCGTCTGTGCTGCCTGGTGACCGACGACCCGGCCGTCATGCTCGTCGGCAAGGAGCCGCTGCTCGACGACGGCCGCCCGGTGGGCTACGTGACGAGCGCCGGGTACGGAGCGACGATGGGGGAGAGCATCCTCTACGCCTACCTGCCCGGCGAGCTGGCCGAGCCGGGCACGGCGCTCTCCGTGCACAGCGCCGGCACCGAGCACGCGGTGACGGTGGTCAGCGAGCCGCGGTTCGATCCCGAGATGGCGCGGCTGAAGGACGCCGCCGCGGCGGGCGCTCCGGCCGCGCGCTGAGCGCCGGCGCCGGGAATCGCCGCGGGGGCGGCGTCGCCACCAGGCGTTCGAGCTCGCGCTCCAGGCCGCCGTCGCCGACCTCGCGGACCTCGAGCGGCAGGTCGATTCGCTGCGCCGCGCGCCGCGCCGCGCGCTCCGTTGCCGGCGTGCGCCGCTGCGCCAGCCACACGACGCGCGTGTAGGCGCCGAAGTAGGCGTCTCGCAGGTCGGGGTGGCGGTCGAGGCCGAGCTGGCGTACGACGGTGTGCTCGAACGTGCGCGCGAGGAAGTCGGTGAGGAAGTACGTGCCCGGCTCCTCGGCCGCGGCGCGCGCCACCTCCTCAGCGGCGAACACGTCGTAGCAGTGCTCGCCGCGCAGGCGGTCGTAGCCGTCGAGCGCGCCGTACGTCCCGCAGTCGCCGTAGGCCAGAACCACCCGGTCGTGGCGCTCGGCGAGCTGCGCCACCGCCCCGGGGATACGCTCCGGGTGGTTGTGCAGGAGCGCCGGGACCGGGTGGACCTCCACGTCCCAGCCACGCCGGCGCGCGATGGCGCGCACGTGCACGGCCAGCGCTCCGCAGGCGACTACGGCGGTGCTCATCCCGGGAAGGCGAGCTGGTCGACGAAGAGATCGTTGAAGTCGGCCCGCCCGGAGAGCTCGACGTACTCGACCTCGCGCACGATCGACTGCGCCTCGGCGCGCTCGCGCTGGCTGAGCAGGACGATCTTCGCGCCCTCGCCGGCCACGTTACCGGCCGAGACGATGCGCGGCAGCGCCAGGCGCGGCACGAGCCCGATCCGCACGGCGCTGGCGGGGGAGAGGTAGGCGCCGAAGCTGCCGGCCAGCAGCACCTGCTGGATCTCACTCGGCTCGATGCCGTACTCGTTGAGCAGGATGTTCCAGCCGGTGGCGATCGAGGCCTTGGCGAACTGGAGCTCGCGGACGTCGCGCTGGGAGAGGTAGATCCCCTCGGCGGGGTCCTCGCCCCGCGGGTGCATGACGAAGACGCGCTCCTCGCCGATCTTGGTCAGCCGTTGCGCGAGCCGCGGCGCGAGCTCGGCCGCCTCCTCGTCGGGCACGAAGCGCCCGGAGTGGTCGAGCAGCCCGGCCCGCACGAGCTCGGCCACGCAGTCCACGAGCCCCGAGCCGCACATGCCCATCGGCTCGGCGTCGCCGATGACCTGCAGCTCCATCGCGTCGTCGCTGATCCGCACGCCCTCGATGGCGCCCTCGGCCGCGCGCATCCCGCAGCGGATCTGGGCCGCCTCGAAGGCCGGCCCCGCGGGCGCGGCGGTGGCCACCACGCGTTCGTTGCAGCCCAGCGCGATCTCGCTGTTGGTGCCGACGTCGATGAAGAGGCGGATGCGGCGATCGCGGCTCAGCCCGGTGGCGAGCAGGCCGGCGACGATGTCGCCGCCCACGTAGGCGCCGAGCGAGGGGAAGACGAAGGCAGGCGCGCGCGGATGGACGCTGACGCCGAGGTCGGTGGCGAGGATGGGAGGCAGCTCGTGCGCGGTGACCACGAAGGGCGCCATCGACAGCGGCTCGGGATCGATGCCCAGGGCCAGGTGCATCATCGTGGCGTTGCCGCACAACGCGAGCTCGTAGACCTCCTCAGGGGCGACGCCGGCCTCCTCGCAGGTCTCGACGGCGAGCTGCGCGAGCGACTCCTGCGCGCGCGAGCGCAGCTGGTCCAGCGCGTCGGGGTCGAGCATGGTCGAGGAGATGCGAGAGATGACGTCGGCGCCGAACGGCTGCTGGCGGTTGAGCATCGACTGCACGGCGACCGGCTGGCCGGCCTCGAGGTCGAGCAGGGTGGCCACCACGGTGGTGGTGCCGAGGTCGAAGGCCAGCGCGTGGCGACGCCCGGTCGTGTCGCCCGGCTCGACGTCGATCATCTCCTCGTCGACGATGACCGCGGTGACCTTGAACTGCGCGGCCCGCAGCACGGTACCGAGCTTGCGCACGACCGCGAGGCCGACGTGCGGCTCGAGGTCGTCGATCGCGTCGAGCAGGCGCTGGAGGTCGGAGCGCTGGTCCTCCATCGTCGGCTCCTCGAGCTCGACGTAGCGCTTCTGCACGGCCGGGCGCAGGATCACGTGGCGCCCGACCCCCACGAGCGCCGCCTTGGGCCGCGTCTGCAGCGGCGGGACGTTGACCACCACGTCCTCGCGCGCGGGCGCGCGGCAGGCGAGGCGCCAGCCCTCGCTCAGCTCCTGCGGACTGAACGCGCGCGGGTCGAGCGGGCTCACGGGCACGTCGCCGCGCAGGACCTGGACCTTGCACTTGCGGCACGTGCCGTGGCCCCCGCAGGTCGAGTCGATGGCGACGCCGTTCCAGCTGGCCGCGTCGAAGATCGGCGTTCCTGAGGGCACGCGGACCTCGGTGCCGTCGGGCAGGAAGCGCAGCAGGACGCGCTCGGCGCCGTCGGCGGGAGTGGCGCGCGCGTCGGCGCCGCCGGCCATCGCGGCCGGCTCCGCGGCCGGGCCGTCCCCGGCCGCGGTGGCTCGCGCCGGTCGGCTCACGACGCGGCCGCCTCCGCCTGCGCCTGGCGCTCGCGGTGATCGGCGATCCAGCGCGCGCCCCACTCGTCGTGGCCGAGCAGCAGGTCGGCGGCACGCACGGCGGAGACGACCTCGTCGGCGCAGCTCATGATCGCGCTCGTCAGGCCCGCGGCCATGGCCATGGGCAGGAAGGCGGCGTTGAGCTGATGGCGGCGCGGCAGGCCGAACGAGACGTTCGACGCGCCCAGGCACATGTTCACGCCGAGCTCGTCGCGGATCAGGCTGATCGTCTCCAGGGTGATCGTCACCGCGTCGGTGGCCGCGCCGACGGTCATGGCCAGCGGGTCGATGACGACGTCCTCCGGCGGGATGCCGTGGTCGCCGGCGGCCGAGACGATCTTGCGCGCGATCTCCAGGCGCTGCTGGGGCGTCTCGGGGATGCCGGTCTCGTCGTTGGCCAGGCCGATGACCGCGGCGCCGTGGCGGGCCACCAGCGGCAGGATCTCCTCGAGCCGGTCGTCCTCGCCGGTGACCGAGTTGACCAGCGCCTTGCCCTCGTAGACGGCGAGGCCGGCCTCGAGCGCCTCGATGACCGAGGAGTCGATGCAGATCGGGGCATCGGTCGCCGCGGCGACCTCGCCCAGCATGGCGGCCAGCAGCTCGGACTCGTCGACCAGCGGGATGCCGGCGTTGACGTCGAGCATGTCGGCGCCGGCCTCGACCTGGGCGTTGACGTCCACCACGACTGTCTCGAGGTTGCCCTCGCGCAGCTCCTCCGAGAACTTCTTGCGGCTGGTCGGGTTGATCCGCTCGCCGATGATGCAGAACGGCTGCGTCGACCCGATCGTGACGGTCTTCGTAGCCGACTTGACGATGGTGTCCATGGCTAGGCGGGCACCGCCGTGCGGCGCTTCTCGAGCAGGTCCT
>DASVFT010000009.1:0-7092 GCA_036379935.1 Solirubrobacteraceae bacterium | reverse complement strand
GTGACGATGCCGGCGTCCTGCGCTCGCGCCAGCTCGCGGACGATCGATGACGTTGGCGCATCGAGTGTTCGCCGAAGATCATCGATCGTCCACTCGCGTTCCGGCTGGAGGAGAAGCAGGCCCAGCAGGCGCACTTGCATGTCGGAGCGAAACAGCGGAAGGGCACTGGGCACGCTCGTTCGCATATCTGGATCGTAGATGTCAGAAAAGACAACAACACCGCCTCGGCGGCCGGCGCTGTGCCGTGCGTCATGGCGAACGGATCTACGCCGGGGTGCTGCGGATCTCGGCGAGCCCGTCGAAGATCAGGCCCACGCCCGGCACCTCGCCCGGCGATACGGCGGCGTGGCTGAAGCGCACGATGCCGTCGGGATCCACGATGACCAGCGCGCGGCGGGCTGTGCCCTTGGCCTCCGCGTAGGCGCCGAACCCGCGGGCAGTGGCGCCCTTGGGCTCGAAGTCGGAGAGCTGCTCGATCGTGATGCCGAGGTTCTCCCTGAACGCCTTCTGTGCCCAGACCGAATCGGTCGAGACGCCGTACAGCGTCGCGCCCTCGGCCCGCAGGTCCTCGACGGCCTCCTCGTAGACCTGGAGCTGATCGGTGCAGCCGGGGCTGAACGCGTGCGGGTAGAACACGAGGACGGTGGTCTGCCCGAGCAGGTCCTCGCGGGTGAAGTCGGTGAAGTCCTCGCGCCTGAGGGTGAAGGCCGGCACCGGCGTCCCTGGCGCGATGAGGCTCATCGCCGGAGGCCGAGCTCCCGGATGAGCTCGCGATACCCCTCGAGGTTGCTGCGCTGCATGTAGTCGAGCAGGCGGCGGCGACGACCGACGAGCATGAGCAGGCCGCGGCGCGAGTGGTGGTCCTTGGAGTGCGTGCGTAGATGCCCGGTCAGCTCGTTGATGCGCTCGGTGAGCAGAGCGACCTGCACGCGGGTGTTCCCGGTGTCCTTCTCGTCCTTGCCGAACTGCTTGGTGAGCTCGGCCTTTCGTTGTTGTGTGAGGGTCATAGAGCGACGTGGGAAGGTAGCAGAGTGCCGGTGACGATCCACGCTGCACATGGGCGCTTCCTGGCCGCGGAGGCGGGCGAGCTAGCCGGTGTCTCGGGCACGACGATCGGGCAATGGGCGCGTCGCGGGCTCATCCGATCCTCGGTCTCGGACGACGATCCGCGCGTCTACAGCGTCGAGGACGTGGCCGAGGCGGCGATCGTCGGCGCGCTGCTCGCGCGCGGCGTGCGCCACGCCGATCTGCACCGGCTCATCGACCGCCTGGGCGACTACGGGCCCTGGCCGCTGAGCGAGGCGACGCTGGCCACGACGGCCGACGGCCTTCCCCCGCGCATCGTCCTGCGCGAGGACGACGGCGACTGGATCCTGACCGCCCGCGGCTGGCAGCGGCCCGCCATGCCGACACCCATGCGCGACGTGCGCCTGCGCCTGAAGCGCAGCGCCTAGGCGATCCCGCGCGCCTCCTCGACGTCGCGCGCCATCTGCTCCACGAGCGCGTCGACCGAATCGAAGCGCTTCTCGCCCCGCAGGCGCTTGAGGAACTCGACGCGCAGCTCCGAGCCGTAGAGATCGCCGTCGAAGTCCACGAGGAAGGCCTCGATCAGCTCGCCGCGCCCGGTGACGAACATCGGGCGCACGCCGACATTGGTCGCGGCGGCGTGCACCGCCCCGTCGGCGGTGCGGGCGCGGCAGGCGTAGACGCCGTGTCCGGGCACGACGTACCCGTCGCGCGGCACCAGGTTGGCGGTCGGGAAGCCCAGGTCGCGGCCGCGCTCGTCGCCGTGCACGACCTCGCCGCTGAAGGTGAACGGCGCGCCCAGCAGCCTGTCGGCGTACTCGACCGCACCGCCGAGGACGAGGCCCCGGATGTGGCTGGAGGAGACGACCTCGCCGTCGACCTCCAGCAGCGGGACGATGCGCGTCTCGAAGCGCGTGTCGGCGCGCAGCAGGACGTGGTCGCCCGCCGCCTTGTGGCCGAAGCGGAAGTTCTCGCCCACGCTGACGTGCTCGGCGCCCAGGGCGCCGACCAGCACGTCGTCGATGAAGCTCTGCGCGCTGCGCGCGGCGAAGTCGTGGTCGAAGCCGATGATCACGACCTCGTCGACGCCGAGCCCGGCGATCAGCTCGAGCTTGCGCTCGGGCGAGGTCAGCAGCCGCGGCGCACCGCCCGGCGACACGATCGTGGCCGGATGCGGGTCGAAGGTGACCACGGTGTCGGCCCCCCGGATGACCTCGCGATGCCCGAGATGGACGCCGTCGAACGTGCCGACGGCGACGCGCCGAGGGCGAGGCTCGACGTCGGGCAGGCGAGTGACCTTCACCCGCGGAAGCCTACGACGGGCTTCAGGATGCCGCCGGGGCGCGGCTCGGCGATGGCCACCGGGCCCTCGGCGTCGGCCAGCAGGACGTGCTCGACGTCGGCCTCGCCGGGGACCGACTGACCGTGGGCGGCCCGCCACGCTGCGTCGGCCTCCAGCTCCACGCGCGGCAGGAAGTCGAGCGCCCGCTCGAGCGGCAGCACGTGCGTGGGATCGGCGTCCTGGACGGCGAACGCGCCGATCCGCGTGCGCCGCAGCTCCTCGCAATAGGCATCGCCCAGCTCGGCGACGAGCGAGCGGACGTAGGTCCCGGCCGAGCACTCGACGACGAACCCCGCCCGATCGCCCTCGCGCCAAAGCTGCTCGAAGCGATAGACGGTGATCTCCCGCGGTGCCATCTCGAACTGCTCGCCGGCGCGGGCGCGCTCGTAGGCCTTGCGCCCCTGCACCCGCACGGCGGACCAGATCGGCGGGCGCTGGAGGATCGCGCCCGTCGGCAGCACCAGGTCGGGCGGCGGCACGCGCCCGGTCTCGGTGACCTCGCCCTCCGGATCCCCGGTGGTCGAGATCGCCCCCAGGCGCGCGACGACCTCGTAGGTCTTGGGCAGCGCCACGAGGAAGCGCTGCACCCGCCGCGCGCGCCCGACGAGCACGAGCAGCAGACCGGTGGCGAAAGGATCGAGCGTGCCCGCGTGGCCCGCCTTGCGGACGCCGAGCGCACGGCGCGTGGCCAGCGTCAGGTCGTGCGAGGTCTTCCCCGCGGGCTTGTCGACGAGGACGAGGCCGTCGTCCACTACAGCTGGGCCGCGACCTGCTTGCGCAGGAAGCCGACGAGCTCCTCCTCGGACATCTCCGTGGCGAAGCCCGCCGCCTGGCGATGGCCGCCACCGCCGGCGGCGCGCGCGATGGCCGAGACGTCGACCGCGCCGTCGGTGGCCCGGAGCGAGACCTTGCGTCGCGCGCGGTCCCCGCCGGTCAGCAGCTCGCGGGTCAGGGCCGCGACCTTGGTGCCCTCGACCGAGCGCAGGTGGTCGATGATGCCCTCCGAGTAGCTCTCCTCCGCTCCGGAGAGGCGGAAGTCGTCGCGCGTCAGGCGCGTGAAGGTGAGTCGCCCGTCGTCGTAGCGCTGGACGTGGGCCAGCGCGCGGGCCAGCAGCTCGAGCTTGGCGTAGGGCATGCCCTCGTACAGGCGCCGGTAGATGCCGTGCACGTCCACGCCGGCCTCGATGAGCTCGGCGGCCATGACGTGCGCGCGCGTCCCCGTGTTCTCGTACATGAACTTGCCGGTGTCGGTGACCAGGCCGACGTACAGCGCCTCGGCGATCTCGGGCGTCGGCTCCACGCCGAGCGCGCGCATGAGGTCCCACACGATCTCCGCGGTGCACGAGGCGTCCTCGACCACGTGGTTGACGGTGCCGAAGCGCGTGTTGTCGTGGTGGTGGTCGATGTTGAGGATGTGCGCCTCCTCGCGCTTGAAGGCGCCCACCGGGTTGCGGTCGATGTTGCCGCAGTCCAGGAAGACGATCGTGCGCTCGGCAAGGTCGGCCGGGAGGGTGCTCTGCAGGCCGTCGAGCCCGAAGAAGCGGTACTCGTAGGGCAGCGGGAACTCGTCGGCGGCCATGTACATGACCGAGTCCTTGCCCAGCGCGAGGAGCACGCGATGCATCGCCACCAGCGACCCGAGGGCGTCGCCGTCGGGGTTCTCGTGGGTGACGAGCACCAGGCGGTCGGCCTCGCGCAGCTCGTCGAGGACCTGCTGGCGGGTGTCGGCCTCGACCGTGCTCATCCCGATCGCTCGGTCTCGTGGATGAGCCGCTCCAGCCGCTGCGCGCGCTCCGCCGTGTCGTCGTGGACGAAGTGCAGCGCCGGGGTGTTCTTCAGCCGCAGCTCGCGGCCGATGCGGCCCTGCAGGAAGCCGTGCGCAGAGCGCAACCCCTCGAGCGAGGCCTCGACGGCGCCGGCCTCGCCAAGCACGCTCACGTACACGCGAGCGTGGCGCAGGTCGGGGCTGGTCTTGACATCCGTGACGGTGACAAATCCCACGCGGGGGTCCTTCAATTCATGTGTCAGCACGTCGCTGAGGACCTCCCTCATCGCCTCATCGACACGCCGCATCCTCTCCGAGCTCATCCTATCCCTCCCGCATCCTCGAACGAGGTGAGGCTCCGCTCCACCCGCACGCCCTGCGGGAAGCGGCTGTCGAGCCATGCCTCCACATGGTCGGTCGCCTGCTGCAGCTGCTTGAGCGAGCCGCTGGTCAGGGCGCCGGCGAGGGTCGAGCGCTGCCATGTGTCCTGTCCGTCGACCTCCGAGACCGCCACCCCCAGCCGCGTGTGGAGCTGGGCCTTGACCGAGGCCAGCTCCTTGCGCTTCGCCTTGAGGCTGCCGGACTCGGGGAAGTGCAGGTGGATCAGCAGCAGCGCGACGTACGGCTGGGACACGACCCTCGAAGGTAGCGCGCGGCGCTAGGCCAGCGCGCGCTCGACCTGCCGGGTCTCGTAGACCTCGAGCACGTCGCCTTCCTTCACGTCCTGGTAGTTGGCCAGGACGATGCCGCATTCGTAGCCGGTCGCGACCTCGCGCACGTCGTCGTTGAAGCGCCGCAGCGACTCGATCGTCGTGTCGTAGACGACCGTGCCGTCGCGGACGAGGCGCACCTTGGCGCCGCGCCGGACGTTGCCGTCGGTGACGTAGCAGCCGGCGATGGTGCCCACGCGCGAGGCGCGGAAGGTCTGGCGGACCTCGACGGTGCCGACCGTCTCCTCGACCTCCTCGGGGGCGAGCATGCCGGTCATGGCGTCGCGCAGGTCGTCCAGCGCGCGGTAGATGACCGAGTAGGCGCGGATCTCCACGCCCTCGCGCTCGGCCGCCGCGCGCGCGTCGCCGACCGGGCGCACGTTGAAGCCCAGGATGACGGCGTCGGAGGCGGCGGCCAGCATGACGTCGGACTCGGTGATGCCCCCGACGCCGGCGCTGATGATGTTGACGTGGATCTCGTCCTGCGGCAGCTTGGCGATCTCGTCCTCGAAGGCCTCCAGCGAGCCGGAGACGTCGGCCTTGAGCACCAGGTCGAGCTCCTGGACCTCGCCCTGCTGGATGCCCCGGAAGATGTCCTCGAAGGAGACCTTGCGGCCGGCGCGGCGGGCCTGGGCCTCGTTGCGCAGGCGCACGGCGCGGTCGTTGGCCTGCTGGCGGGCGGCGCGGTCGTTGTCGACCACGCGCGCGTACTCGCCGGCGTCGGGGACGCTGTCGAAGCCGAGCACCTCGACGGGGTCGCCGGGGACGGCCTCGTCGATGCGCTCGCCGTTGTAGGCCACCATGGCCCTGACCCGACCCCAGTGCGAGCCGGCCACGAGCGCGTCGCCGACGCGCAGCGTGCCGCGCTGGACGAGCAGGGTCACCACGGGACCCCGGCCCGGGTCGAGCTTGGACTCGATGACCACGCCGCTGGCCTCGGCCTCGGGGTTGGCGGCGAGCTCCTCGAGCTCGGCGACCACGAGGATCGTGTCGAGCAGGTCGTCGAGGCCCTGGTGGGTCTTGGCCGAGACGTCGACGAACTCGGTGTCGCCCCCCCACTCCGACGGCTGGAGGTTCAGCTGCGTCATCTCCGTGCGTACGCGCGTGGGGTCGGCGCCCTCCTTGTCGACCTTGTTGACGGCGACGAGGATCGGCACGTCGGCCGCGCGCGAGTGGTCGACGGCCTCGCGGGTCTGGGGCATGACGCCGTCGTCGGCGGCCACCACGACGACCGAGATGTCGGCCACCTGGCCGCCGCGCGCGCGCATGGCGGTGAACGCTTCGTGGCCGGGCGTGTCGAGGAAGGTGATGGTCTTGTCGCCGTGGTGGACCTGGTAGGCGCCGATGTGCTGCGTGATGCCGCCGGCCTCGCCCGAGGCGACCTCCGTCTGGCGGATGGCGTCCAGCAGCGAGGTCTTGCCGTGGTCGACGTGGCCCATGATGGCCACCACCGGCGGGCGCTCGACGAGCTCCTCGTCGGCGTCCTCGAACTCCGGCTCGGCGTCGACCTCCTCGTCGGCGTGGACGACCTCGACCTCCTTCTCGAACTCCTCGGCGAGGATCGCGATCGCCTCGTCGGAGAGCGTCTGGGTGAGGGTCACCATCTCCCCCATGCCCATGAGCTTCTTGATGATGTCGGCCACGGCCACGCCGAGGTACTCGGCCACGTCGCGGACGGTCGAGCCGGAGTTGATCCGGACGACGTCGGTGCGGCTGAGCGCGTTGGCCTCGAGCGGCGCGGCGACCTCCTCGAGCACCTCGCGACGGCGCCGCCCGCGGCTGCGACGCCCGGGCCGGCGGCCGGGAGGGCCGCCGGGGCCGGGCGGGCCGCCGGGGCCGCCGGGGCCACCCGGCCCGCCGGGGCCGCGCCGCGCGGCCTGCGAGTCGATGACCACGCGGCGGCGTCCGCCACCGGGTCCCCCCTCGTCGCGCAGGCCGCCGCGCGACGGGCGCTTCGGCTGCGACTGGCTCTCGTCGCGCGTGGGCCGCTTGGGCTCCTCGGGCTGGGCGATGATCTTGGGACCGGTGCCGGGCGGCGGGCGCTCGACGACCTTCGGGCCCTTTGGCCGCTCGCGCGCCTCCGGCTCCTCGGTCTCGGCCGGGCGCTCGGCCTCGGGCGCCTCCTCGGCCGGGGGCGCCTGCTCGGCCACGGCGGTGGGCTCGGGCGCTTGCGCCTGCTCGGCCGGCGCCTCGTTGGCGGGGGGAGCGGGCTCGGCCGGGGCGGCGGGGGCCTGGGCTGCGGCGGCCGG
>DASVFT010000008.1:0-9728 GCA_036379935.1 Solirubrobacteraceae bacterium | reverse complement strand
GATGCGCTGGGCGGCGATGTCGGCGAGCCCGCTGCTGAGCGGCTCGTCGTCGTCCTCGAAGCGGGCCAGGAGATCCTCGAGGCCGGCGTTGCCGTCGGGGTCGACGACGACGACGGCGCGGTGGACGGCCTCGGCAAGCGTCAGCGGGGCGGGCTCGGTGGGCATGGCAGCGATGCTTCCCGTCAGCGGCGGGGCCGACACGCTCGACGGCGCGCGCGGCGCCGTGTGCGCGCGGCGGCCCTCTATCCGGCCGTACCGGCGCGGGCGACCGCCGCGTCCAGCGCGTTGCGCGCCTCCTCGCCCGACAACCCCGACCCCCGCAGCAGATCGACGGCGGTCGAGCGGATCTGGCCGATGATGACGTTCATCGACAGGCCGGGATCGCCCTCCAGGACGGACGTCGCCTGCACGGCCGCCTCCAGCGCCAGGCGTCGCGTGTCGGACTCGGCCTCGGGCTCCTCGAGCTGCTGGCCGAGCGCCAGCACGGCGTCGCCCAGCAGCGCGATGGCGTCGGCGAGCTCGGGCGGCGCACGGTGGCCGCGCCGGATCGCGTTGAGCACGCGGCGGATCAGCACGCGCGTGTTGCGCACCGCGTAGTCCATCTGCTGGGCGGCCTCGGCGTAGAGGGGCAGGCGCTCGCGCGTCCGGCGGCCGGGCCGCCGCAGGACGAAGGTCTCGCGCGCCAGCGCGACGGCGTCGAAGAACGCGGCCAGGTCGTCATCGGTCGCCCGTGCCACTTCGAGCGCCTGGCGGGCGCGGTCCTCGTCGCCGTCGCGCAGGGCCTCGGCGGTCATCGCGAGGGCGACCGCCAGGTCGCTGACCACCGGCTGCGCCGCCTTGGCCATCGCCCGTACCGGGTCGCGCGGGAAGAGGACCTGCCCCACGAGCAGCGCCACGGCGCCCCCGATGAGCGCGTCGAGGAAGCGCGACGGCGAGGGGCTCGAGCCGGGCTGGAGGGTGGCGACGACGAGGATGGCCGAGACGGCGGCCTGGTTGACGAGGATCGTGCCGGCCCCGAGCAGCAGCGCGGCGCCCATCGAGAGCGCGACGACGAGCACGAGGACGAGCGTGCCGCCGCCGAGGAGGCGCACGATGAGGTCGGCGACCGCGATCCCGACCGCGACGCCGACCGTGAGCTCGACGGCGCGCTTCGTGCGCCGTCCGCGCGCCACCCCGAGCGAGATGACGGCCGACACGGGCGCGAAGAACGGACGAGGATGGAGCGTCGAGGCGAGCGTCCACGCCACGCCGGCGGCCACCGACGTCTGGAGGATCGACCACAGCTCGGCGCGGACGCGGCGCACGCGCCGGCGCGCCGCGCCGCGGACCTGCGGGACGGTGAGCGTCGAGCGTGCGCTCAGGTCGCGCTCTTCTCCAGGTGCCCGCCGAACGCGAAGCGCATGGCCGAGAGGGTGCGATTGGCGAACTCGCCCTCCCCGCGCGAGGCGAAGCGCGTGAACAGCGCGCTGGTCAGGACGGGGGCGGGCACGCCCTCGTCGATGGCGGCCAGCGCGGTCCAGCGTCCCTCGCCCGAATCCGAGACCCGCCCGGAGAACTTCTCGAGCCTGGGGTCCTCGTGCAGGGCCTGGGCGGTGAGGTCCAGCAGCCACGAGGCGACGACGCTCCCGCGCCGCCAGACCTCGGCGATCTCGGCGACGGGGAAGTCGTAGCGGTAGGCCTCGGGGTCGCGCAGCGGCGTGGTCTCGGCATCGTGCTCCTGCTGCTCGGAGCCGATGTCGGCGCGCTGCAGGATGTTCAGCCCCTCGGCGTAGCTGGCCATCATCCCGTACTCGATCCCGTTGTGGACCATCTTGACGAAGTGCCCGGCGCCGGACGGGCCGCAGTGCAGATAGCCCTGCTCGGCGGGCGCCGGGTCGCCCTCGCGCCCGGGCGTCCGCGGCGCGGCATCGACCCCCGGCGCCAGCGCGCTGAAGAACGGGTCCAGCCGCGCGACGGCGGTGTCGTCGCCGCCGATCATCAGGCAGTAGCCGCGCTCGAGCCCGAACACGCCGCCGCTCGTGCCCATGTCGACGTAGTGCAGGCCACGCTCGCCGAGCGCCGCGGAGCGGCGCAGGTCGTCGCGGTAGTAGGAGTTGCCGCCGTCGATGATGGTGTCGTCGGCCGCCAACAGCGGCGCGAGCCGGTCGATGGTGTCGTCGACGAAGGCGGCGGGCACCATGACGCAGATGCAGCGCGGCGGCTCCAGCTGGCCGACGAACTCCTCGAGCGCCAAGGCGCCGCTGGCGCCCTCGCGCTCGAGTTCGCCGACGGCGTCGGGGCTCACGTCGTAGACGACGCACTCGTGGCCGTTGCGCATGAGGCGGCGCACCATGTTCGCCCCCATCCGTCCCAGTCCGATCATGCCCACCTGCATGCGGCGCTCCTTTCGGCTCGTTCCTGCTGCGCGAAGCTAGCACCGGGTGGGAGTCGGGCGATGCCCAAGCGTGCCGACGGACCGCGCGGCGGCGATGGCAGGCTCGGCGCCGTTCGCGCGTGGCAGGCCTGAGGCTGATCCTGGCGCCACCGAACTGCGCCGGATTGGCCCCGGAAACCGACGCTCATCCGACGCAGTTCGCCCCCAACCGGCGACGACGTCGTGTGGCTCGCCGCGGGTGCGGCGCTCGTGGCCGGGCGCTTCGCCCTCATGCTGGGGTAGCGTCCGCCGCGCCTTGGCCATCACCACCGCCGTCGTGCCGGTCGCCGGGCTGGCGACCCGCCTGCGCCCGCTGTCGCGCGGCGTGCCCAAGGCGCTCCTGCCGGTGGCCGGACGGCCGGTGATCCAGCACATCGTCGACGAGCTCGCCGCCTGCGGCATCGAGGGTCGTGCTCGTCACCGGCCGCGGGCACGCGGGCTTCGTGGCGCACTTCGCCGAGGCCGACGGCCCCGAGGTCGTGTACGTCGAGCAGCCGCATCCACTGGGGCTGGGCGACGCGATCCTGCGCGCGGCGCCCGAGCTCGCGGGTCCCTTCGCGATCGCGCTCGGCGACGCGCTGCTCGGCCATGGCGCGCCCGCGCGCGCCCTCGACCGGCTCGCGGCGGCGGTGCGGGCGGGGGCGAGCGTCGCCATCGCGGTGGAGGAGGTGGCCGAGGCCGACACCGGCCGCTACGGGATCGTGGTACCGGCCGGCGAAGGCGATCCGTTCCCGATCGCCGGCGTGATCGAGAAGCCGGCGCCCGCAGACGCGCCCAGCCGCCTGGCCGTGGCCGGCCGCTACGTGGCCACTCCGGCCCTCCTGGACGCCCTGCGCGCCACGCCGGTCGGCGCCGGCGGCGAGCTGCAGCTCGCCGACGCGCTGGCCGGGCTCGACGGGGTCGCCGGCGTTCGCCTGGCCCCGGGCGAGGAGCGGCTCGACGTCGGCAACGTGCCCGGCTATTGCGCGGCCTTCGTCGACCACGCGCTCAACGATCCCCAGCTCGGGCCGGCACTGCGCGCCCGTGCCCGCGCGCTGCTCGATGGCCAGCGGTAGCGCCCATGCGCGCGCCGCGCTGGCCGGCAATCCCTCCGACGGCTTCGGCGGCGCCGTCCTGGCCTGCTGCGTCCGCGAGCTGCGCGCCTGGGCGCACGCCGAGCCCGCCGCGAGGTCGGCGAGCGATCCCCCCAGCGCGCTCGTCGACGCGGCCGTCGCGCGCTTCGCGCGCGGCCCGTGCACCGTACGCTGGGGCACCGACGTGCCGCGCGAGGTCGGCCTCGCCGGCTCGAGCGCGATCGTCACTGCCACCGTGCGCGCGCTGTGCGTGCTGCACGGCCATGACCTGGCGCCCGGCGCCCTGGCCGAGATGGTGCTCGCCGTCGAGGTCGACGACCTCGGCATCGCCGCCGGCCCCCAGGACCGCTACGCCCAGGCCCACGGGGGCCTCGTGCTCATGGACTTCTCGGGTCCGCGGCCGCGCGTGGAGCGCCTGGACCCCGAGCTGCTCCCGCCGCTCTACCTCGCGTGGCACCCCGCGACCGCGGAGACCTCGCACGCCGTGCACGGCGGCTTGCGCGAGCGCGCCGACGAGCCCGCCGTGCGCGGCGCGATGGCGCTCCTCGCGGGCCACGCACGCGCGGCGCGCGACGCCCTCGTCGCGGGCGACCACGCCGCCTTCGGCGCCGCGGTCGATGCGTCCTTCGACCAGCGTCAGGCCCTGCTGAAGCTCGATCCACGGCACGTGGCCATGGTCCACGCCGCCCGCGGTGCAGGGGCAAGCGCCAACTACGCCGGCTCGGGGGGCGCGATCGTCGGCGCGCTCGGAGCGGCGGGCCTGAAGCCCGTGGCCAGCGCACTGCGGGCGCTGGGATGCGAGGTCATCGCGCCGGAGATCCATTGACTGGCACGTCGCGACGCCGGGAAAGGCCCTAGACTCGCGCCGTTCCGGGAGGGATCGGATCGCTACGAAAGGCAGGCCTGCATGACCGAGCCGACAGCAGACGACATCGAGCCGGTCGCCAACGAGACGCTCGACCGGTTCCTCACGGGGACCGTCTCCGTGGTGCCCTTCCTGGCGCTCGGCGTCGTCGGTTGGCAGGTGTGGGCCCAGCTGCTGCACTGGAGCGACATCGCCGTGTTCGCGATCCTCTACGTGCTCACCGGGCTCGGCGTGACCGTCGGCTTCCATCGTCTCTTCACCCATCGCGCCTTCGCCACCAAGAGCTGGCTGCGCGGCGTCTTCGCCGCGCTGGGGTCGGTGGCCATCGAGGGGCCGGTGATCTCGTGGGTCGCCGACCACCGCAAGCACCACGCCTTCTCCGACCAGCCCGGCGACCCGCACAGCCCGCACGTCGACCACGGCGTCGGCTTGCGCGGCGCTCTGCGCGGCTTGGCCCACGCGCACATGGGCTGGCTCTTCCTGCACACGCAGCGCGGCGCGCGCAAGCGCTACGCGCCCGACCTGCTCGCCGACCCCGTCGTGCGCTGGGTCGATCGCACCTTCGTCTTCTGGGCGCTCGGCGGGCTGGGCGCCGCCTTCGCGCTGGGCTGGCTGATCGGGGGCACGCTGTCGGCCGCCCTGACCGGCCTGCTGTGGGGTGGCGCCGTCCGGCTGCTCGTGCTGCACCACGTCACCTACTCGATCAACTCGCTGTGTCACTTCTTCGGCCGCCGGCGCTTCGACACCGGCGACGAGTCACGCAATCTGGCGTGGCTCTCGCTCCTCTCCTTCGGCGAGGCGTGGCACAACAACCATCACGCATTCCCCACCTCGGCGGCTCACGGGCTGCGCTGGTGGGAGCTCGACGTCTCCAGCCTCGTCATCCGCGGGCTCGAGCGCGTGGGGCTCGCCTGGGACGTCGTCCGCATCGATCCATCCCGCCAGCAGCGCAAGCTCCTGGCCACCTCGGCGTAGGTAGTGGCGCTCGCGCGGACCGCTCCCCTGCGCAGCGCGCTGGCCGAGGCGCTCCCGGACCGTCCGTTCACGGTCGCGTTCTGGGATGGCACCGAGCTGGAGGCCACCGCTCCCGGGCCGCGCCTGACCGTGCGCTCGCCGCGCGCCGCGGGCCACGCGCTGAGGGCGCCGGGCGAGCTGGGGATCGGGCGCGCCTACGTGTCGGGCGAGATCGAGGTCGACGACCTCGACGCCGCGGTGGAGATGGTGCGCACGTGGACGCCGCCGGAGATCGACCGGGCGACGAAGGCGCGCCTGGCCCTGGGCGCGGCCCGCGCGATGGGTTTCACGCGCCCGCCGCCGCGCCCGCAGGCCGAGCTCGTGCCCGACGGCCGGCGCTACTCGCTCACGCGCGACCGCCGCGCGGTGCGTCACCACTACGACCTGCCGCCGGGGTTCTTCGCGCTCTTCCTCGACGCCTCGATGACCTACAGCTGCGCGCTGTTCTCGCGGGGCGCCACGACGCTCGAGGAGGCCCAGGAGGCGAAGCTCGAGCTGGTGTGCACCAAGCTCGGCCTGAAGCCGGGCCAGCGCGTGCTCGACGTCGGCTGCGGCTGGGGCAGCTTCGCGCTGCACGCGGCGCGCCGCCACGGCGTTCACGTCACCGGCATCACGCTCTCGCCCCCGCAGGCCGAGGCGGCGCGAGCCCGTGCCGCCGAGGCGGGACTGGCCGACCAGGTCGACATCCGCGTGCAGGACTGGCGCGAGCTCGAGAGCGGGCGCTTCGACGCCATCGCCTCGATCGGCATGGTCGAGCACGTCGGCGAGGACAGCATCGACGCCTACGCCCTGCGCCTGCGCGAGCTGCTGGCGCCCGATGGCCGGCTGCTCAACCACGGCATCGCGCGGCTCACGCTCGGCGACCCGCGCGGGGGGCCGTTCACCCAGCGCTACGTCTTCCCCGACGGCGCGCCGCTGCGCCTCTCCCGCATCGCGCTGGCCATGGAGCGCGCCGGCCTGGGCGTCGACCATGTCGAAGGCCTCGCCGCCGACTACGCGGAGACGCTGCGCCACTGGTACGAGCGCCTGGACGAGCACCTCGACGAGGCGATCGCCCTGGCGGGACCCGAGCGCGTGCGCGTCTGGCGGCTGTACCTGCGTGCCGCGCGCTGGGGCTTTCAGAACGGCTTCACGTCGATCTTCCAGGTGCGCGCGGCGCCGTTGCCGGCGTGATGCTGCCCCGCCGGTGGCGTGATGGCCCGCCGGCTGATTAGCGGTCGGCCACGCCCAGCCCGATCGGGCAGCTGACGCCGGTCCCGCCCAGCCCGCAGTAGCCGTTGGGGTTCTTGGCCAGGTACTGCTGGTGGTAGTCCTCGGCGTAGTAGAAGTCGCGCAGCGGCGCGATCTCCGTCGTGATGTCGCCGTAGCCGGCGGCGTGCAGGCGCTCGGCGAACATCTCGCGCGAGCGCTCGACGGCCTCGCGCTCGGCCTCCGAGCCGTAGTACACGGCCGAGCGGTACTGCGTGCCGACGTCGTTGCCCTGGCGCATGCCCTGCGTCGGGTCGTGGTTCTCCCAGAAGAGACGCAGCATCTCGTCGTAGCTGGTCACCGCCGGGTCGAAGACCGCCAGCACGGCCTCGGTGTGACCGGTGCGCGCCGAGCAGACCTCCTCGTAGGAGGGGTTGGGGGTGTGGCCACCGGCGTAGCCGACCGCCGTCGTGTAGACGCCGTCGGCCTGCCAGAAGACGCGCTCGGCGCCCCAGAAGCAGCCCATGCCGACGACGATCTCCTCAAAGCCCTCGGGCCACGGGGGCGTGAGCGGGGTGCCGAGCACCGCATGGCGCTCGGGGACTGAGATCGACTGGTCGCGGCCCTTGAGGGCTTCCTCGGGCGCGACGAGCGTGGTCTTGGCCTGGTTGAAAAGCATCACGCTTCACTGTACGCCGAGAGGGCGCAGCGTTACCAGCGGAAGGGCCACGCCGCTGCGGCGTCGAGGGCCTGTCAGGATGCCGCGGATGCGAGACGCCCCGTCGTGGTGGTGGTCCTCCATCGGCGGGCTCCCGGAGCCGCGGCCGGCGCTCGAAGGCGACCGCGAGACGGACGTCTGCGTCGTCGGGGCGGGCTACACCGGGCTGTGGACCGCGTACGAGCTGCGTCGCGCGGACCCGTCGCTGGAGGTCGTCGTGGTCGAGCGCGAGGTCGCGGGCTTCGGCGCCTCGGGTCGCAACGGCGGCTGGGTGATGGGCGAGGTCTCGACCGGATCGCGGCTGCGCGCGGCCGCCGGCGAGGAGGCCGTCGCGGCGCTGGAGCGCGCCGCCCGCGAGACGGTGGACGAGGTCGGGGCCGCGTGCGCGCGCGAGGGAATCGAATGCGACCTGGTCAACGGCGGCTGGCTGACCGTGGCTCAGACCGCGCCGCAGCTCGGCCGGCTGCGGGCCGGCACGCGCGGCGAGCTGCTCGATGCCGAGCAGGCGGCCGCGCGCGTGCGTGTCGACGGCATCCTGGGCGCTCGCTTCAGTCCCCACTGCGCGCGCGTGCAGCCGGCCAAGCTGGTGCGCGGCCTCGCCGCCGCGGCCGAGCGCCATGGCGTGACGATCCACGAGCGCACCCCGGCGCTCGCGCTGGAGCCCGGGCGCGTGCGCACGCCTCACGGCACGGTCCGCGCGCGCTGGGTCGTGCGCGCCACCGAGGGCTACACCGCCGGCCTTCCCGGAGTGCACCGCGCGCTGCTGCCCCTGTCGAGCTCGATGATCGTCACCGAGCCACTGGACATGGACACCTGGGCGGAGATCGGCTGGCAGGGCCGCGAGACGATCGACGACGCCGCAC
Source organism: Solirubrobacteraceae bacterium (assembly GCA_036379935.1). Classification (GTDB taxonomy): domain Bacteria; phylum Actinomycetota; class Thermoleophilia; order Solirubrobacterales; family Solirubrobacteraceae; genus JAOPZW01. The sequence continues at coordinate 1,594 of DASVFT010000008.1, read as the reverse complement.
ACGCCTATTGCTACATGCAGCGCACGGCCGACGACCGCATCGCCATCGGCGGGCGCGGGCGCCCGTACCGCTTCGGCTCGACGACCGACGGCGGACGCGCGGTCGACGATGCCACCGTGGGCCACCTGCGCGCCCGCCTCACGCGCCTGTTCCCCGTGCTGCGCGACGTGCGCCTCGACGGCGCGTGGGCCGGCGTGTTCGGCGTCGCCCGCGACTGGGCCGCGTCCGTGCACTGCGATCGATCGAGTGGGCTCTGCTGGGCCGGCGGCTACGCCGGCGAGGGCGTGGCCGCGGCCAATCTCGCGGCGCGGACGCTGCGCGACCTGGTTCTCGAGCGCGACACCGAGCTGACCCGCCTGCCGTGGGTCGCGCACCGCGCGCGTGACTGGGAGCCCGAGCCGCTGCGCTGGCTCGCGGTGCAGACCGTCTACCGCGCGCTGCGCGCGGCCGACGCCCTCGAGGACCGCACCGGCCGCCCATCGCGGCTCGCCGTCGCGGCCGACGCGCTCTCCGGACGCTGAGCGGCACCGCCGGGACGCAGGCCACACCCGCTAGCGAACAAGGGCCTCGACGGCCTCGGCGAAGACCTCGGTGTGGCGGTCGACGTCGTCGGCCGTGGTGGCCGGCGACATCAGCGCCATGTTGTGGAACGGCGTGATCATCACGCCGCGGTTGAGCAGGAAGAGGTGCAGCGCGTCCTCGAGCTCGGTGTCGTAGAGCGCGGCGCTGTCGCCGCCCGAGCGTGGGGGCTCCGGCGCGAAGGCCAGCTCGGCGCGCGCGCCGAGCGAGACGATCGACCACGGCACCGCGCGGGCGGCCAGGACGTCGCGCACGCCGTCGACGAAGCGCTCGCGCAGCGCGAACATGCCCGCGAACGCCTCGGGGGTCAGGACGTGCTCGAGGGTCGCGCGCGCCGCGGCCAGCGACAGCGCGTTGCCCGCCAGGGTGCCGCCGACACCGCCGACGTCCACGAGGTCGGCCTCGTCGAGGCCGTCGATGCGCGCGCCCAGCTCGGCATTGACGCCGTAGGCGCCGATCGGGATGCCGCCGGCGATGGCCTTGCCGATCGTCACCACGTCGGGCCGCAGCTCCCACGCCGCCGTGCACCCGCCGGGCCCGGCGCTGATCGTGTGCGTCTCGTCGATGATGAGCAGCGTCCCGGTGCGGTCGCACGCCGCGCGCAGGGCGGCGTGGAAGCCCGGCTCGGGCAGGACGATCCCCGCGTTGGTCAGCGCCGGCTCGGCGAGGACGCACGCGACCTGCTCGTCGGCCAGCAGGCGCTCGAGGGCCTCGAGGTCGTTGAACTCACAGACGCGCGTCGTGGTCGTCGGGTCGATGGCGGGACCGACGTTGCCCGCGCGTGAGCGCGGCCGCGCGCCGGCGTCGAGCGTGACGAAGGCGGAGACCTTGCCCGCCTTGGCCGTCACGTTGATCGGGATTCCCTGCAGGATGTCGAGGCTCGGCTCGAGCACGCCGACGCCGTCGAGCCCCTTGTCGCCGAACGACAGCGAATCGAACGTGACCTTGCTGAGCGCGCGCGCCTCGTAGACCGCCGTCTGCAGGCCGCGGGAATCGATCGCGCCGCCGTAGCCGA
>DASVFT010000007.1:0-21235 GCA_036379935.1 Solirubrobacteraceae bacterium | reverse complement strand
CAGCCGCCACCGGCGGATCAGCCGCCACCGGCGGATCAGCCGCCACCGGCGGATCAGCCGCGACCGGCGGATCAGCCGCCACCGGCGGATCAGCTGCCGCGGCCGGTTCGCCGACGGCGGTCGGATCGTCGGCCGCGGGGGTCGTCGGTCCTGGATCGGTGGCGGTGGCTGCGTCGCCGACCACGGGGAGCGTCGGCTCGGTGGGAGCGGTGGCGGTCGCGGTCGGGTCAGACGGCTCGATGACCGCCGTCTGAGCGGCCGCGGTCGCCGCCAGAGCCGCTACGAGGACCAGAGCCAGGACGAAGCTGGACAGCGCTCGGCAAAGCGCGGCACCGCAACGCGGGTGCCAGCCGCCCAAGCGCAACAACGTCGTCCAACGACTCAAAGCTTTGCCATCCGGCAAAGGCCCCCGATTCCCCCGAACCTTCTTCCCTCGCCGCGATGCTCGCAGCATCGGAAAGGGGCCGCGCTTGGCCGTGTTGTACGACGAACAAACCTCTTGTCGGTGTATTGCCGGAGGAGCCGCTCGGGGGCCAAGCGGGCGCGCTCGCCGGCCGAACGGGCCTTCGCGGGCGAGGGCGAGAGCTGCCGTCTGTAAACGCAGCAACGGGACCGTGGGACCGGTGGGCCGGGGGCCTCACCGATCGCCGGACGGGCGGCGGCGGTGCAGCTCGGCGCGCTGCGTACGCTCGAGGACGGGTCCGGTAGCATGCAACCTCATGGTTGCGCGTGACATCACCCTTCCGGTCGATCCCGACGAGGCGTGGGACGCTCTCACCGATCCCGAGCTCCTCGAGCAGTGGTTCGGCGACGGCGAGCGCGAGGCGGTCGTCGAGGAGGCCGAGCCTGGCGAGCGCCTCGTCTTCTGGTGGTGGCAGGAGGGCGAGCCGGGCTCGCGCGTCGAGCTGCGGCTCGTCGCCGTGCCCGACGGCACGCGGGTGAGCGTGCGCGAGGCGCCGGTCGGCCCGTTCGCGCTCGCGACGGCGTGACCCCGCCCGACGTCTTCGCCGCGCTCGCGGACCCCACGCGCCGCACCATCATGCGCGAGGTCTCGACGCGGGGAAGCGCCACCGCGACCGAGCTGGCGGCGCCGCTGGGCGTCACGCGCCAGGCGGTGGCCAAGCACCTAGGCGTCCTGGCCGAGGCCCGCCTCGTCGACGCTCGCCGCGAGGGCCGCGAGACCCGCTACCGCCCGACGCCGGAACCGCTCGGCGACGCGATCTCGTGGATGGCCTCGGTCGGCGGCGCCTGGGACGAGCGCCTGGCCGCGCTGGAGCGCCAGGTCGCGCGCCGGCGCGCCCGCGGCTAGCCAGCTTCGGCAGCGCGGGGCGCAGGCTACGCGCCCAGGCGTTCCTTCAGCGCCTGCAGCTGTGCGCGAATCTCGTCGGGCAGGCGATCGCCGAAGATGGCCAGGTGCTCCTCGATCTGCGGCAGCTGCGTGCGGAGCTGCTCGGGATCGACCGTGAGGACGGCCTCGAGGTCCGCGGGCGGCACGTTCAGGCCCTCGGTGTAGAGGTCGCCCGGCGCCGGGACGAGGCCGATCGGCGTCTCGTGGGCCTCGGCGTCGCCCGCGCAGCGGCGGAAGACCCACTCCAGGACGCGCGAGTTCTCGCCGTAACCGGGCCACAGGAAGCGGCCGTCCTCGCCCTTGCGAAACCAGTTGACATAGAAGAGCCGCGGCAGCTTGTCGGCGTCGCCGCGGCGCCCGATCTCCAGCCAATGCTCGAAGTAGTCGGCCATGTTGTAGCCGCAAAACGGCAGCATCGCGAAGGGGTCGAAGCGGAGCTTGCCGACCTGGCCGGCGGCCGCCGCCGTCGTCTCGGAGCTCATCGTCGCGCCCAGGAACACCCCCTGCTCCCAGTCGAAGGCCTCGTGCACGAGCGGCACCACCGTGGAGCGCCGTCCGCCGAAGAGCATGGCGTCGATCGGCACCCCGGCGGGGTCCTCCCACTCCGGCGCGATGGCCGGGTCCTGCGCGGCAGGCGTCGTGAAGCGGGCGTTGGGGTGCGCGGCCTTGCTGTCGGCGTCCGGCGTCCAGTCGTCGCCGTGCCAGTCGAGCGCATGGGCAGGCGGCTCCTCGGTCATCCCCTCCCACCACACGTCGCCGTCGTCGGTGAGCGCGCAGTTGGTGAAGATCGTGTTGGCCCGGATCGTCGCCATCGCGTTGCGGTTGGTCTTCGGGCTGGTGTTGGGCGCGACGCCGAAGAACCCCGCCTCGGGGTTGATCGCGTAGAGCCGGCCGTCGTCGCCGAACTTCATCCACGCGATGTCGTCGCCGATCGTCTCGACCTTCCAGTCCTCGAGCGTCGGGATGAGCATGGCCAGGTTGGTCTTGCCGCACGCGCTCGGGAAGGCGCCGGTGAGGTACTTGACGCGCCCGTCAGGCGACGTGAGCTTGAGGATGAGCATGTGCTCGGCCATCCAGCCCTCGTCGCGGGCCATGACCGAGGCGATGCGCAGGGCCAGGCACTTCTTGCCCAGCAGCGCGTTGCCGCCGTACCCCGAGCCGTAGGACCAGATCTCGCGAGTCTCCGGGAAGTGGACGATGTACTTGTTCTCGGCGTTGCACGGCCACGGGACGTCCTCGACGCCGGCCGTCAGCGGCATCCCGACCGAGTGCAGGCAGGGCACGAACTCGCCGTCCTCGCCCAACGCCGCCAGCGCGGGCGTGCCCATGCGGGTCATGATCCGCATCGAGACCGCGACGTAGGCCGAATCGGTGCACTGAACCCCGATGTGGCTCTTGTCCGAGCCCAGCGGGCCCATCGAGAACGGCACCACGTACATCGTGCGCCCGCGCATCGATCCGCGGAAGAGCTCGCCGAGGCTCTCGCGCATCTCGCCGGGATCGCGCCAGTGGTTGGTCGGGCCCGCGTCCTCCTCGCGCTCCGAGCAGATGAAGGTGCGGTCCTCGACGCGCGCGACGTCGCCGGGATCGGAGAGCGCCAGGTAGGAGTTCGGCCGCTTGGCCTCAGACAGGCGCTCGAAGGTGCCGGCGTCGACGAGCTGCTGCGCCAGGCGGTCGTACTCCTCGGCCGAGCCGTCGCACCAGTGGACCGAGTCGGGCTCGGTGAGCGCGGCCACCTCGTCGACCCACGCCGCGAGCTTGGCGTTCTCGGTGGGGACAGTCATCTCGCTCATCGTGCGCCTCCCTACTCCACGTTGCCCTCGGCCGCGTCGGCCGACCCTGGCTTGCGCCTGGGGACCAGCACCACCCGCTTGAACTCGGCGACCAGGACCCCGTCCTGGTTGTGTACCCGGGTGTGAACCTTGACCGTTCCACGGTCGGGCTTGGACTGCGACTCGCGCTTCTCGAGCACCTCGGACTCCACGAACAGCGTGTCGCCATGGAACACCGGCGCCGGGTGCTTGAGCTCCTCGGTGGCCAGGTTGGCAATCGCCTTGCCCGAGACGTCGGAGACGCTCATGCCCAGGGCAAGCGAGTACACCAGCGGGCCGACGACGACGTTGCGCCCCTGCTGCGACCGCGACGCGTAGACGTCGTTGATGTGCAGCGGGTGGTGGTTCATGGTGATCAGGCAGAACAGGTGGTCGTCCGCCTCGGTCACCGTCTTGGCCGGCCAGTGCTTGTAGATCGCGCCTACCTCGAACTCCTCGAGGTAGCGGCCATAGGGGTGCGCCCCCGAGGCCTCGCGGGTGGCTTGGTCGGTCTCGAGCTCCGCCTCACTCGTGGTTTCGGACATGGATCGATTCGCTCCCTCGGGCTCTGGCTGGGGCCCGGAGTCAATCACGTCGTGGGAAGCGCCGGCCCCCCGTTGGCTACCCATCAATATCGTCTGCCCGCATGCGCAACTTCCGCGACTTCCTGAAGCCGCTGGCCATCGGCGCGCCGCCGCCGCTCGCCGAGATACCGGTCAAGCCGTCGCGGATGATCCACTTCCTGGACTTCTCGAACGACAAGATGGTGGCCAAGGCCGCCGACATCGCGGCCAAGACCGACATCCTGCTCGGCAACCTCGAGGACGCGGTCCCGGTCGACCGCAAGGAGGCCGCGCGCGAGGGCCTGATCCGCGTCGGCCGCGAGATGGACCTGGGCCAGACCGCGCTGTGGACGCGGGTCAACGCGCTCGAGTCCCCATGGGTCCTCGACGACCTCACCGGTGTCGTGGAGGAGATCGGCCACCGCCTCGAAGTGATCATGGTCCCCAAGGTCGAGGGGCCGTGGGACATCCACTACGTCGATCGGCTGCTGGCCCAGCTCGAGGCGCGGGCGGGCCTCCAGCGCCCCATCCTCGTCCACGCGATCCTCGAGACGTCGCTGGGCGTCGCCAATCTCGAGGAGATCGCCACCGCGAGCCCGCGCATGCAGGGGATGAGCTTCGGTCCCGCCGACCTGGCCGCCTCGCGGCGCATGAAGACCACCCGTGTGGGTGGGGGTCACCCCGGCTACCGCGTCATCGAGGACCCCGACCCGGGCGATCCGGACGCCCCCCGGGCAAGCGCCCAGCAGGACCCGTGGCACTACTCGATCGCGCGCATGGTGGATGCCTGCACGGCGGCCGGGATCCTCCCCTTCTACGGCCCGTTCGGCGACATCAAGGACGTCGTCGGCTGCGAGACGCAGTTCCGCGCCGCCTTCCTGCTCGGGTGCGTCGGCGCCTGGTCGCTGCACCCCGCGCAGATCGACATCGCGCGGAAGGTGTTCTCGCCTGATCCTGACGAGGTGGCCTTCGCCAAGAAGGTGATCGAGGCGATCCCCGACGGGCGCGGCGTGCACATGATCGACGGCAAGATGCAGGACGACGCGACCTGGAAGCAGTGCCGCGTGATGGTCGACCTCGCCGAGATGCTGGCGACGAGAGACCCCGAGCTGGCCGAGGCGTACGGGATGGCCGGGGCTCCCGCGTGAGGTTCTTCGAGTACGAGGCGCGCGAGATCGTCAAGCGCGCGGGGATCCCGGTGACCGACTTCGGCTTCGCCACCACGTCGCAGGAGGCGCACGAGATCGCCGCGCGCCTGGGTGAGCCGGTCGTCATAAAGTCGCAGGTGCTGACCGGCGGGCGCATGAAGGCCGGCGGCGTGCAGTTCGCCGACACGCCGGACGAGGCGGCCGCCAAGGCCGAGCAGGTGCTCGCGCTCGTCATCAACGGCCATGTGCCGCGCGGCGTGCTGGTCGACACCAGGGCGACGGTCGAGCAGGAGTACTACGCGGGCGTCGTGTGGGACGGCATCCGCAAGCAGCCGGTGATGCTGTTCAGCGACATGGGCGGCATCGACATCGAGGAGGTGGCCGAGAGCCACCCCGATCACGTGGGGCGCGGGCACTTCTCCAACCTCCTCCCCCTGAGCGACTTCCAGGCCAAGGAGGTTGTGGCCTCGGTGGGGATCAGCGGCTCGCGCCTGAACCGGCTCGTCCCGATCGTCACCCGGCTCGCGCGGCTGTTCGTCGAGCGCGACATGACGCTGGCCGAGATCAACCCCCTCGGCGAGCTGGCCGACGGCTCGTTCCTGGCGCTCGACGCGCACATGGAGATGGAGAACGAGGCGCGTTCGCGCCAGCAGCCGCTGCTCGACGAGCTCGGGGTCGGCGAGGAGGAGACGCGCCAGGCGCGCGAGGCGACCGCGTTCGAGCTCGCCGGCGAGGCGGTCGACGCCATCGACCACCGCGGCGTGGCCGGCAACGTGACCGAGTTCGACGGCGACCTCGGCCTCGTCATCGGCGCCGGCGGGGGCTCGCTCACGCTGTTCGACGCCGTGCGCGGCCATGGCGGGCGGCCGGCCAACTACTGCGAGATCGGCGGCAACCCGAGCGTGCGCAAGGCGTGCGAGCTGGCCAAGCTCGTGCTCCAGAAGCCCGGCGTGGAGCGCATCGCGGTGATGATGTCGATCGTGTCGAACACGCGCGTCGACATCGTCGCGCGTGGCGTGGTCAAGGCCTGCCTGGAGCTCGGCTACGACCCGGCCGAGAAGATCTCGATCTTCCGCATCCCCGGTGCGTGGGAGGAAGAGGGATTCAAGATCCTCGAGCGCTATGGCGTGCGCTACGCGGACCGCTCGACGTCGATACACGAGGCCGCGCGGCTGGCGGTCGTCGGAGCGGCGGCCTGATGTCGATCCTCGTCGACGCGGATACCACCTTCATCGTCCAGGGCATCACAGGCCGGGAGGCCGTCAACCTCACGCGCGAGTGCCTGGACTACGGCAAGGGCGCCCGCGTGGTCGGCGGCGTCACGCCGGGCCGCAAGGGCCGCGAGGTCCATGGCGTCCCGGTCTTCGACACCGTCGATCAGGCGGTGGCGCACCACGGGCGGCCGATCGACGGCTCGGTGGTCACGGTGCCACCCGCGTTCACGAAGGACGCCGTCTTCGAGGCGATCGAGAACGACATCAAGCTCGTGGTCGTCGTCACCGAGCGCATCCCGCGGCGCGACGTCGCCCAGATGGTCGAGCTGGCGGCGCTGCGCGGCGCGCGGATCATCGGCCCCAACTGCCTCGGGATCGTCGTCCCCGACGTGGTGAAGATGGGCGGCATCGGCGGGCCCGCGAAGGACGCCGCCAAGGCCTACACCCCCGGTCCGGTCGGCGTCATCTCGCGCTCGGGCGGCATGACGACGGAGATGTCCTCGACCCTGAGCGCCGCGGGCCTGGGCCAGTCGACCGCGGTCTCCATCGGGGGCGACGCGATCATCGGGTCCAGCTACGCCGAGCTCATGCCGCTGTTCGAGGCCGACGAGCAGACGCAGGGCATCGTCATCTACACCGAGCCCGGCGGGCGCATGGAGGCCGAGCTGGCGCGATGGGTGATGGACAACGACTCCCGCCTGCCGATCGTGGCGTTCATGGCCGGGCGCTTCATGGACGAGATGCCGGGCATGAGCTTCGGCCACGCGGGCACGATCGTGGAGGGCAAGGAGGACACCGCGAGCGAGAAGATCGCGCGCCTGGCCGAGGCGGGGATCACGGTGGCCGAGCGCATCGAGGACATCCCGGCGCTCATGCGAGAGCGGATCGGCCGCCCCGAGGCCGAGGCGTCGCCGGCATGAGGTCCGACGCGATCTTCATCGCCGTGGAGGTCGACGACGCCGTGGCCGGCGACGCGCAGCTCGCGGCCAAGCTGGCCGAGGTCTGCCCGGTCGACATCTTCGCCGTGGAGCACCACCGGGTCGCGCTCGTCGAGGAGAACCTCGACGAGTGCGTCCTGTGCGGCCTGTGCCTGGACGCGGCGCCGGCGGGCATGGTCCGCGTGCGCAAGCTCTACGACGGGGACGTCGCGCTGGAGCGCGCCTAAACCCCCGAGAACGCCTGGGCGCCACGCTTCGCGCGACCTTTGCAGCATTTGGGGCGCAATCTTGTGCGGATTGCGACGACTCATGCCAAACGGTCATCTTTCGGCGCCGCTGACCCGACACCTCCCCCATGCGGCGTGGGAGCGCGTGGGGGCGGCTGTGGCCGTCGTGGATGCGGCGGTGGCCGTCGTGGATGCGGCCGTGGATGCGGCGGTGGCCGTCGTGGATGCGGCGGTGGCCGTACATGGTTATCGCGACGGGCCTCGTCACCGCGCTGCCGGCCTACGTCGCCAGCCTGGTCGCGCCGTCGGGATCGGCGCTGGCGGTGCTGACCCCGCTGCCCATCGCGCTCGTGCTCTCGATCGCGGCCGCGAAGTGCGGCGCGGCGCTCTGGATGCGCCATCCACTGGCGCGCGAGGTGGTCTTCGCCGACCTCATGGTTTGGGAATGGGCTCGCCGGCTCTGGGTCGAGCACCGGCTGGCACGGGCGCAGCGCGCGCTTCCCGCCGCCGGCGCCGGCCCTCACGAGCGCGCGCGGGCGTTCGCCCGCCTCGCGCGGCTGCTCGAGGCCCGCGATGCCTACACGCACGGCCACAGCCGGCGCGTGGCGCGCCACGCCGCACGGATGGCCGAGGCGCTTCACGTCTCCGCCGCCGACGCGGCGCAGATCTGGACGGCGGCGATCCTGCACGACATCGGCAAGATCCGCACCCCGCGCGAGATCCTCACCAAGGCCGGCCGGCTCACCGACGAGGAGTTCGAGGTCATCAAGCGCCACCCGGTCGACGGCGCCGCGATGCTCGCCGGCCTCGACAATCCGGAGGTCGTCGCCATCGTTCGCTCGCATCACGAGCGTGTCGACGGCGCGGGCTACCCCGACGGCCTGGCCGGCGCGGACATCCCTCTCGGCGCGCGCATCATCGCGGTCGCCGACACCTTCGACGCGATGACCTCGACGCGGTCCTACCGGTCGGCGGCCACCCACAGGCGCGCCGTCGACGTGCTGCGCGAGGAAGCCGGCGCGCAGCTCGACGCCGCCGCGGTGGCCGCCTTCCTTCGCACGTACTCCGGGCGCCGGCCGGCCGCATGGTCCGCGGTGGCGGCGCTCGCCCCGCAGCGCCTCGTCGCATGGCTCACCCACGCGCCCGCCAGCCTGGCCAGCCTGGCCCCCGCCTCGGCGTGGGTGGCTCCGGCGGCGGCCGCGGCGGCGGCGGTGATCGCGATCTCTCCGCACGTCTCCGACCGCGCCAAGACCCGCCCTGCAGTCCGCCCGGCCGCGGTTGCCGCCATCGCCGCCGCGCCGCCCAGCGCGCGGCGCCCCGTCACGCCCCGTCCGGGAGCGGTCGGCGGCGATCGCGGCGCGACGCCGGCCGCCGCGCTGCGGCCCAAGGCTGCCCGCCGTCCGCACTCGCCGGTCGTCGAGCCGCCGAGCGCCCCGGCGCCGGAGCGGACCCTCGCCACGTCCGCCTCCGACCCCGCGTCGACGGCGACGCCGACGCGAGACGAGCCAGAGCTCCCGGTTACCCCGCCGACGGTCGTCGGCCTGCTGGCGACGGCGACGGAAACGGCGACGACGCCCGCTCCTCCGCCCCTTCCGGCGGCCGTCGCGACGCTCGCGAGCGCCGCGAGCGCCGTCTCCCCGCCGGTCGAGGCCGCCAGGTCGCAGGCGGTCGCCGCGATCGGCACCCTGCCGTAGGCGATCGCCGCGCTGCGCACCGCGTCCGGCTGGCACACTGCGCGCGTGCCCGAGCTGCCCGAGGCCGAGCGCGCCCGCCAGGTCATCGCGTCGCGCGGTCTGCATCGAAGGATCGTCGCGGTCGACGACGCCGACACCTATGTCTGCCGCCCGCACGCGCCCGGCGAGATCGCCGACGCGCTCGTGGGTCGCGAACTCACCTCGGCGCACCGGCGCGGCAAGGCGATGTGGGTGCGGACCTCCGGCGACGGCCCGGTGCTCGGCCTGCACCTGGGCATGGCCGGGGGCATCGTCGTCGACGAGGAGCCCTCTCCTCGAAACTGGGATCGATTCGTCCTGCACTTCGAGGACGGCGGATCGCTGGCGCTGCGCGACAAGCGCCGCCTGGGGCGGGCGCGCCTGGAGCCCGAGCTCGATGCCGTCGGTCCCGACGCGGCCGAGGTGGCCCGCGACGACTTCCGTGCCCGTGTCGGCCGCGGGACGGCGCCGCTCAAGGCACGGCTCATGGATCAGGGCGTCGTGGCCGGCGTCGGCAACCTCCTGGCCGACGAGATCCTCTGGCGCGCGGGCCTCGACCCCCGGCGTCCGGCGGGCGAGCTCGGCGTGGAGGAGCTCGACCGCCTGCGCCGCGAGGTCCGCGCGGCCACGCGCTCCGCCATCCGGCGTGGGGGCGCGCACACGGGCGACGTCATCGGCGAGCGCCGGCGCGGCGGCCGCTGCCCCCGCTGCGGGGCCGAGATGGCACGGGCCACCGTCGGCGGGCGCACGACGTTCTGGTGCCCGGTCGAGCAGCGCTAGGCGCTGCCATGGGCCCCGACGAGTGACCCGTAGGCGTCCGGCCGGCGCGTCGTCAGGAACGGGAACAGCGACAGCCAGTCGCGCCGCTGGTCGAGGTCGAGGTCGGCCACGAGGACGGCGGGCTCGTCGCGCGGGGCCTGGACCAGCTTGCGCCCGTAGGGATCGGAGATGAACGACGACCCGTAGAAGGTCAGGGGCAACTCGCTGCCGATCCGGTTGACGGCGACCATGAACGTCCCGTTGGCGATGCCGTTGGCGACGATGACCTTCTCCCACAGCGGCTCGGTGTCGAAGTCGGGATGGTCGGGCTCCGACCCGATCGCCGTCGGGTAGACGATGACCTCGGCGCCGGCCAGCGAGTAGGCGCGCGCGAGCTCGGGGAACCACTGGTCCCAGCAGGTGGGGAAGCCGAAGCGCGCGTCGCCGAGCTCGACCACCGGGAAGGCGTCGTCGCCGGGCGGGCCGGGCCGGAAGTACTTGTCCTCGTAGTAGCCGGCGCTGATCGGGATGTGCATCTTGCGCGTCCGCGCCGCCAGCGTCCCGTCGGGCGCCATCACGATCGCGGTGTTGAAGCCCAGGCCGTCGTCGGCGTCGGCGCGCTCGTAGAGCGAGGCGTGGACGTGGACGCGGTGCTCGCGCGCCAGCTCGGCGGCGAACGTGCTCGTGGGGCCGTCGGGGACCGGCTCGGGCTCGGCGCCCGCCGCCCGCGGGCCGTCGGCGGTGATGGCGAAGTACGGCGAGAGCGTCAGCTCCTGCAGGCACACGAGCGATGCGCCCTGCTCGACCGCCAGCCGCACGCCCTCGGCCAGCGCGGCTCTGTGCTCGTCCGGGTCGGCGTGCCAGCGGTGCTGCACGGCGCCGACGCGCAGCGGCGCCCTGGTCGGCTCCTCGATGCGCGCGTAGGAGGGCGGCGGCGCGCCGAGCGCGGTGATCAGCTTCAGGTCGCTCACGCGCCCAGTCTGCCACGCCCCACGCTCAATCGGGGACGCCAAGCTCGGCCTTCTTGGCCTCCACGTCGATGCCGTGCAGCCGCGCGAGGTTCCCGCCGAGGATCTTGCGCTTGGCCTGCTCGGTGAGGTCGGGATAGCCGCGCTCCTCGACGATGTCGCGGGGCAGCTGGAAGTTCCAGAACTCCTCGAGCGCCCACTGCGGATGCCAGATCGGCGACTCGCCGCCGTAGATGATCTTGTCCTCGCCGCACCACCACAGCATCTTGCCCAGCATCTCCGCGAAGACCCGCGGCTGGCGCGAGATGAAGTTGACCGTGGCGGCGATCGAGGCGTAGAGGTTGGGGTAGCGGACGATCTGCCACAGGACCTCGTCGAGCCACGGCAGCCCGACGTGGAAGATCACGAAGTTGATGTCCGGGAAGTTGGCCGCCGCGCCGTCCATGTCGAACGTCCGCGTGTGCTCGATCGGCTGCGGCCCGAGCGGCACGCCCTTGTGCACGCCGACGAGGTTGACGCCGAGCTCCTGCGCGCGCTCGAAGACCGGATAGGCGATGCGCGGGTCGTCCATGCGCCACGGGAACGGCTGGCCGTAGTCGTAGCGCACGTTGTAGAACTTGAACGCCCTCGCCCCGTGGTCCTCGACCTGGCGCGTCATGAGGTCCAGCGCCTTCTTGCCCTCCAGCGGGTTCACCGAGCCCCAGAACACGGCGCGATCGGGGTGCTTGGCCGCCATCTCCGCGCACTTCTCCCACGGCGAGAGGCCGTCGTGGAAGAGGTCGGTCAGCGGGAGCGGCTGGGCGACGATCATGTCGGTGTCGGAGCCCTCGATGACCATGTCGTAGATCTCCTCGACGCTCCACTCGTTCATGAACTCCTCCCGCGAGAGGACGCGCTCGCCGTCCTTGGTGAGGAGCTGGTGGAAGGCGTAGAGGTGCTCGTCGAAGAGCTGGCCGGGCGGCCCGATCGCGTTGGCCGGGTCGAAGTTGAAGATGTGGCAGACGCAGTCGAAGACGAACGCGTCGACCTTGCGCTCGCGCGCCTGCTCTCCCGACGGCCTGGTCTCGGTGGTGGCCATGGTTCAGGCTCCTCTCTGGGCCATTCGCTGTTGGCGGTACGGCTCGAGCTCGTCGAGCGGAAGGGTGAGCGCGTCGCGTGCCGAGGGCGACAGGCGCTCGGGCGTCCACACGGGGTCCCACACGACCCGCACGTCGACCGTGTCCACCCCGTCGAGCTCGCGCAGGCGATCGGGGATGGCCGATGACATCGTGGCTACGAACGGGCACCACCCGGTGGTGAGCACCAAGTCGACGTCGACGTGGGCGCCCGCGACGCGAACGTCCTCGACGACGCCCATGTCGACGATGCTGATGCCGCGATCGGCGCAGCACGGGTCGTAGACGTCGCGCAGGGCGTCGATGACGGCGCTGCGATCCTGCGTCATCCGGGCCTCCCGGGGTCGATGACGATGCGAAAGCCGGTGGTCGGGGTCGCGCGAGCCGGGTCGGCCGTGAGGACGCGCGCCGCGCGTACGCCCCAGGCGTGATCGAGGTAGGAGCCACCGCGGACGGCGCGCCACGCGCCGTCCTCGGTGCGGTCGCAGACCCACTCCCACACGTTGCCGGCCAGCTGCTGCGCTCCGCAGGGGCTCGCGCCCTCGGGATGCGCGGTGACCGGCGCCGTCCAGCCCCATCCCGACTCCACGCACGCGCAGCGCTCGGCCTCGAAGACCTCGCCCCACGGCCACGCGCGCCCGTCGGGTCCCCGGGCCGCCGCCTCCCACTCGTCGCCGGTCGGCAGGCGCCCGCCGGCCCATGCGCAGCAGGCCTCGGCCTCCTCGTAGGTGAGATCGGTGGCCGGGTGGTCGGCGAGCTGGGGGTCGGCGAGCTTGCGCGCGAGCGCCGCGGACACGGCCCGCCCCGTCTCGGCCACGAACCGCGCCGCCTGCGCGTTGACGACCGGGAAGCGACCGATGCGCAGCGACGGCAGTGCGACCTCGCGCTCGGCGCCGGCCTCGCCGAGCCTGTACGTGCCCGCGGGGAGCGCGACGTGCTCGTCCACCGCCGCCAACCTAACCGCGGCGCGGCGCTCGCCGCAACCGCGAAGGTCAGCCGGCGGCCGGCACCTGCTGGGTGATGCAGTGCGGTCCGCCGCCCCCGAAGGCGATGACGCCTCCGGGGACGCCCACGACCTCGCGCTCGGGATACGCGGCGCCGATCCGCTCGAGCGCCTCGGCGTCGGACGGCACGCCCGCGACCGGGACGACCACGCCGCCGTTGCACAGGTAGAGGTTCAGGTGCGAGACGGCGACCTGCTCGCCCGCGACCTCCACCGACGGCAGGACGGGGAAGTCGACCACGTCGAGGCCCGCGGCTTGCAGCCGGGTGCGGTTGTCGGCCATCCGCTCGTGGCTGGGCTCGCCCGGCGCGACGGACTGCAGCAGCACCTCGCCCGAAGGCGTGAAGGCGGCGATGAGGTCGACGTGGCCGTCGGTGTCGCGGTCCTCGACGAGGCCCTGACCCAGCCACACGACGGTCTCGACGCCCAGGTAGTCGCACAGGAGCTGCTCGATCTCCTCGCGCGACAGGTGCGGGTTGCGGTTGGGATTGAGCAGGCACTGCTCGGTCGTGAGCAGCAATCCCGCGCCGTCGACGGCGACCGACCCGCCCTCGAGCACGAACGGGGCGTCATAGCGCCGGTCGCCGAGACGATCCACCAGCAGGCGACCGACCGCCGCGTCGTCGTCCCACGGCGCGAACCTCTCGCCCCAGCTGTTGAAGCCGAAGTGGACGCCCGCGCGGTGCCCCTCGTCATCCAGCACGAAGATCGGGCCGCTGTCGCGCAGCCACGAGTCGTCGATCGCAAACTCGACGATCTCGGCGTCGCCGGTGAGCGCGGCGCGCGCCTCGGCCGCTTCCCGCGCGTTCGCGCACACCATGGTGAGCGGCTCGAAGGCGGCGACGGCGTTGGCGGTCGCCGCGTAGTCGGCCTTCGCCTGCGCGAGCTGGTCACCCCAGACCTCGCGGCGCGTCGGCCATGCCATGAGCGTGCCCTCGTGCGGGGCCCACTCGGCAGGCATCTGGAAGCCGTCGGCGCGCGGAGTGCTCAGTGCCGCGCCTTCCGGGTGCGGTTGCGCTCCTCCTGGCGCTCGACCACGTTGACGATCAGGCGCATGTACTGCTCGATCCCGGTCGCCTTCGCCTGCCCGTGCTGGAAGGCCTCGCGCCAGTCGGCCACGCGCGCGCCGTGCTCGACCATCGCGTTGAAGAACTCGCGGCGCATCTCGAGGCGAATGCGCGCGTCCGCCCCGATGTCCTTGGTCACCTCGATGTCGGGCAGCGCCAGGCGGAACTGCTGGGTGTCCCCACGCCCGTGCAGGTCGATGCCGACCACGAGGTTGAGCGGCTTGAGCGCCGGCACCTCTTCGAGGAACGAGCGCACGGCTCGATCGATGAGAATCTTGGCGTCCTCGGCCATGGAGGCGGACTGTAGCTACGCCGTCGTGCCGAAGACGCGATCGCCCGCGTCGCCCAGGCCCGGCCGGATGTAGCCGTGCTCGTCGAGCTGACGGTCCAGGGCCGCCGTCCAGATGGGCACGTCGGGGTGCGCGTCGTGCACCGCCTGGACGCCCTCGGGCGCCGCGACGAGGCAGATGAGGCGCAGCCGCCGCGCGCCGTTCGCCTTCAGGCGGTCGAGGGCGGCGACGGCGCTGCCGCCGGTGGCCAGCATCGGGTCGAGCAGGAAGACGTGGGCCTCGGCCATCCCGGGCGGCATGCGCTCGAAGTAGCCGGTGGGTTCCAGCGTGTCCTCGTCACGCTGCATGCCCAGGTGCCCCACGCGCGCGTCGGCGAGCAGGCGCAGGAAGCCGTCGACCATGCCCAGGCCGGCGCGCAGGACGGGCACGATCGTGATCTGCGCCTCCAGGCGCCGCGCGTCGGCGGGCTCCAGCGGCGTGTCGACCGTGCGCTGCACCGTCGGCAGGTCGCGGGTGGCCTCGATGGCGAGGATGGCCGACGCCTCGCTCAGGGCCTGACGGAAGGCGCCGTGCGGGGTCGACGCGTCGCGCAGGACGGCCAACCGGTCGTCGAGCAGGGGGTGGTGGACCACGGTGACCCGGTCGGGCATGCGGGCGTGATCCTCTCACGGGGGCTAGATTCCGCGCCGGCATGACCGCGCCGCGTCGCAACGTCGAGCTCAAGGCCCGCGACCCCGATCCGGCCGCGACGCTGAGCCGGGCGCTGGCGCTCGGTGCCGGCGACGAGGGCGTCCTGCACCAGCGGGACACCTACTTCGGGCAGGCGCGCGGCCGCCTGAAGCTGCGCGAGCAGGAGGGTGCGCGGGGCACGCTCGCGCAGCTGATCGCCTACGAGCGGCCCGACGCCACGCAGGCGCGCACGAGCGCCTACCGGCTGGCCGACGTCGCCGACCCCGCCGCGCTCCGAGAGGCCCTCGACGCGGCCCTCGGGACCGTCGTCGTCGTCGAGAAGCGCCGCCACCTGCTGCTCTACGAGAACGTGCGCATCCACCTGGACGACGTCGCGGGCCTGGGCACGTTCGTCGAGCTCGAGGGCGTGGCGCCCTCCGACTCGGACCTCACGCGCGAGCACGAGCTGGTGGCGCACGTGCGCGAGGCGCTCGCGCTCGGCGCGCCCGTCGCGGGCTCCTACGCAGACCTGCTCCAGGACGCACCGCAGGCGCTGCTGGCCGCGGCCGACGCGGTCATGCGCAACGCGTACGCCGGCTATTCCGACTTCCGCGTGGGTGCCGCGCTGCGCACGCCGTCGGGCGCCGTCCACGTCGGCGCCAACGTCGAGAACGCCGCCTACCCGCAGGGCCAGTGCGCCGAGGCGTCGGCCATCGGCGCGATGGTGGCGGCGGGCGAGCGCGAGATCGGCGCGATCGCCGTCGTGGCCGAGAAGCTCGACGTCTGCCCGCCGTGCGGCGGCTGCCGTCAGCGCCTGAGCGAGTTCGCCTCGGCCGACACGCCCGTCTACCTCGGTCGCCCCGGCGGCCCGCTGCACGCCACGACGATGGGCGAGCTGCTCCCGCTGGCCTTCGACGAGAGCGCGCTGGCATGACCGCCGCGGACGTTCTGCGCGCCCACCTCGAGCCGCGCGTGGGCATCATCCTCGGCTCGGGCCTGGGCGCGGTGGCCGACGCGGTCCAGAACGCGGTGACCGTCGGCTACGACGAGCTGCCGGGCTTCCCGCGCCCGACGGTGCACGGCCACGCCGGGCAGGCCGTGCTCGGCCACCTGGCCGGCGTGCCCGTCTGCGTGCTGATGGGGCGAGCCCACCTGTACGAGGGCGGCGACGCCGAGCAGCGCGTGACACCGGTGCGCGCCCTGCGGGCCGCCGGCGCCGAGGTGCTCGTCCTCACCAACGCCGCCGGCTCGTTGCGCGAGGAGGTCGGTCCCGGCCGCCTGATGGCCATCTCCGACCACATCAACCTCACCGGACACAACCCCCTGATCGGGCCGAACGACGACGCCCTGGGGCCACGCTTCCCCAGCCTCCGCGACGCCTACGACCCCGCCCTGCGCGCCGAGCTGCACGCGGCCGCCGGCGAGCTCGACGTCGATCTGGCCGAAGGCGTCTACCTGGCGGTGAGCGGCCCGAGCTTCGAGACCCCCGCCGAGATCCGCGCCTTTCGCACGCTCGGGGCCGATGCGGTCGGCATGTCGACCGTTCACGAAACGATCCTCGCGCGCCACGCCGGGCTGCGCGTCGCGGCGGTCTCGGCGATCTCCAACCTCGCCGAGGGGATGGCGGACATCCCGCTCAGCCACGAGCAGACCCTGGCCGACGCGCAGCGCGCGGCCGGCGATCTCACCCGCCTGCTGGAGGCGTTCGTCGGGAGGCTCGCACCCCAGTCCGGCGCACGGCCGCCACGAGGGGCGACCCCGTGGGCCTGACGTTCCTCGCGCAGGAGGTCATCCGCCGCAAGCGCGACGGCCAGCCGCTCAGCGAGGAGCAGATCGAATGGCTCGTGGCCGGTATCACGGACGGCTCGGTGAGCGACGCGCAGGTGGGCGCGCTGGCGATGGCCATCGTCATCAACGGCATGGCCGCCGAGGAGCGCGTCGCCTTGACCGGCGCGATGACGCGCTCGGGCGAGGTCCTGAGCTGGGACCTCGATCGTCCCGTGCTGGACAAGCACTCCACCGGCGGGGTGGGCGACAAGGTCTCCCTGCTGCTGGCGCCGATCGTGGCGGCCTGCGGCGGCGCGGTGCCGATGATCTCCGGCCGCGGCCTCGGGCACACCGGCGGCACGCTCGACAAGCTCGACGCCATCCCCGGCTACGACACCGCTCCCGACCGCGAGCGCTTCGTGGCCACCGTGCGCGAGGCCGGCTGCGCGATCATCGGGCAGACGGGCGATCTCGCCCCGGCCGACCGGCGCCTGTACGCGATCCGCGACGCGACCGGGACCGTCGAGTCGATCCCGCTCATCGTGGCCTCGATCCTCTCCAAGAAGCTCGCCGCGGGCCTCGACGCGCTGGTCATGGACGTCAAGGTCGGCTCGGGCGCCTTCCTGCCCGAGCTCGACCAGGCGCGCGAGCTCGCGCAGGCCATCATCGACGTCGCCGCCGGCAACGGCCTTCCCACCGCCGCGCTGCTCACCGACATGGATCGCGTCCTGGGCCGGACGGCCGGCAACGCGGTCGAGGTGCGCGAGGCGATCGATCACCTCACCGGCGGGGCCGCCGGCGACGGGCGCCTGGTCGAGGTCACCCTCGCCCTGGCCGAGCGGCTGCTGGCCCTGAAGGGCCTCGAGGGCGACCCGCGGGCGGCCTTGGAATCCGGCGCGGCGGCCGACCACTTCGCGCGGATGGTCGCCGCCCTCGGCGGGCCCGCCGATCTGCTCGAGCGCCCCGACGACCATCTTCCCCGCGCTCCGGTCACCGTCGAGGCCCACGCCGAGCGCGACGGCGTCGTGGCCGGCGTCGACGTCCGCGCGGTCGGCCTGGCCGTCATCGACCTCGGCGGCGGCCGGCGCCGTGAGGACGAGGCCATCGACCACGCGGTCGGGCTCACCGAGGTCGCGGAGCCCGGCGAGCGCGTCGGGCCGCACGGCCGGCCGCTGGCCCTCGTCCACGCCCGCGACGAGGACTCGGCCGCCCGCGCCGCCGCCGCCGTGAGCGCCGCCTTCAGCGTCGGCGACCGGGTCCTCGACGAGAACCCCGCGGTGCTCGAAGTCGTGGGCTAGCTAGGCCCGCCGCCTAGGCTTGCGGGCATGGTCCCCAAGGCCGAGCTGCACGTCCATCTCGAAGGCACCGCGACCCCCGACCTCGTCCGCCGGATCGCCGCCCGCAACGGCCTCGAGGTGCCGGAGGGCGTCTTCGCCGCACCCGACCGCTTCGCCTGGCGCGACTTCCTGGACTTCCTGAACACCTACAACCTCGTGTCCAGCGTCATCCGCACCGGCGAGGACTACCGCGAGATCACCTACGAGTACCTCGCCGGCTGCGCGCGCGACGGCGCCGTCTACGTCGAGCTGACCGCGTCCATCGACCACGCCCGCCTGGCCGGCCTGAGCGACGCCGAGCACTGGGAGGGCATCGCCGCCGGGATCGACGACGCGCGGCGCGACCACGGCATCGAGGCCCGCATCCTCAGCGTGGCCGTGCGCAACTACGGCGTCGAGCGGGCGATCGAGGTGGCCGAGCTGACTGCGGCCCGCCCGCATCCCTACGTCGTCGGCTTCTCGCTGGCGGGCGACGAGGCCGGGTATCCGCCGCAGCCCTATGCCCCCGCCTACCGCATCGCCGCCGAGGCCGGGCTCGGGTGCACGGTGCACGCGGGCGAATGGGCGGGCGCCGAGTCGGTGCGCGGCGCGCTGGAGCTGCCGGTCAGCCGCATCAGCCACGGCGTGCGCGCGATCGAGGACCCGGCGGTCGTGGCCGAGCTCGCCCGGCGCCAGGTCACGCTCGAGGTGTGTCCGACCAGCAACGTCGTCCTCGGCGTCTTCTCGAGCTTCGAGGAGCACCCGTTCCTCGCGCTGCGCGACGCGGGCATCCCGCTGACGCTCGGCTCCGACGATCCGCCCTACTTCGGCGCCAGCGTCGGAGGCGAGTACGCGGTCGCCCGCGAGCGCTTCGGCCTCGACGACGCCGCGCTCGTCGCGATCACGCGGACGGCGATCGAGGCGAGCTTCGCCGAGCCCGCGCTGCGCACAGAGCTCTTACAACGACTGGCGAGTGCCGACGGCCAGTCCAGGTAGATTGCCGCACATCCGCCGGCCCGGGAGAGAGCCGGTATCGCGAGGTAGACGTTTAAGGAGGAGCAGTGCACCGCAGCTCTTTTCGGGCGATTCTCATCGCCCTCACCCTGGCCATCGGCGGCTTCGCCGTGGTCGCATGTGGCAGCGACGACAACACGAGCACCGGAGGCGGCGGTAGTGCCGCCACCACGGCCACCACGCCGGCGAAGAAGTCGATCAAGGTCGGCCTCGTCACCGACATCGGCGGCCTGAACGACCGATCGTTCAACGCGCTGGCCAACAAGGGGCTCAAGGACGCCCAATCGCAGCTGGGCATCACCGGCCGGGTGCTCATCTCGAAGTCCAACGCCGACTACGTGCCCAACCTGAGCACGCTGGCCCAGCAGAAGTACGACCTCGTCATCGCGGTCGGCTTCCTCATGGCCGAGGCAACCGAGAAGGTGGCCAAGAAGTTCCCGAACGTGAAGTTCTCGATCATCGACTCGTCGGCGGCCGCGATGAAGAGCAAGCCCAAGAACGTCGAGGGCCTGCTCTTCGCCGAGCAGGAAGCCGGCTACCTGGTCGGCTACCTGTCGGGGCTGTACGCCAAGGACAACAACGCGACGACGATCGGCAGCGTCGGCGGGCTCAAGATCCCGCCGGTCGACCACTACATCGCCGGCTACCAGGCCGGCGCGAAGGCCGTCGTCCCGTCCATCAAGACGCTCAACGGCTACTCCCAGGACTTCGTCGACCAGGCGAAGTGCAAGGAGATCGCGCTCGACCAGATCGCCAAGGGCTCGAAGGTCGAGTTCCAGGTCGCCGGCCAGTGCGGCCTGGGCGTGCTCGACGCGGCCAAGGAGAAGAACGTCCAGGGCATCGGCGTCGACGCCGACCAGGGCTACCTGGGCCCGCAGGTGTTCACGAGCGCGCTCAAGAAGGTCGACGTGGCCGTCTTCAACGCCATCAAGGCCGTGCAGGAGGACAAGTACACCGGCGGCCAGGACGTCCTGAACTCCGTGAAGTCTGGCGGCATCGGCTACGGCAAGCTCAACGCCGCGGCCGAGAAGTACGCCGACCAGCTCAAGGCGGTGCAGGACAAGATCGCCAGCGGCGAGATCGCTGACATCCCGGATACCGTCAAGTAGGTATGGAGAACGCCCTCGAGCTGCGCGGGATCACGAAGCGCTTCGGGTCGATCGTCGCCAACGACGGCGTCGACTTCGACCTGAGGCCCGGCGAGGTCCACGCGCTGCTCGGGGAGAACGGCGCCGGCAAGTCGACGCTCATGAGCGTCCTCTACGGGCTCTACAAGCCCGACGAGGGCGAGATGCGCGTCGACGGCCGGCCCGTTTCCATCGGCTCGCCGCTCGAGGCCATCGACCTCGGGATCGGCATGGTCCATCAGCACTTCATGCTCGTCCCCGTGATGACGGTGGCCGAGAACATCGTCCTGGCCAACGAGCCGCGGCGCGGCGCCTTCCTCGACGTCGACGCCGCCACCGCGCGCGTACGCGAGCTCTCCGATCGCTACGGGCTCGCCGTCGACCCCGACGCCCGCATCGAGGACGTCAGCGTCGGGATGCAGCAGCGGGTCGAGATCCTGCGCGCGCTCTACCGCGGCGCACGGATCCTGGTCCTCGACGAGCCCACGGCCGTCCTCACGGCGCAGGAGGCACAGGAGCTGTTCCGCGTGCTCGAGGCCCTCAAGGCCGACGGCACCGGCATCGTCTTCATCTCGCACAAGCTCAACGAGGTGCTGGCGGTGGCGGACCGCATCTCCGTCCTGCAGCGCGGCAAGAAGGTGGCGACGCTGGACGCGGCCGGGGCGACCGAGGCCGAGCTCGCGCGGCTGATGGTCGGCCGCGACGTGCTGTTCCGCCTCGACAAGGAGGCGCCGCGGACGGGCAAGGCGATGCTCGAGGTGTCCGACCTGCACGCGGCCGACGACCGCGGCCTGCCCGCCCTGCAGGGCGTCTCCTTCACCGTCCACGGCGGCGAGGTCGTCGGCATCGCGGGCGTGGACGGCAACGGCCAGGCCGAGCTGATCGAGTGCGTGACCGGCCTGCGGGCGCCGACGAGCGGCACGATCGAGGTGGAGGGCAAGCCGATCGCCGGCCGCGGGGTCGAGCGGTGCCTGGAGGCGGGCGTCGGCCACATCCCCGAGGACCGTCACCGGCGCGGCCTGGTGCTGGACTTCGACCTGGCGGAGAACCTCGCCATGCGGGAGTACCGGCGACCCCCGATGGCGCGCGGCGGCCTGCTGAGCCCGAAGCGCCTGAAGGCCAACGCGGAGCCGCTGCTGAAGGTCTTCGACGTGCGCGGCGGGACGCCGGACACCCCGG
>DASVFT010000006.1:0-23865 GCA_036379935.1 Solirubrobacteraceae bacterium | reverse complement strand
GCGCTGGAGCGCGTCCTCGGCGGCGGCGAGCGTGACGTGCCCGTGGGTCTGGACGGCGAGCTCGAGGGCGGCCAGCGCCGTGCGCGCGTCGCCCCCGGCGCGGGCCGACAGGAAGGCGATCGCGTCCTCGTCGGCCTGCGCCTCGATGGCCTCGAGGGCCCGCCGCACGACGACCTCGATGTCGGAGGCCAGCAGCGGGCGCAGCTCGTACACCTGGCAGCGCGAGAGCAGCGCGGCGTTGACCTCGAAGTACGGGTTCTCGGTGGTGGCGCCGATCAGCGTGACCACGCCCTCCTCCACGGCGGGAAGCAGCGCGTCCTGCTGGGCCTTGTTGAACCGGTGGATCTCGTCGAGGAAGAAGACCGTCAGCTCGCCGGTGGTCTGACGGCGGTGCTTGGCGCGGTCGATGACCTTGCGGACCTCCGGCCGCCCGGCCTCGACGGCCGACAGCTCCTCGAGCGCCGCGCCCGCGGCCTCGGCCACGATGCGCGCGAGCGTCGTCTTGCCCGAGCCGGGCGGCCCATAGAGGACCATCGAGTGCGGGCGGCCCTGCTCGATGGCCGTGCGCAGCGCCGAGCCCTCGGCCAGCAGGTGCTCCTGGCCGACGACCTCCTCGAGCCTCCGCGGGCGCAGCCGCGCCGCCAGCGGGCGGCGCGTCGAGGCCGGGGCGCCCGGGCGCGTGGGCTCGGCGTCGCCGGCGTCGAAGAGCTGGTCCATGCGCATATCCTGCCCGAGCATGGCGGACGACCTCGAGCGCGAGACCACACAGCTGCTGGCGGCGCTCGTCCGCCTCAACACCGTCAACCCGCCGGGCAACGAGCGCCCGGCCCAGGAGCTCCTCGCCGGGATCCTGGGCGGCGCGGGCTTCGAGGTCGAGCTGCTGGGTCGCACCGAGGCGCGACCCAACCTCGTGGCGCGGCTGCGGGGGCAGGCCGACGGGCCCACGCTCTGCCTGCTCTCGCACGTCGACACCGTGCTCGCGGACCCCGCCGACTGGCAGCGCGACCCGTGGTCGGGCGACGTGGTCGACGGCGAGCTGTGGGGCCGCGGGGCGCAGGACATGAAGTCCCAGACGGCGGCCGAGGTCGTGGCCGCGGTGGCGCTGGCGCGCTCGGGCTGGCGCCCCGCTCGGGGCGACCTCCTCGTCGTGAGCGCCGCCGACGAGGAGACCGGCGGCGGCGAGGGCGCGGACTGGCTGACCGAGACCCACCCGGAGGCCGTGCGCTGCGACTGGCTCATCAACGAGGGCGCGGGGACCGTCTTCCCGTTCGGCGACGAGCGCCTCTATGCGGTGTGCGTGGCCGAGAAGGGCGTCTTTCGCTTCACGCTGACGACCGACGGCGTGGCCGGCCACGCTTCGAATCCCAGGATCGCCGACAACGCGCTGCTGAAGATGGTCCCGCTGCTGCAGGCCATGGCCGACCGCCAGCCCGAGCTCGACGTCACCGACCCGCCGCGCGCCCTGCTCGCGGCGCTGGGCGTGCCGGCCGACGGCGACCCGCTGGGCGCGCTGGAGGCGCTGCGTGCACGCGACCCGGTGCTCGCCGGTCACGTCGAGCCGCTGCTCGGCGTCACCCTGGCGCCGACGATCATCTCCGCGTCGGAGAAGATCAACGTGATCCCGTCGCACGCGCGGCTCGAAGTCGACTGCCGGACGCCGCCGGGCATGGGCGAGGAGGAGGTGCGGCGGCGCATCATCGACCTCCTGGGACCCGAGGGCTACAGGATCGAGTTCACCGAGACGGTGATCGGCAACGCCTCGCCGGCCGACTCGCCGCTGATGGACGCGCTGCGCGGGTGGATCGCGCGCGAGGACCCGGAGGCCCGCGTCATCCCCACGATGCTGCCCGCGTTCACCGATTCGCGTACCTTCCGTGCCGCCTTCCCCGACTGCGTCGCCTACGGCTTCTTCCCCCAGCGCGAGATGAACCTCTACGAGACGTGGCCGCTCGTGCATTCGCGCGACGAGCGGATCGCGGTCGCCGACCTCGGCTTCGCGGCCCGCTGCTATCGCGACGTCACGCGGGAGCTGCTCGGTGGCTGAGAACGACGTCACGCGGGAGCTGCTCGGTGGCTGAGAACGACGACAGGCTCCGCCTCGGAGGGATGGCCCTGCGCAACGGCCTGCTCGTGCACGGGCCGCGGCACTGGGCGGCCGCCGTGCGGCGCCAGGACGGCACCATCGGCGTGGCCTCGGGCCGCAAGCCGCGGATGGAGGGCCGGGCCGGGCGCACGCCGGGACTGCGCGGTCTCGTGCGCCTCGCCGAGGCCCTGACCGTGATCCCGCTCGTGCGCCGCGCGCTGCGCGACGCGCAGCTGCCGTTCCAGGACCCCGCGGTGGTCGCGGCGGCGGCGGCCACGGCGGCCGCCGGCGTGGTGGTGCGCCGGCGCACGCGCGGCATGGGGGGCGAGCTGGCGCTGGCCGCGCTCTCGCTGGCCCCGTCGCTCGCCGCCCTGCGCGGCGGGGAGCTGGCCGCCTACCACGGCGTCGAGCACAAGGCGATCGGCGCCTACGAGCAGGGCGCGGCCGATGCCAGCGACGCCGCCAAGGAGCACGACCGCTGCGGCTCGCACCTGATGGCGCCGCTGCTGGCCGCCAACCTCGCCGGCACCGCGCTCCTGCGTCGCGTCGTCCACCGTCCCTCGCCGCTGGCCGGCGCGGCGGTGCAGCTCGCCTCGCTCGGCGCCGCGGTGGAGGTCTTCGCGTGGTCCGAGCGCCACGGCGACACCGCCCTGGCGCGCGCCCTGCGGCGCCCTGGCCACGAGCTCCAGCGCGTCCTGGGCACGCGCGAGCCGACCGAGGAGCAGCTCGAGGTCGGCCGTGCGGCGCTGGCCGAGATCCTGCGCGTGGAACGCGGCGCCTAACCGGGCTCCACGGCGGGACCATGCGGGTCCAGGAATCCGCGCCGATGCCGATATCCCTTGGTGTGGGAGCGCTTCTTCACGACCATTTCGCGGCCCTGACGGTCCTGGCGCCCCCGCCGGGGGTGCTCGATCGCGTCCGTGACTTCGCCAACAGCTGGCAGGCGGTCTTCGCGATCGTCTTCATGCTGGCGCTCGTCTTCATCCTGTGGCGCACGCTCCGGCTGATGCCCCAGACCAAGCCCGTGCAGCTCAAGCCCGAGGCCACGCTCGAGGTCGGCTGGGACGACATCGCCGGCGTGGACGAGGCCAAGTCCGAGCTGCGCGAGGTCGTCGACTTCCTCCGCGACCCCAGGCAGTTCACCCGCCTCGGGGCCAAGGTGCCCAAGGGGATCCTGCTCCACGGCCCGCCGGGCACGGGCAAGACGCTGCTGGCCAAGGCCGTCGCCCACGAATCCGGTGCGGAGTTCTTCTCGCAGTCCGCCTCGTCGTTCGTCGAGATGTTCGCCGGCCTGGGCGCGGCGCGCATCCGCCGCCTCTTCCGCGAGGCGCGCAAGGCCCAGCCCGCCATCATCTTCATCGACGAGCTCGACGCCGTCGGCGCGCGGCGCGGCTCGGACCACAACTCCGAGCGCGAGCAGACGCTCAACCAGCTGCTGGTCGAGATGGACGGCTTCTCGGCCACGGGCCGCGTGGTGGTGATGGCGGCCTCCAACCTGCTCGAGAAGCTCGATCCCGCCCTCCTGCGTCCCGGGCGCTTCGACCGCCAGGTCTTCGTCTCGCCGCCCGACGTCAAGGGCCGCGAGCGCATCCTGCGCGTGCACACGGCGAACAAGCCCCTGCGCGAGGACGTCGACCTGCACCTTGTCGCTCAGCAGACGAGCGGGCTCACCGGGGCCGACCTGGCCAACATCTGCAACGAGGCGGCGATCTTCTGCGCGCGCCGCAGCGGTCGCGCCATCTCGCGCGAGGACTTCGACAACGCCCTGGAGCGCGTGATCGCCGGCGTGCAGTCCTCGACCACCCTCAACGCCCACGAGCGCCGCGTCGTCGCCTACCACGAAGCCGGCCACGCCCTCTGTCGCGAGCTGCTGGAGAGCGTCGACCGCGTCCACAAGATCTCGATCGTGCCCCGCGGCAACGCGCTGGGCTACGTGGTCAACCTCCCCGAGGAGGACTCCTACCTGAAGACCCGCGAGGAGCTCATCGACCAGATGACCGCGCTCCTGGGAGGCCGCGCGGCCGAGGAGATCGTCTTCGGCGCCGTGACCACCGGGGCCGCAAGCGACCTCCAGCGTGTCGAGGAGATCACCCACGCGATGATCCACCAGTACGCGATGGGCTCCGGCGACGCGCCGCAGTCGGCGGTGAAGGACCAGGCGCTGTCCGACCTCACGCGCCGCATCCGCGACGAGGAGCAGCGCGAGCTGGCCTTCGAGGCGCACCGGACGGCGTGGGAGCTCATCTCCACGCATCGCGACCTCCTGGATCGCATCGCCGCCGAGCTGCTCGAGCACGAGACGCTCGGGCGCGCCGAGATCGATCGCATCATGGACGGCGTGCCGCGCGTGGAGCGTCGGCGCCCGGGGCCGGACCTGCGCGTCGCGGCGTCCGAGAAGCCCGCTCAACCGGCGGACTAGACTCCGGCCCGGATGTTCGCCCGGGTCGACCACATCGGTGTCGCCGTCGAGGACCTCGACGCGGCGATCGCCCTGCACGAGGGCGCCTACGGCATGGCCTTGGTGCACCGCGAGGTGGTCGACGCGCAGGGCGTCGAGGCCGTGCTGCTCGACGTCGGCGAGAACCACGTCGAGCTGCTGCGTCCGCTGGCCGACGAGTCGCCCGTCGGGCGCTTTTTGGCCAAGCGCGGTCCCGGGCTGCATCACGTCGCCTACCAGGTGAGCGACGTGCAGGCCGCGCTGACCGAGCTGCGCGCGCGGGGCGTCGAGCTCATCGACGAGGAGCCGCGCACAGGGATCCGCGGCTCGCGCGTGGCCTTCCTGCATCCCGACGCCTCCAGCGGCGTCCTCACCGAGATCGTCCAGCCTGCGGAGGGACACTGAACGACATGCCCCAGCGCATCAGCATCGGCTTCCAGGCCAGCCCGCCGCTGGCCCTCCGGGTCACCGACAAGGAGCTGACCAAGCTCAACGACGCCCTCGGCGGCGAGGGGTGGCACGAGATCGAGGCCGACGACGGCTCCGTGCGCCTCAACCTCGCCCACGTGCTCTGGGTGCGCACCGAGAGCGAGGAGCACCGCGTCGGCTTCGGGATCGCCTCGACCGGCTAGGCCGGCGAGCTGCGGCCACCGGCGGCGTGAACGGATCGGTCCCACCGCCGGCGGAGCCGGGCGCACGGCTGTCGCTGTGGGCGCTGCTGCGCGGCGGGCCGCTGGCCCGCGCGGCGGCGCGCGCCGACCTGCGCCTGTACGAGCTCGTGCGCTCGCGCGCGCGGCCGCCGGCGACGCAGGCGGTGGCCCGCTTCTCGCGCCTGGGCGAGCACGCCGCGCTGTGGCTGGCGCTGGGCGCGGCCGGCGCCCTGCTCGATCGTCGGCGGCGCGAGCGGTGGCGCCGCGGCGCCGTCGTCGTCGCGACGACGTACGTGGCCAACACCGCGATCAAGGCCGTCTTCCGCCGCGCCCGCCCCGCGCTCGAGGAGCTGCCGGCCCTGATCGCCACGCCGACCGCGCTCAGCTTCCCGTCCGCTCACGCCTCGTCGTCCTTCGCGGCGGCCCGCGCGTACGGCGGGCTCGTGCCCTCCGCTCCGCTCTACGCGACCGCCGCGGCGATGGCCTGCTCGCGCGTGTACCTCGGCGTGCACTACCCGTCCGACGTCGTCGCCGGCGCCCTGCTCGGCGTGGCGATGGGCAGCGTCGCGCGATGAAGGTCGGCATCGTGGGCATGCCCAACGCGGGCAAGTCGTCGCTGTTCAACGCGCTCACGCGCGCCGGCGCGGAGGCGGCCAACTACCCGTTCACCACCATCGAGCCCAACGTGGCGGTGGTGCCGGTGGTCGACGAGCGCCTGGATCGCGTCGCGCACACCATCGGCGCCGCGAGCGTCGTCTACGACACGATCGACTTCCACGACATCGCCGGCCTCGTGCGCGGGGCGCACGAGGGCGAGGGCCTGGGCAACCAGTTCCTGGCCAACATCCGCGAGGTGGACGCGATCGTCCATGTCGTGCGCGCTCATCACGACCCCAACGTGATCCATCCCGAGGGCGAGGTCGATCCGGCCCGCGACATCGAGACCATCGAGACCGAGCTCGTGTACGCCGACCTCGAGCAGGCCGAGCGGCGCCTCGAGCGCGTGGCCAAGCAGGCCCGCGGCGGCGACAAGCAGGCCCAGGGTGAGGAGCGCTGGCTGCGCGACCTCATCGCCGCCCTCCAGGCGGGCCGCCCGGCGCGCACGGTCCCGGTTTCAGACGAGGCGCCGCACGCCCTGCGCAACCTCCAGCCGCTGACGGCCAAGCCCGTGCTGCTGGTGGCCAACGTCGACGAGGGCGACGACGCCATCCCCGCCGTCGTGGCCGAGCACGCCGCCGCCATCGGCGCGCTGGCGGTTGCGGTGTCCTCGCGCCTGGAGGCCGAGCTGGCCGAGCTCGACGACGAGGAGGCGGCCGCCATGCGCGACGAGCTCGGGATCGCCGAGTCCGGCCTCCGGCGCGTGGTCGACGGCGCCTTCGCCCTGCTGCGGCAGATCGCGTTCTTCACCGCCGGGGAGGACAAGCCCGCGCAGTCGTGGCACCTGCGGGACGGCTTGAGCGCGTGGCACGCCGCGGGCGAGATCCACTCCGACATCCAGCGCGGCTTCGTGCGCGCGGAGGTCGTCGGCTGGGAGCAGCTGGTGGAGGCGGGCGGCTACGCCGGCGCGCGCGATCGCGGCGTGCTGCGGCTCGAAGGGCGCGACTACGTCATGCGCGACGGCGACGTGATTACGGTGAAATTCACGCCATGACCGAACGGCGGGCGGTCCTCGTCACCGGCGCGGCGCGCGGCATCGGGCGCGCCATCGCCGAGCGCCTGGAGGGCGATGGCCTGCAGGTCCTCGCCTGCGACCTCCAGCCGGATCCCGACGGGCCGGGCATCGCGCACCCGGCGGACCTCGCCACGCGCGAGGGCAATCGCGACGTGGTGGTGGCGGCGCTCGCCCGCTTCGGCCGCCTCGACGCGGTGGTGGCCAACGCGGGCCTGCAGCACGTCGCACCTGTAGCCGAGTTCGACGAGGACCGCTGGGACCAGCTCCTCGCCGTGCTGCTCACGAGCCCCTTCCTGCTGGCCAAGTACGCCTGGCCGGCGTTGCGCGACAGCGGCGAGGGGAGGTTCGTGGCCATCGCTTCGGCCCACGCGCTGGCGGCCTCGCCGTTCAAGTCCGCCTATGTCTCGGCCAAGCACGGTGTGCTCGGATTGGTCAAGACGCTGGCCCTGGAGGGCGCCGACGACGGCATCACGGCGGTCGCCGTCTGCCCGGGCTACGTGCGCACGCCACTGGTCGAGCGCCAGATCGCCGACCAGGCCAAGGCCCATGGGCTGCCGGAGGAGCGTGTCCTCGAGGACGTCATCCTCGCCCCGCACGCGGTCAAGCGCCTCATCGAGCCCGAGGAGGTGGCCGATGCCGTCGCCTACCTCCTCGGGCCCGGTGGTCGCGCCATGACCGGCGTCCCGCTGACCATGGACCTGGGCTGGACCGCGCGCTGAGGCGTCGCCTACGCGGTCTCGACGTACTCCCGTGCCGCGAAGCGGTCGACGCGGCGATGGAAGCGGTCACCGAACTTGCCGCCCGCGATCGCGCACACGAGCGTGACGACGAGCGCGGCCGCGAGGGTGATCGCGCCGCCCGTGGTGAGCGTCTGGTCGCCGACGGCGACATTGGGGAGGTTCAGCTGGGCGAAGACGTCGTACTCGCTGCCGCCGATCACCGCGGCGATCGCGAGCACGATCCCGAGCAGCAGCGTCCATGCCCAGACGCCGATGCCCTGGCGCATCCCGTCGAAGCGCGCCATGCGACCGGCGACGTAGCCGCCGCAGAACCACGACAGGGCGAGGATGGCAAGGACCAGGATCGCGCCGCCGAGCCCGATCGTCTTTGCGTCGCCGTTGGCCACGTTCTCGATCTCCGACACGCCGATGGCGACGCCGGCGGCGGCCACGATGCTCAGCAGCATCGCCGCGAGGCCGATCGCGCTCAGCAGCCCGAAGAACGCGCTGCCCCAGCTGATGCCGCCGAACCGCACGCGCTGGCGGTCGTGCATGGCCGCGACGGTCTCCTCGCCCACGACGGGCGCGAACGTCCGGCGCTCGTCGTCGACGGTGGTGGCGGGCTCCGCCACCGGCTCCGGCTCGGCGACGGCGGCCGGCTCGGCCTCCCGCTCCGGCTCCGGCTCGGCGACGGCGGCCGGCTCGGGCTGCCGCTCCGCGACCGTGGCCGGCTCTGGCTCACGCCGCGGCTCCGCGACCGTGGCCGGCGCGACCTCCTCGCGCTCCCGCACCGCCACGGCGCCCTCTTCCTCGCGCCGCGTGGCGCTGGTCTTCCGAAAGCGTTCGAACATGAGGGTCCTCCCTCCCGTTGGGATCGGAAGAGGGGTTCCCGCTCAGCGGTCAGGCCACGCGCTCAGGCGCTCCGCAAGCCGGTTCATGGCACGCTCACGGGCCGCCTGGGCAGCGCCCTCGTGGTCCAGCGGCGCATCCGGTGGCAGCCGGACGTCGATCGGCTGGAGCGTCGCGATGGCCCGGAAGGCGCGCAGCTCGTCGGCCTGGTCGCGCAGGGATCCGTAGACCCGCGGCGTGAGGCCCCGCGGCAGGGCCAGCAGCGCCTCGAGCGACCCGTGCTCGCGCAGGAGATCGCGCGCCGTCTTCTCGCCGATCCCGCGCGCGCCCGGCAGGCCGTCGGACGGATCGCCGCGCAGGGCGATGAAGTCGGGCACCTGGTCGGGGCGCACGCCGTAGCGCTCCTGGACCTCAGCCGGGCCGATCGGCTCCGTCTCGCCCTTGCCCGCCGGCCACAGCACCGTGACCGCCTCGGACACGCACTGGAACATGTCGCGGTCGCCGGTGAAGAGCAGCGCCTCCCCACCCGCCGCCGCCTCCGCCTCGGCCAGCGCGCCCAGCAGGTCGTCGGCCTCCAGCGTCTCGTGGCGCATCACGATCCAGCCGAAGGCCTCGAAGAAGGCGGGCGCGTCGTCCCACTGCGGCACGAGCTCCGCGGGCATGTCGACGCGGTCGGCGTGGTAGGTGGGATAGAGGTCGACGCGATAGTGCGCCGCCTCGGCGCCGAAGCACAGCACCACCGCGCGCGGGTCGTAGCGGTCGACGGCCTGGAGCACGAGGTTGGTCGTGCCGAGCAGGGCGTTGACCGGCGTGCCGTCGGCGCTGGTGATCGTCTTGGGCAGCGCGTGGAAGGCGCGGTAGAGCAGCGACGGGGCGTCGACGGCGAGCAGCGGCGCGGGCATCGTCAGCCGACGCGCACGGCGGGACCGGTGGCCACGCCGTAGACGACC
Organism: Solirubrobacteraceae bacterium; assembly: GCA_036379935.1. Taxonomy (GTDB): domain Bacteria; phylum Actinomycetota; class Thermoleophilia; order Solirubrobacterales; family Solirubrobacteraceae; genus JAOPZW01. The sequence continues at coordinate 14,505 of DASVFT010000006.1, read as the reverse complement.
CGGTACACCCCGGGACCCGGGACGGCCACCGAGTAGCGCCCGGCGCGTCCGACCTTGGCGTCGACCGCGGTGACCCAGCGCGTGCCCTGCCGGCGCTCGATGCGCAGCCAGCGTCCGGCGCGGGCCGGGGCGATGCTGCCCTCGACGCGCCCGCCGCCCAGCGCAGCCGCGCGAGCGCTCGGGGCGACGCCGCCGGTCAGATTGCCGGACGCCGGCGTCGCGGGGGTCGTCGTGGCAGCCTTCTTCTTCGTCTTGGACTTGCTCGCCTTGGAGGTGACCGAGGTGAAGTACGCCCACGTGTCGAAGAGGCCGAAGGCCGAGCGCAGCTGGGGACCAGTGACGTCGGTCACGCCGCGCGTGCCCACGACCTGGGCCCGCACGACGCGCGGCGACACCCCGCGCTGGAGCACCTTGATCCGCTTGAAGCGCCCGCGCACGTAGCGGCGCAGCTTCGACTGCACCTGCTTGGCGGTGAAGCGGAAGGGCCCCCAGCGGTGCTTGGGCGAGACGTCGTCGAACGGATCGTCGACCGCCTTCAGCCACGGCTTGGGCTGCGAGCCCACGAACGAGTTCTCGACGTCCTCGGTCTCTCCGCCGGAGGTCGAGAAGAAGTAGGTGGTCACCGGCTGGCCGCCATACGTCACGACCTGCCCCGCGGTCGCCTGCACGGCCGCGTCGGTGTTCGGCGTCTCGGCCGCCACCCCGCGGTAGACCTGCGAGCGCGTGTCGGCGTACTGATCGAAGAGCGCGCCGCCCGCATGCGAGGTGATCGCGTAGGTGCGCGCGGCCACGGACTGCGCCTTGAGGGCCTCGACCGGCCACGCGGAGGGGCTCTCGCCGCTGACCACGCCCCGCACGTAGTCCTCGAGGGGCAGCGCGTTGACCGCGACGACACCCGCGGCACCGGAGGCGCTGATCAGCAGCGAGCCGCGGTAGAGCCCGTCGCGGACGCCCGGTACGGACTTGCCGAACAGGCGCAGCGGCTGGCCGACCGCGGCGTCGACGCGCAGCGGCCCCGGCGCGGTGCCCACGCTCTTCCCCGAGGCGTCGGTCAGGACCAGCCCCGCGGGATCGCGGCGCACGGTGTAGGTCTGAGCCACGTCGAGCCTCTGGGCGCCGGCCGCCAACGCGCCCGTGAACGAGACCGAGCGCCGGGTCCCCTGGAGCAGGACCTTGACCTCCGGATTGGAGGAGAGCTGCCCGAGCGTCGTCCCCGTGTAGTAGTGGCCGAGGATGAAGCCGTAGTCCTTCAGGTGGAGCGAGTAGCCGTACGCGCCGTACTGGCTCATCCCGATCCCGTGGCCGAAGCCGGCGCCGGTGATCGTGAGCTTCGTGGCCGCCTGCGCCGCGGGCGCGGCCGCGAGCATGGCGACGGTCAGGGCGAGGACGACCTTGCGCATGCGTGCTCCGAAACCACCGATTGACGCGCGAGTTGCGGTGGTAGCTTGCATGCGATGGGTCAGGGTAACCGGCGCGCCAGCGATGTGTTCGTCGAATGCCTGGAGGCCGAGGGGGTCAAGTACGTGTTCGGCATCCCGGGCGAGGAGACCCTGGACCTCAACCAATCCCTCGCCAACTCGTCGGTCTCCTTCATCCCTGTTCGACACGAGCAGGGCGGGGCCTACATGGCCGACATGTACGGGCGGCTCACCGGCCGCGCCGGCGTCTGCCTCGGCACCCTTGGCCCGGGGGCCATGAACCTCGTCACCGCCATCGGCGACGCCTTCCTGGATCGCGCCCCGCTCGTCGCCCTCACGGGCCAGGCCGACCTCGAGCGGATGCACAAGGAGTCCCACCAGTTCATCGACCTCGTCGAGCTCTTCCGCCCGATCACGAAGTGGAACGCGCGCGTGACGAGCCCCGAGATCATCCCCGAGGTCGTGCGCAAGGCGTTCAAGGTGGCCGAGTCCGAGAAGCCGGGGGCGACGCACCTCGAGCTGCCCGAGGACGTCATGGCCGCCCCGGCCGACGCCTCCCCGCTGCCCCGCCGCCGACCCGTCAAGCCCGAGCCTTCGGCCCGCGAGCTGCTGAAGGCCGCCGACCTCATCCGCAACGCCATCAACCCCGTCGCCCTCGCTGGCAACGGCGTGGTGCGCGCGCGGGGCGCTCCGGCGCTGCGCGAGTTCTGCCGCGCCACCGGCATCGCCGCGGCCGAGACCTTCATGGGCAAGGGCGTCCTGGACTTCACCGATCCCAAGGCGCTGGGCACCGTCGGCCTGCACTCCCGCGACTACGCCCTCGCCGGCTTCGACGACGCCGACGTGGTCATCGCCATCGGCTACGACCTCGTCGAGCACGCCCCGTCGCATTGGAACCCGGGGCGCGACAAGAAGATCGTCGTCATCGACTCCGAGGCCGCCGAGATCGACGAGTACTTCACGCCCGAGGTCGAGCTCATCGGCGACATCTACCACGTGCTCACGCGGCTGGCCGAGGAGTGCCGGGACGTGCCGCACTCCGGCGGCTCCCAACGGCTGCGCGAGGTGGTCCTTGGCCGCTTCGAGCGGGCCAAGGACGACGATGCCTTCCCCATGCAGCCCCCGCGGGCGCTGTGGGAGATCCGCCAGGCCCTCGGCCGCGAGGACATCCTCATCTCCGACGTGGGGCTCCACAAGCTGTGGATCGGCCGGATGTTCCCGGCCCATGAGCCCAACACGGTCCTCATTGCAAACGGCCTTGCAGGCATGGGCTTCGCGGTGCCGTGCGCGGTCGGCGCCAAGCTGGTCCACCCCGAGCGCAAGGTGGTGACGGTCAACGGCGACGGCGGCTTCCTCATGAACTGCCAGGAGCTCGAGACCGCCGTGCGCCTCAAGACGCCGTTCGTGAACGTCGTCTGGGAGAACCGCCAGTACGGCTCGATCGTCTGGAAGCAGGACGGCAAGTTCGGCGAGCACTTCGGCGTCGACTTCACCAACCCGGACTTCGTGCGCCTGGCCGAGTCCTTCGGCATGCCCGCCTGGCGCGTCGAGGCGGTGGAGGACTTCGGCCGCCTCCTGCGCCACGCGCTCTCGCTCGACGTCCCCACCCTGATCGTGATGCCGATCGACTACTCGCTGGACGTGGCCATTTCGGAGCTGGGAGCCGAGACCGTTTCGACGTGACGGCCGCGTCCCGGGGGCGCAACGCCGGGTAGGCTCGATACATGTCCACGGTCACGGCAGAGCAGGCGATTCTCGAGGCGGTCAAGCCGCAGCTCTACATCGGCGGGGAATGGCGCGACGCCTCCGAGGGCGGCACCCTCGGGGTCGAGGATCCGTCCACCGGCGAGATCCTCGTCGAGGTCGCCGACGCCACCGTCGACGACGCCAAGGCCGCGCTGGGCGCGGCCCACGACACCTTCGCGGAGTGGCGCGAGACCGCGCCGCGCGATCGCGGCGAGGTCCTGCGCGGTGCCTACGAGCTGATCGTCGAGCGCGCCGACGACCTGGCGCTCCTCATGACGCTGGAGATGGGCAAGCCGCTGGCCGAGTCCAAGGCGGAGGTCACCTACGCGGCGGCCTTCCTGCGCTGGTACGCCGAGGAGGCGGTGCGCATCGACGGGCGCTTCACCGCGCACGAGGGCGGCACGGGCCGGGTGCTGACGCTCAAGCAGCCGGTCGGGCCGTGCGTGTTCATCACGCCGTGGAACTTCCCGCTGGCCATGGGCACGCGGAAGATCGGGCCGGCCGTCGCGGCAGGCTGCACGATGGTGGTCAAGCCGGCCAAGCAGACGCCGCTGTCGATGCTCATGCTGGCGCAGATCCTCGAGGAGGTCGGGCTGCCGGGCGGCGTGCTCAACGTCATCACCGCGAAGGCCTCGGGCGCGGTCATGGAGCCGCTCATCAAGGACCCGCGCACGCGCAAGCTGTCGTTCACCGGCTCGACGGAGGTCGGGCGGACCCTCATCGGGCAGTCGGCCGATCAGGTCCTGCGCGTCTCCATGGAGCTCGGCGGCAACGCGCCCTTCCTGACCTTCGAGGACGCCGACCTCGACGCGGCGGTCGAGGGTGCCGTGATCGCCAAGATGCGCAACATCGGCGAGGCGTGCACGGCGGCCAACCGCTTCTACGTCGCCGAGAGCCTGGCCGGCGCGTTCGCCGAGCAGCTGGCGAAGCGCCTGGGCGCGATGAAGGTCGGTCGCGGCACCGACCCCGACGTCAAGGTCGGGCCGCTCATCGACGACGTGCAGCGCTCGAAGGTGGCCGAGCTCGTCGAGGACGCCGTGAGCAAGGGCGCGCGCGTCCTCACCGGCGGCAACAAGATCGACGGGCCCGGCTACTTCTACGAGCCGACCGTCCTCGCCGACGTCCCCGACGACGCCCGCCTCCTGCGCGAGGAGATCTTCGGGCCGGTCGCGCCGATCAAGGCCTTCGCCACCGACGATCAGGCCATCGCCGCCGCCAACGACACCGAGTACGGCCTCGTCGCCTACGTCTACACCCAGGACATCAACCGCGCCTTCGAGGTCGTCGAGCGCCTGGAGACCGGCATGGTGGGCCTCAACCAGGGCATGGTCTCCAACGCCGGCGCCCCGTTCGGCGGCGTCAAGCACTCGGGCTACGGCCGCGAAGGCGGACCCGAGGGCATCCAGGAGTACCTCGAGACCAAGTACGTCGCGCTGAACGTGCCGTAGATTGACGCGGCCGCCGTGCCGCGCCATCTCGCCCTCTCAGCCGACAGCAACCTTGGAGGCGTCTGCGACGTTCGTCTCCATGTGAGCTGCCTCCCCCTCCACGACGCCCGATGACGCGCGCCTCATGGGGGATCCTGGCCGCCTTCGTGGCCGCGGCCGTGGCCGTTCTCGCCATCGTGGCGGGAGCGACGGGCCTGCAGGGCGGCGCCTCCCGCACGCTGCCGGCCGCGACCGGCCCGGGTGGAGAGCGCACGCTCGACGAACCGTGGGTCGTCCGCGGCGACCGCGCCGACGTCGGCCTCCGGCGCGGATGGCCGTCCGGGAGCTTCACAGGCCGCACCGTGCGCGTCCCCTTCTCGCCCAACGCGCGCCACGTGCGGGGCCTGGCCGGTGAGCGGTCGTTCCAGGGCTCGATCGCGTGGTATCGCACGACCTTCACGGTGGCCGCGGCGGGCGACTACGCCATCCGCTTCGAGTCGGTCAACCACCGCGCCAGCATCTGGCTCGACGGCCGTCGCGTCGCGCGCCACACCGGCACCTACCTGCCCTTCGAGGCGCGCACGCGCCTGAGCGGGGGCCCGCATCTCCTGGTCGTGCGCGCCGACTGGCGCAACCCGCAGGCCATGAAGGCCGATGCCTGGCACCGCACGTGGTTCAACTTCGGCGGCATCAACCGTCCGGTGTCGATCCGCCCGCTCGGGCCCAGCGAGCTCGACGCGCCCTCGGTGGTCACGCGCCTCGACGGCAGCGACGCCGTGGTCGACATCACCGTGCGCGTGACCAACCGCGCCGGGCCCCGCGCGATCGCGGTCCGCGGCACGCTCGCCGGCGTCACCCTGCGCTTCGGCAGCGTGCACCTCGCGCCCGGCGCCCGCGCCACCGTGCGCGCCCGCGCCCGCATCGCCGATCCCGAGCTCTGGGAGCCCGGCAACCCGGCGCTCCAGGCGCTGCGCCTCGAGGTGCCGGGCGAGTCCGCGTTCTCCGCACGCGTCGGGCTGCGCGAGCTGCGCTGGGCCGGCGGGCGCCTGAAGCTCAACGGCCGTCCGCTGAGGTTGCGCGGCGCCTCGCTGCAGGAGGACGCGCCGGGGCGCGGCGACGCCCTGACCGGCGCCGACATGGATGCGATCGTCGCGCGGCTCCAGGCCATCGGGGCCAACGCGACGCGCAGCCAGCACCCGCTCAGCCCCGTGCTGCTGGACCGCCTCGACGCCGCGGGCATCCTCGTCTGGCAGGGCGTCGGCCCGGTCGACGCACCCGGCGCGTGGACGTCGCGGACCGACGCGCTGCGTCGCCGTGCCCTGCGCCGCGTGCGCCTCAACGTGGTGCAGGCGCGCCTGCACCCGAGCGTGGTGGCCTGGAACCTGGCCAACGAGGTGGCCGGCAACGGCCACGGCGGCGGACAGCCCGAGTACGTCGACGCCGCGGCGCAGCTCGTGCACCGCCTGGACCCCGGCCGGCCGGCCGCCGTCGACGTGTGGGGCACGCACCTGCCGCCGCTGGCCGGCCCGATGTACACCCATGTCGACGCGATCGGCGCCACCAACTACGAGGGCTGGTACCAGGACACGCTCGCCCCGCCGGCCACCGTGCAGGCGGGGATCGAGAGCTGGCTGGCCGAGCTGCGCCGGGCGTTCCCCGGCAAGGTCGTGATCGTCAGCGAGTTCGGCGCCGAGGCCAACCGCCTCAACGCGCCCGGCACGCCCGGCTCGGAGGGCTTCCAGGCGAGCCTGCTCGCGCGGCACATCCGGACCTACGAGGCGACGCCGTGGCTCGCCGGCGAGCTGGTGTGGAACCTCCAGGACTTCGCGCTCTCGCCCTCGTTCGCGGGCGGGTCGATCCGCCGCGAGGTGCCCGGCATCCGCCTCGTGCGCGGGATCAACCAGAAGGGGCTCTTCACCTACGCTGGCACGCCCAAGCCGTCCGTCGCGGCCGTGCGCCGCGCCTTTGCCGGGGCGCAGCCGCGCCCCTAGGCCCTGTTGCCCGCCGCGATCCTGCGCAGGTCGATGATGCGGTCGTAGACGTCGGGCTCCACGCCCTCCTCGAGCGCGACGTCGCGCAGCATCCGCCCGCTCCGGGCCGCCTTCTGGACGATGGTCGTCGCCTTGTCGTAGCCGATGTGCTCGTTGAGCGCGGTGGCGACGGCGAGGGTCGACTCGGCCGAGCGCCGCGTGCCCTCCTTGTTGACCTCGATGCCGTCCACGCACTTCTCGGCGAGGGCGACCGACGCGGTCGAGAGCAGGTGGAGCGACTGCAGCAGGTTGCGCGCCATGAGCGGGATGCGGACGTTGAGCTCGAACTGGCCCTGCAGACCGCCGACGGTGATGGCGGCGTCGTTGCCTATGACCTGCGCGGCCACCTGCAGGACCACCTCGGGGATGACCGGGTTGACCTTGCCGGGCATGATCGACGAGCCCTTCTGGAGCTCCGGCAGGTAGATCTCGCCGAGGCCGGCCCGCGGGCCGGAGCCCATGAGCGCGAGGTCCTGCGCGATCTTGGTCAGCGACACGGCGACCACCTTCAGCGCTCCGGAGAGCTCCACGAGCGCGTCGCGGCTCCCCTGCGCCTCGAACGGGTCGGCCGGCGGAGCGATCTTGAGCTTCGTCTGCCGCGTCAGCTCGCGGCGCACGCGCTCGGCGAACCTCGGGTGTGTGTTCAAGCCGGTGCCGGCTGCGGTCCCGCCCAGCGGGATCTGGCGCACGTGCTCGAGCGCCGCCGCGACCCGCTCCTGGCCGAGGCGGACCTGGGCCGCGTAGCCGCCGAACTCCTGGCCCAGCGTCACGGGCACCGCGTCCATCAGGTGCGTGCGGCCGGACTTGACGACGTTCTCGAAGCGCTTGGCCTTGCGCTGCAGCGAGCGCTCGAGCTGCTTGAGCGCGGGCAGCAGCTCGTTGGTGGCGCGGTCCAGCGCGGCGAGGTGCACGGCGCTGGGAAACACGTCGTTGGAGGACTGGCCCATGTTCACGTGGTCGTTGGGATGCACGCCGTCGCCGGCGAGCGCCGCGATGACCTCGTTGGCGTTCATGTTCGACGACGTGCCGGACCCGGTCTGGAACACGTCGATCGGGAACTGGGCGTCGTGGTTGCCGGAGGCGACCTCGTCGGCGGCGCGCGCGATCGCGTCGGCCAGCTTGCCGTCGAGCTTGCCCAGGTCTGAGTTCGCGCGCGCGGCCGCGCCCTTGATGCGCCCGAGCCAGTGGATCACCGAGACGGGGACCGTCTCGCCGGAGATCGGGAAGTTCTCGACGGCCTTCTTGGTCTCGCCGCCGTAGAGCGTCTTTCGCGGAGCCATAGGACCCCGCACCCTAGCCACAGAAGGCCGCGAGCTCTCTGGCGACGCCCACCGGGTCGTCGTAGGCGATGAGGAAGCCGGTCCCGCTGAGGACGCGCAGCTGCCCGTGGGGGAGCAGGTCGAGGGCCTCCTCGGCGGCCTGGAGCGGATGGCGGCGATCGCTGTCGGCCCACAGCAGGAGGACGGGGAAGCGCAGGCGGGGGTAGAGGTCGAGCAGCTCGCGGCGCGGACCGCGCGGCCAGCGCTTGGCCAGCCGCGCCCACGAGCGCGCCAGGTTGGCGTTGCCGCCGACGTCGGCGAAGGCGTGGCGGACGAGATCGCGCGCCGCGGGGTCGGCGCTGGCCGACAGCCGCACGCCGTGCTCGGGCCGGAAGGCGGCGCGGGCCACGTGCGTCAGCGCGCGGTCGAGGCCGGGTATCGCGCCGGCGCGCGCCATGGTGCGCCACGCCTCGCGCGGCGCCGGACGGTGGAGCGGGTTGGGCATGAGGACGACGCGCCCGGGGGTGAGGAGGTCGAGCTCGAGCGCGCGCAACAGGATCTGCGCGCCCATCCCATGGGCGCCGACGAGCGGGTGCGGACCGGCGGTCTCCACGCAGAAGGCCGCGATGACCTCGGCCAGCCAGTCCAGGGTGTAGGGGTGGCGCGGGCGGTCCTCGGAGTCGCCGTGCAGGGGAAGGTCCGGCAGCACCAGCCGGTAACGGTCGGCCAGGTCCTCGACGACCGGCTCGAACTCGCGGTGGCTGAGCAGCGCGGAGTGCAGCAGCACCAGCGCGGGGCCGGTGCCGGTCTCGCGGTACGCGACCCGCGCGCCGTCGGGGTGGTGGTAGAGGCGCAGCTTCATCCGCTCGCCTCGCCGGCGCGCCGCCCGCGCGTGGCGGCCGCGAGGAGCACGAGGACCCAGACCATGGGCGGATCGTAGAGTGGCGCCGGTGCGCCGCTCCGCCTACGACCGCGAGATCGTGCGCCTCGCGCTCCCGGCCCTCGGCGCGCTGGCCGCTGAGCCGCTCTACCTGCTGGTCGACACGGCGATCGTCGGCCATCTCGGGACGTCGCAGCTGGCGGCGCTGGCGCTGGCGGCGACGCTGCTGTCGAACCTCGTCGCCCTGTGCATCTTCCTGACCTACGGGACGACGGCGCGGGTGACCCGCCTCCACGGAGCGGGGCTGGACGACGAGGCGGCGGCGCTCGGCCCGCAGGCGCTGTGGCTGGCGCTGGCGGCGGGCGTCGTGGCCGCCGGTGCCGTCGTCGCCCTGGCCGGGCCGCTTGTGCAGCTGCTCGGCGGGCGCGGCGAGGTCGCCGACATGGCCGCGCGCTACCTGCGCATCGCCGCGCTCGGCCTGCCGATGGCGCTCGTGGCCCTGGCCGGTCAGGGCTGGCTGCGCGGCATGGGCGACCTGCGCACGCCGCTCGTCATCGTCGTGGCGGCCAACGCCGCCAACGTCGTGTTCGAGGTGCTGTTCGTCTACGGGTTTCGCTGGGGGCTGGATGGATCGGCGTGGGGCACGGTGCTGGCCCAGCTGGGGATGGGCGCGGCCTTCGCGGCCGTTCTGCTGCGCAGCTTCGCGCCGCCCGACCCCGCCCGCATCCGCTCGCTGGTCTCGATCGGTGCCCAGCTGATCGTGCGGACGGCCGCGCTGCAGAGCTGCTTCGCCCTGGCCACGGCCGTGTGCGCCCGCATCGGGGCGCCGACCGTGGCCGCCTACCAGATCGCCTGGCAGCTCTTCGGCTTCCTCGCCCTGCTCCTCGACGCCATCGCCATCGCCGGGCAGGTCATCGTCGGTCGCGCGCTCGGCGCCGGCGAGGCCGACGAGGCCTACGCCGCCGCCCGCCGGATGGTCGAGTGGTCGCTGGCGGCCGGGCTTTTGATCGGCGGGGTCTTCCTCGCGCTGGTCGACGTGGTCCCCCGCGCCTTCACCTCGGACCCGCGCGTCATCGACCAGGCCCACGACCTGTGGCCGCTGTTCTGCGCGATGTGGCCCGTCGCGGCCGTCGTCTTCGCGCTCGACGGCATCCTCATCGGGGCGGGCGACACGCGCTACCTCGCCGGCGCCATGGTCGTCGCCTTCCTGGCCTTCCTGCCCCTCGCGCTGACCGCCGGCACGGTCGGGGCCGTCTGGGCCGCCATCGACGTGCTCATGCTCGTGCGCCTGGCCATGGTCGGCGCGCGCTTCGCGCGCCGGCGCTGGGCCTTGGTGGGCGCGCACGCCTAGTCGGCGACCGCCTGGAGCGGCTCGGGCAGCGGGAAGCCGTGATGCGCGGCTCCCGCTTCGATGGCCGCGATGACCTCCTGCATGACGCGCACGCGCGCGTAGCGCTTGGACTCGGCCGGCACGATCCGCCAGGGCGCCCGCTCGGTGTCGGTGCGCTCGAACATCTCCTCGAGCGCGGCCTCGTAGGCCGGGCGCTTGGCGCGGTTGCGCCAGTCCTCGTCGGTGAGCTTCCACGCCCTGAGCGGATCGGTCCGCCGGCGCTCGAAGCGCTTGAGCTGCTCCTCGTCGGAGATGTGCAGGTAGAGCTTGACGACGACCATCCCGTCGTCGGCCAGCATCCGCTCGAACTCGTCGATCTCGCGATAGGCGCGCTGCCACTGCTCCTCGGTGGCGAAGCCCTCGACGCGCTCGACGAGCACGCGGCCGTACCAGGTGCGATCGAGGACGGCCATGCCGCCCCAGCCGGGCAGCGCGGGAACGAAGCGGTGCAGGTAGTGATGGCGCTTCTCGTCGGGCGTGGGTGCCGCGAACTGCTTGACGCGCACGTGGCGGGCGTCGAGGGGAGCGACGAGGCGCTTGATGGCGCCGCCCTTGCCGCTGGCGTCCCAGCCCTCGAAGAGCACGCACAGCGGCGGCCCCAGCTGCCCTGAGCCGATGAGGCCGCCCAGCGCGAGGCGCAGCTGGGCCAGGCGCAGCCCATGGATCCCCAGCAGGCGGTCCTGCTCCTCGCGCGAGAGCTTGAGCGAGAGGTCGACTTCGTCGAGGCGACCCATCGCTTCATCCTCTCAGCCGCAGGCTCGGGCCGCCAAACCTGCGCAAAGCTGCACCCGCGGTGCGCGGCGGCTTCGCGCGTGCCGTAGTTCCCGCTCATGAGCCGCACCCCCGGCCATGCGTCCCTGCTGGGCCTGACGGCCTCGCAGGCCGCCCGCCACCTCGGCGTGTCGATCTCGACCGTGCGCCGCTGGTCGGACGCCGGCCACCTCAAGGGCTACCGCACGCCCGGCGGCCAGCGCCGCTTCAGCGTCGCCCAGCTCGACGAGTTCCTCGACTCCCTGCGCCCGCGCGAGCGCTGAGCCGAGCTCGCGCTCGGGTCACGACGTGGGAGCGACCGCCTCGTTCATGCGCCGCTCGATGTCGAGCTCGCGGTCGAAGTCCGCCTCGTCGGCGTGGCGGTACTCCATGCCCCGGCCCGCCAGCAGCTCGGCCAGCACCTCGACGTAGAAGGGATCGAGCTGCATCCCCGCCACGCGGCGCAGCTCCGTCAGCGCCTCGAACGAGGTCATGGGGCTGCGATAGGTGTCCGGGGCGGTGAGCGTGTCGTAGACCTCCGCGACCGCGACGATGCGAGCGACGGCCGGGATCTGATCTCCCCGCAGGCCGCGCGGGTAGCCGCGGCCGTCCACGCGCTCGTGGTGGGCGCGCACGATCTCGGCCACCGGCCCGTAGACCCCGATGTCGCGGAGCAGCTCGGCGCCGATGTCCGGATGGCGGCGAACCCCGCGCCAGTCGGGCTCCGCGAGCTGCCCGCCGCGCTCCATGACACGGTCGGAGAGCGCGAACTTGCCGATGTCGTGCAGCAGCCCCGCCGTGTGAGCGAGCTCCTGGTCGCGCGTGGACATGCCGGCGGCCTTGGCGATGTCACGCGAGAACGCGGCGACCGCTGCGCAATGGCGCGCCGCGCGCGAGTCGCGCTCGTCGAGCGTGCGGATGAGCCCCGAGAGCACGCCCCACGAGAGGTTGGCGTACTCGCGCGTCCTGTCGCGCGCGGTGACGAGCAGGCGCGTCATGTACGTGAACACGACGACGTTGACGAACACGAACGCAAGCGCGGCGAGCCCGAGCTCGGCATAGATCTCGCCCACCACGACGACGACACCGATGTTCAGCACCACCGGCGCGACGAGGTAGCGCGTCTGCCGAAGCCGGCTGGAGATCGGATCGCCGTCCAGGATCGCGAAGAGCGGCTGGCCGATGACGAAGTTCAGGGCCATGGTGAGCGCGGCGGCCAGTGCCAGCAGGGCGAGGAAGGCCACGCTGCTGCGCGGTGGGTCGATGGCCTGGAAGGCGATGGCGACAGCGCAGGTCGGCGTCGCCGAGCTGGCGACGTTGATGAGCAGCGCGCGCCAGCGGTACCGCTCGACCAGCCACGTGGCCACGAACGCCACCGTCGGGATGAGGAAGGCCGCGCCGGGCCCGACGAAGCCGATGGCGAGGGCGCCCGCGACGAACGCCGCGGAGAGCTTGATACGCGCCGCGAGCGAGGTGGCAATCAGCTCGGCGACGACCGCCGTCAACGTCAAAACGCCTGCAAGGGGCTTGACTTCGCCCTGATCAAGCGAAAGGCTCGTCATGGCGACCCCAACCGCCACGACGAACGCTGCGAGTGCAGCCGCAAACGCAGGATGCGCTCGAGCTGGCACAGGACTCATACGCGCAAGCTATCGGCTTGCCGCGAGGAGAACTGGAGGCAAGCCAGAGAGGTCGGGACTAACGGCCGCTTAGGTACATCTGAATCTCCCCTCGATAGGGATTCGTGGGACCGGACGCCACGAAAGGTATACGCGTCCACACCGAATTGCACGGATTTTGCCTCGAAACCCGTGCAAGATTCGTATGCCCGCAGACAGGAATCCGTCAGACTGATGCCATGGACGACGGCGTGCGCACGCTGAAGACATCGGAAGCTGCGTCGGTGCTCAACGTGAGTCCGAATACCCTGCGGGCGTGGGAGCGCCGCTTCGGCTATCCCAAGCCGCAGCGGACCGCCGGCAAGCACCGCCTGTATACGCATGGCGAGGTCGCGGCGCTGCGCGATGCCCTCCAGGAAGGGCTCTCGATCTCGTCCGCCATCTCCCGCGCGCGCGAGTCGCTGAGCTCGGACACCAGCACGCTGGTCGGCGCGCTCCAGGCCTTCGAGCTGGACCGCGCCGACGCCGCGATGGAGGCCGCCCTCGCCCTGCGCTCGGTCGAGCGCAGCGTCCAGGAGGTCCTTCTTCCGTCGATCCACGAGATCGGCGAGCGCCACGGCTTCGACTCCGCGCCCTGGGCCTTCGCGGCCCGCTGGGCGACCGACTGGCTGCAGCGCGCACAGCGGATGGCGCCGCCTCCGATGCGGCCCACCGCGATCCTCGTCGGGGACGCGACGCGCGACGATCTCGACCCCGACGCCCTCGCCCTCAAGGCGCTCCAGCTCTTCGCCGTGCGCTCCGGCGCGCGCGTGCTCGTCCTGCCCATCACCGGCGTGGCCGGCCTGACCGAGGTCCTCGGCGCGTTCGCGCCCCAGGTGGTGGTCATCTCGGGCGCGCACGCCTCGGACGACGACGTCGCGCGCTGGGCCTACCGGGTCCGCTCGGCGAGCGGTGCTCTGCCGATGGCCCTCTATCGCCGCGGCGGTCGCGCCGACGCGGCGCGCACGACGGCGCGCAACCTGCCCGACAACGCGGGCGAGGCGCATCGCATCGTGCTCGAGATCCTCGACGGCCGGCCGCGGGGGGTGGCCGCTCCGGCTGACGACCATGTCATCGACCAGCCGGCCAACCGTCGCCAGGTGAGAGCTTCGTGATCGAGCGCCCACATCTCGTCGCCCTTCCGGGCTACGCCGACCATCCCCGTCCCGACGTCCAGTTCTGCGGCCATTGCGGCCGCCCGCCGCTCGAGACGGACATCCCGCCCGTTTCGCGGGTCTGCACGCGCTGCGGGCTGGGCCTGCTCGTCTCCGCGCCGCCCGACGGCGCGCCCACGCCCGACGACCCGTTCCTGCTCGTCGACGGCCAGCTCTCGATCTGCGGTGTGAGCCGCCTCGCCGAGGAGCTGCTGATGACCAAGGAGACCGAGGTCGTCAACGCCCACATCGGCGACCTCCTGGTTCCCGCGGACATCGAGATCTCCGGTCCGGAGTCGCTGGTCAACCTCATCGTCCACGCCGCCCGAGGCGGCGGGGAGACGCGCCACGTCGTGCTCCGCCCGGCCAAGGAGTTCGGGATCCGCTTCTGGGCGCGCATCGCGCCGTGCGGTCCGCCGCGGGCCGCGCTCATCGTCCTGGCCGACGGCCGGGCGTAGCCGCCGCGCTCCCGGCGCGCGCCACGAAAGCCCTGCACCTGCACGGGATCGCCCGCCGTGCAGCTTCTCTTGCCATCGTTGCGCAAACCTCGCCAACGCTCGATACATCACGCATGGGTTCCATCCGGACCAATGCCGCGGCGGCCATGCTCGGCGTCAGTCCCAACACCCTGCGCTCGTGGGAGCGGCGCTTCGGCTTTCCCGAGCCGCGGCGCACCGCCGGCGGGCATCGGCAGTTCGAGCTGGCCGAGATCGAGGCCCTGCGCTCGGCCTTCGAGGAGACGCACAACATCTCCTCCGCGGTCGCCCTGGCGCGCGAGCGCGGCGCCGGACCG
>DASVFT010000005.1:0-10392 GCA_036379935.1 Solirubrobacteraceae bacterium | reverse complement strand
TCGTGGGGCGACGGGCACGTCGGGGTCGGGGGGGAGCGGCGGGTCGGGCTCCGGCGGATGCGGATCGGGCTCCGGCGGAATGGGGTCCGGGATCGGGGTCATGCTAGCCGCCGGTGAACTCCGCGATAGCCGACTCCCAGGCCTCGAGCGCGCGCTCGACCGTGCTGCGCGGGCCGGTCGGGAGCCAGCGCACCGCCCGCCGTGCCCCGATGGCGTGGACGCGCTCGATGGCGGCGACCTCGGGAGGCATGCCGAGCAGGTCGACCTCGACGGGGCGGTCGGCGCGGGCGCGCAGCTCCTCGACGCGCCCGAGGATCTCGGGCCGGCCTCGATAGTTGGGGAACCACGCGTCGCCGAAGGCCAGCACGCGGTCGAGGACGGTCGGGCCGTCGCCGCCGACGAGGATCGGCGGGTGCGGGCGCTGCGCGGGCTTGGGACAGGACCAGATGCGCTCGAAGTCGACGTGCTCGCCGTGATAGCTGGCCTCGTCCTGGGTCCAGATCGCCTTCATCGCCTCGATGCGCTCGCGCAGGATCGCCATGCGCTTGCGTGGATCGGTGCCGTGGTTGCGCATCTCCTCGCGGTTCCAGCCGGCGCCGACGCCAAACTCCAGGCGCCCGCCGGAGAGGTGGTCGACGCTCGCCACCTCCTTGGCCGTGACGATGGGGTCGCGCTCGATGACCAGGCAGACGCCGCTGCCCACGCGCAGCTTGGTGTTCGCCGCCGCGGCGGCGGTGAGCGCGACGAAGAGGTCGTAGCAGTGCCAGTACTTCTGCGGCAGGACGTCGCCTTCGCCCCACGGGCTCTCGCGGCTGGCCGGGATGTGGGTGTGCTCGGCGAAGAACAGCGACTCCTGGCCGCGCTCTTCGACCATGCGCGCGATCGCCCCGGGGCTCATGCCGTCGTGCGTGGGGAAGTACGCGACGCCGAAGTCCATGGCCGGCGAGTGTAGATAGCGCGGTGTGTCACGGGACGATCGTCAGCTTGTGGTGCGGACCCTGGGCCTGGCGCTGCCATGCCGTCTCTATCTCCGACAGCGGCAGACGCTCCACCTCGACCGCGATATCGCCGGCGGCCGCGTGGACGGCCAGGTCGCCGTAGGCCTGGCGGCGGACGTCGACCGGCGCCTGCCCGCTGACGTGTCCGATCAGCGTGCGTCCGCTGACGTCGCCGATGGCGAGCTCGATGACCTGGCCGGCGCTTGCCCCCACGCTGACGACCCGCGCACCGTCCGCGGTGGCCCGCAGGGCCGCCTTGAGTGGAGGGCCGTAGACCGGGTCGACGACCACGTCGTACCCCCCATCCCCGGCGGCGTCGCGCAGCGCGCGCTCGTCGTCGCCCCCCAACACGACGATCGCGTCCGCCGCCCGCCGCTCGCGCAGGCGCTCGAGGGTCGGCCGGTGGCGCGCGGCCGCGACGACGTGGGCGGCGCCCAGCAGCTTCGCCGCCTGGACCGCGATCTGCCCCACGACGCCGCTGGCCCCGAGCACGAGGACGCTCTCCCCCTTGTGCAGGTGCGCGCGCCACGTCAGCGACAGCCACGCCGCGAGGCCCGCTATGCCCAGCGCCACGGCGAGCCCGGCATCCAGGCCGTCGGGCACCGCGAACGTCTGGTCGACGTCGATCGGCGCGTACTGGGCCATCGAGCCGAACGGCGCCGGCGGGCCGGCGAAGTACACGCGCTCGCCGCCGTCGAGGCGCGCGATGCCCTCGAGCCCGACGACGCGGGGCAGCTCGACCTCGCCGTACAGCCCTGCCGCGACGAAGAGGTCGACCGGGTTCAGGCCCGCGAGGAGCACCTCGAGAACCTGATGGGTCTCATCGGGCTCCGGCTCCTTGAAGTCGGCGAAGACCGGGACGGTCCCGACCTCGTAGAGCACGGCGGCGCGCATCTGCGCCGCTCACTAGGACAGCGCCGCCCGGCCTTCAAGCGCCGTCAGGCCGAACGCCGTGCTCGCGCAGGTACTCGAGGTAGAACGGCCGCAGGGCGTCGGCGATCTCGCCGCGGCCGGCATCCGTGAGGTCGTCCAGGTGCGCGCTCAGCCTCATGACGTCGGCCTCGGCCTCGTCGAGCTGGCCGGCGGCGGCCTCGGCGGCGGGCAGCAGCTCGAGCAGGCGCCAGAAGAACCCGACGTCGAGGTGACGGCGTGCGCGGCGCACCGCCAGCTGGTAGAGCTCCTCCGAGGAGAGGCGCTCGAGGGGGTCGGCCTCAGGCTGCGCCACGCGCTAGATCCACAGCCGGACGGTCAGCCCATCCACGCCGGGAAGAAGGTCGAGGCGCCACGTGAGCTGGCGCGCGACCCAGAGGCCGGCGCCGTTCGCATGCGCGTGATGGGGCGGCAAGTAGCCGGCCAGGGGATCGTCGAGCCCGGGTCCATGGTCGGAAATCTCGCACACGAAGCGGTCGTCGACACGGCCGACGCGCAGCGTGGCGGCGCCGTGGCCGTGACGATGGGCGTTGGCCAGGACCTCGCCGGCCGCGAGGACCATGCGCTCTGCCTCGGCCTCCGGGATGCCGTCCTCCCCGAGCTCGCGCCGAAGCTGCGCGCGGAAGCCGCGCCCGTCGGCGTCGATCGCCACCGGGCGAAGGTCCGGCAGCGCCGCGGGCGCCGGCGTGAGCGCGCGCACGAGCTCCTCCGGGTCGTGGTAGTGCGGGCTCGGCTCGCCTGTGGCACCGAGCATCTCGGGGTGCGTGTGTGCCGCCTGATGGACCACCGATTCGGGCAGCACCCGGGCGTCGTACGGACACACGATCCACGCCCGCCGCTCGGCGAAGGCCCGGTTGAGGATCGACTCGTACGCCGTCCACTCATCCCACTCGCGCGGCGTCGTGCCGAACTGGACCTCGCCGATCACGCGAACGGCGGGCGCGCCGCCGCCCAGGAGCTCGCGCAGCGTCTTGTCGTAGCCGGCGATCACGGCGGCGGGCCGCAGATAGAACTCGTCGCGGTCGACGAAGGTGACCTGTGACGAGCCGCCGTCGAGCGCATCGCGCAGCAGCCGGCAGTTGTGGCGCGTGGCGACGACCACCGCGGCGTCGCCCGCCTCCAACCCGTCCTCGACGAAGGGGGCTATGCGCGCGACGAAGTCCTCGTCGGAGTCGTAGACGAAAGCGTCGTGGCGCAGACTCGAAACGCTCATGGCGCCCTCATCATCTCGCAATCGGGGTGGTCCTCCCACTGTGGTCCCTAGGCCGGTCGCAACGGACCACAAGCCGGTCAGTCGCGGGCGGGCTCGCCGTCTGCGGCCGGCGCCGCGCCCTCCCGGGCGTTCGCCGCGACCTCGTCGTCGGTGACCACCTCGGCCAGGCGGCGGTGCAGCCGGTCGCGCAGCTCTTCGGGGTCGTACTGGCGATGGGCGCGGCGCTGGCGCGCCACGACCACGCCGGTGGCCGCCACGCCCGCGAGGCCGGCGAGCCCTATGACCTTCCAGGACGGGCGCATCCGGCGCGTAAGTTACCGGCCGTGCCCGAGACGGCTCTGGCTCTCGACGACGCCGTGGCCACGGCGTCGACCGGCGACATCTGGCTCTTCCGCGGCCGGTCGCTGGGCGACCGCGCCATCCAGACCGCCACCAACAGCCCTGTCAACCACGTCGGCATGGTGGTCGCCCTCGACGATCTGCCGCCACTGCTGTGGCACGCCGAGCTCGGACGCTCGCTGCCCGACGTCTGGACCGGTGAACGCCAGCGCGGCGTGCAATTGCACCTCCTGGCCGACGCCGCGCGGACGTGGAGCGAGCGCTACAGGCAGCGCGCCTGGATGCGCCAGCTGCAGGGGACGATCGGCCGCCACCACGAGGACCGCCTGATGGAGGTCATCGAACGCTTCGACGGCCGACCCTTCCCGACCACGCCCGGCCTCGTCCGGCAGTACCTCACCGGGCGGTTTCGCCGCTCGTCGTCGTTGGAGACGATCTACTGCGCCGAGCTCGTCGCCACCACGTACCAGCACATGGGCCTGCTCCCGAGCCGGCGGCCCGCCAGCTGGTACGACCCGGGACGCTTCTGGAGCGGAGACCGCATCGAGCTGGTCCCGCCCTTCGCGCTGGCCAGCGAAGTGGCTGTGCGCTAGATCGTCGTGACGTTGACGGCCTTGGGGCCCTTGTCCCCCGCCTCCGAGTCATAGGAGACGCGGGCGCCCTCCGCGAGCGAGCGATAGCCCTCGCCGGCGACGCCGCTGTGATGGACGAAGAGATCCTTGCCGGGCTCGTCGGGCGTGATGAAGCCGAAGCCCTTGTCGTCACTGAACCACTTCACGGTTCCTGTGGGCATTGCTGTTCCTCCGTGGGTTCTGGTGCTGCGTACGCGGAGGAAGCTCTGAGGCGACGACTGCGGCGCTGTGCACTCTCTTACCGAGCCCTGGTGGCTCGGCCTGATGCGACAGACCCTAGCAGCGTGTCAGGGTCGGCGACGCTGCGGACGCGGCTTGTCCGGCTTGGGGTACTTCTTGCGCTCCTCGGGCGTCATCTGACGGATCGTCAGAGACCCCTCCGCGACCTGCTGTGCGACCGCATCGAGCTTGACCTGGCGCTGCTTCTCAGCGCGCTCGCGCTGTGGGTTCATCGGTGCGCCGCCTTCTCTCGTTCGTCGTCGCGCACATCAAGAGTACTGGGCGGCGCCGACCGAGCGGCGGGACACGGCCGTCGCCTGGCCTATAGCCAGTCCCATGTCCAGTGAGACGAGGTCAGACACCAGGAAGACGACCGACCACGACGAGATCCGTCGCTGGGTCGAGGAGCACGGCGGCAAGCCCGCCATGGTGAGGGGCACGGGCGACGGAGAGGCCGGCGTGCTGCGGATCGATTTCCCCGGCGGAGCCGGTGAGGACCAGCTCGAGCACATCTCGTGGGACGAGTGGTTCGAGAAGTTCGACCGCGAGAACCTCGCGTTCCTCTACCAGGAGCAGAAGGCGAGCGGCGAGGACTCCACGTTCTTCAAGCTCGTCCGCCGCTGAAGGCGGCCGGCCCCGCTACGCGGCCGGCGACTCGGGCTCGTCGGCAACCGGCGACTCGGACTCGTCGGCGGCCGGCGACTCGGACTCGTCGGCGGCCGGCGACTCGGGCTCGGTCGCGGACGCGGCGCCGTTGCTCGAAGCCGCGCCGTCGCCGCCGTCCTCCTTGCCCAGCGATCCGGCCAGGACGGCCTTCGACGGCCCCAGCAGCATCGTCATGTTGCGCCCGTCCAGGTTCGGCCGCTGCTCGATCACGGCGAGGTCGGTGAGCTCCTCGGCCAGGCGGTCGAGGATCTGCTGGCCGCGCTCGGGATGCGTGACCTCGCGCCCGCGGAACATGATGGTGATCTTCACCTTGTCCTTGTGGCGGAGGAAGCGCTCGACGTGGCGCTTCTTGGTCGCGTAGTCCTGCTCGGCGATCTTGGGGCGGAACTTGATCTCGCGGATCGTGATCTGCTGCTGGTGCTTGCGCGCCGCCTTCTGCTTCTGGGCCTGCTCGTACTTGTACTTCGAGTAGTCCAGGACCCGGGTGACGGGCGGCCGCGCCTCGGGGGCCACCTCGACGAGGTCGAGGTCGCGCTCCTGGGCGTAGCGCAGCGCCTCGTCGGTGCGCATGACACCGATCTGGGTGCCGTCTTCGCCGATGACGCGGACCTCGGGAACGCGGATGCGCTCGTTGATCCTCGTCGTGTCCCGCTCAGGCGGGCGCCGGTCGAACCGTCGGGGAACCGGCACTAGGTCTGGGGGCCGCGAATCAAGAAGGGCGCGGCGGTATCGCGAACGAGTCGATCAACGCGGGCCAGTATAGCCGCGATCGCCTAGTCCAGTGCACGGGCGAAGCGATCCCCGTGACCGGCACGGGTCTCGATCACCGAGCGCGCGCGGAGGCAGAGTTTCAGCCGCTCCGACGGCACGTCGTAGTCGATACGTACCACCGACCCGCGGCGGCCCAGCCACACGAGGTCGAGGGCGAAGCGCATGCCGAAGGTGTGCACCGAGTTGGTGCGCGGGATGCGCAGCGCGTGGTCGACGGGCATCGGCTCCATCCCGGCCAGCCCGCGCCGGCGCGCCCCGAAGCCGCGCGCGACGTGGACCACCAGCCCCAGACCGGGCTGCTCGGTGGCCAGGCCAGCCAGCCGGTCCTCCCACGCCGCCGCCATCCCCCACCGGGCCGGCTCGGGCCCGCCGCTCCTCAGGCGCCGCCCGGCACGGCGAGCTCGGTCCCCAGCCGCTGCACCAGCTCGTCGAGCGCCACACTGCCCTCGTCGCCCTGCCCATGGCGGCGCACCGCGACCGTCCCCTCCTCGGCCTCGCGGTCGCCGACCACCAGCATGTACGGGACCTTGCGCAGCTCGGCGTCGCGGATCTTGCGCCCGACGGACTCGGTGCGATCGTCGACCTCCGCTCGCACCCCCGCCTGGCGCAGCCGCGCCGCGGCGCTGTGCGCCGCGGCGTTGTGGCGGTCGGCGATCGGCAGCACCAGCGCCTGCAGCGGGACCAGCCACAGCGGCAGCTCGCCGGCGGTGTGCTCGAGGAGGATCCCGATGAAGCGCTCGAAGGAGCCGAACAGCGCGCGGTGGATCATCACCGGCTGGTGCTCGGTGTTGTCGGCGCCGGTGTAGGTCAGCTCGAAGCGCGCCGGAAGGTTGTAGTCGAGCTGCACCGTGCCGAGCTGCCACGAGCGTCCGAGCGAGTCGGTCATGTGCAGGTCGATCTTCGGGCCGTAGAACGCGCCGTCGCCCTCGTTGACCGTGTACTGGATCGCCTGGTGCTCGAGCGCCTGTTGCAGCGCGCCCTCGGCGTGGTCCCACAGCGCGTCGTCGCCGAGGCGGTCGTCGGGGCGGGTCGAGAGCTCGACGTGGACGTCGAAGTCGAACAGGCGGTAGATCTCGAAGGCGAAGTCCAGGCAGCGCGCGACCTCGTCCTGGATCTGGTCCTCGGTGCAGAAGATGTGCGCGTCGTCCTGGATGAAGTGGCGCACGCGCAGGAGCCCGTGCAAGGTGCCGCTCGGCTCGCGGCGGTGCAGGAGCCCGGGCTCGGCGTAGCGGACGGGCAGGTCGCGGTAGGACCACTGCTGCAACCCGAACAGGTGGCAGTGGCCCGGGCAGTTCATCGGCTTGAAGCCGAACTCGCGGTCCTCGTACTCGGCCACGAAGATGTGGTCCTTGTACTTGCCCCAATGGCCCGAGGTCTCCCACAGATGGGACTCGTAGAGCAGCGGCGTCTTGACCTCGACGTAGCCCCGCTCCTGCTGCATGCGGCGGTTGAGGGCGACGAGCTGGTTGTAGAGCGTGGTGCCGTTCGGCAGCCAGAAGGCCACGCCGGGCGAGACCGGCGAGAAGGTGAAGAGCTCGAGCTCGCGCCCCAGCTTGCGATGGTCGCGCGCCCGCGCCTGCTCGAGGCGCTCGAGGAACTCGTCGAGCTGTGACTGCTTGAAGAAGGCCGTCCCGTACACGCGCGTGAGCATCTGGCGATCGGCGTCGCCGCGCCAGTACGCGCCGGCCACGGACTGCAGCTTGATCGCGCCGATGCGCTTGGTCGTCGGCGAGTGCGGCCCGCGGCAGAGGTCGGTGAAGGGACCGTTCGTGTAGAGCGAGACCGTGGCGATGCCCTCGTCGCGGACCAGGTCCTCGATGAGCTCGACCTTGTAGTCCTGGGCCTCGGCACGAAAGCGCGCGAGGGCATCCTCGACGGGCACGTCCTCGCGGATGAACGGCTCGTCGGCGGCGATGTGCTCGCGCATCCTCGCCTCGATGGCCTCGAAGTCGGCGTCGGAGACGGTCACGCCTTCGGGGAACTCGAAGTCGTAGTAGAAGCCGTTGTCGATCGGCGGCCCGATCGAGATCTTCACGCCGGGATAGAGCTCCATGACCGACGCGGCGAGCACGTGCGCGGCGTCATGGCGGATGAGGTCGAGCGCCTCCTGGCCGCTGCGCTCGGTGACGATCTCGACCGGCTCCTCGGGCTCGAGCGGGCGCGCCAGATCCTGGACGCGGCCGTCCTGCTTGACCGCGAGAGCCGCGCGGGCCAGGCCCGGGCCGATCGCCGCGGCGGCGTCGGCGCCGGTGGCGCCGTCGGGGAGCTCGAGCGGGCTGCCGTCGGGGAGCGTGACCTTCATCGCCTCCGATGCTACGCGAGCGGCGACCGAGCCAGGCGAGCGGCGACCGCGCTCGTGGCCTACCCTCTCCGCGGTGGACGCCGCCGCCCTGCGGGCCGAGTTCCCGGTCCTGACCGACCTCGCCTATCTCAACAGCGGCACGTGCGGCCCGCTCGCGCACGCCACCGTGCGCGCGGCGATCGACGTCCTCGACCGCGCGGCGGCCGAGGGGCGCGGCCGGGACTACATGGGGCTGCGACTCGCGCTGGGAGAGCGCCAGCGCGCGGCCTACGCGGCGATGCTCGGCGCGGCACCCGCCGACGTGGCGCTGACCACGTCCACGAGCGACGGCGTCGTCCGGGTCCTCGCCGGGCTCGACCTCGGCCCGGGCGACGAGATCCTCACGGCGCCCGACGAGCATCCCGGGCTGCTCGGCCCGCTCGGCACCCTGCGCGCGCGCCGCGGCGTGCAGGTGCGAACGGCGCCCTTCGCCGATCTCGCTGACGCCGTCGGTCCTCGGACGCGCCTCGTCGCCTGCTCGCACGTAAGCTGGGTCACCGGCGCCGTGAGGCCCGAGGGCCTGGCCGACGTCGACGTCCCGGTCCTGCTCGACGGCGCCCAGGGCGTCGGCGCGGTGCCGACCGATGTCACCGCGCTCGGGTGCGCCTTCTACGCCGGGTCGGGGCAGAAGTGGCTCTGCGGGCCGGTGGGCTGCGGCATGCTCTGGGTCGCGCCGGAATGGCGCGAGCGGCTCGCGCCCGTCGGCAGCACGTACGTCAACCTGGCCGACCCGGCGGGCGCGCTGGACAGCTCGCCGCACGCCGAGGCACGCCGCCACGACGCCCCCGCGCTCGCCCCCGAGACCAGCGCGGCCGCGGTGGCCGGCCACGATGTCCTGGCCGCCCACGGCTGGCCCGCGGTGCACGCTCGCGCCGCCGGGCTCGCCGGGCAGCTCGCCCAGTGGCTGGCGGACGCCGGCCGCACCGTGGCCCCGCGCGGCGCCACGACGCTCGTCGCGTGGGAGGACCCGGACCCGGAGGCGTCCCGCGAGCGGATCGCCGAACGGGGGGTCATCGTCCGCGACCTCCCCGGCACGCGGTACCTGCGCGCGTCGGTCGGGGCGTGGAACGACGAGACCGACCTGCAGCGGCTGCTCGGCGCCCTGTGACGCTTCATCCCCGTCGCTTGCGGACGACGCGCACCCTGACCGTGTCCGAGGCAACCTGGCCGGCGACGTCGCAGGCCCTCACGGTCACCGTGTGCATCCCGGCGCGCAGCCGGCTGGTGTCGATCCTGGCGGTGTAGGGCGGGCGCCGGTCGCGCGCGACCCGCGTGCGGTCCAGCCAGAACTCGACGGCGCGGAGGCCGCTCTCGGCGGTCGCGCTGGCGGTCAGGCGCAGGTCGCGCCCGGCCACGGCGCTGGAGGGCGGAGCGATCAAGCGCACGGTGGGAAGCGCGTCGACGTCGACGGGAGGGTCGACCGTGACCGGCGGGTCGAGCGTCACCGGCGGGTCGAGCGGGAGCGGCGGGTCGACGGGGAGCGGCGGGTCGACGGGGAGCGGGGGCGGGTCGCTCGGAGGCGGAGCGGTGTTGCCGGTCGGCCCGAAGTCCTGGTCGGCGAGCCGCCAGGTGACGCCGCGGCCGTCGGCCTGGCGGTAGTCGCCGTTGGCGGGATCCGTGAACGGCGGAGCGCAGTCGCTCGCGACTCCCGTCGCGGGGAAGCCGCTGCCGCCGCAGCGCGTGTTGTTCGACGCCGTGTACCCCGAGGTCAGGCCCGCGGCATCGGAGTTGAGGCTGTCCATCACGTTGTCCGAGAACACGGTCGGACCCGCCCACCCCGAGCCGCGCAGCCACTGCGCGCCTCCGCTCGGGCCGGGCCACACGGTGTTGTGGCGGATGCTGACGTTGCGCAGCGGCCCGAAGATCTGAAAGGGCGAGAGCTGCCACGTCGGGCACAGGCTGACCGGATCGCACGGCGAGGACTGGCGGATGATCAAATTGTCCTCGACGACCAGCCCGTCGATGGCCGAGGCCTGGTCCTTGACGAAGAACCCCTGCCCGCCGAAGTCGTGCAGGTAGTTGCGCCGGAAGTACAGGTGATCGCCGACCCACACCGACTGCAGGACGTCGTTGTGCCCGCCGTACTCCACGTTGCCGGTGAACTCGTTGCCCTCGATGAGGATCCCGTAGGGGTCGGCGTCCGGCCCGTCGTGGTAGCGGTTGAGACGGATCGCGTCCTCGTCGAAGCGACCGACGAAGCGGTTGTTGGTGATCGTGACGTCGTTGACCGTGGTGGTCGTCGTCGCGGCGGCCATGACCGCGTAGTAGCTGCCGCCCACGAAC
>DASVFT010000004.1:0-16428 GCA_036379935.1 Solirubrobacteraceae bacterium | reverse complement strand
GGCGCACGCCGTCCCAGAACCCGTCCTCGGGCAGGACGATGCCGATGTTCGTCAGCGCCGGCTCGGCGAGCACGCACGCGACCTGCTCGTCGGCGAGCAGCCGCTCGAGCGCCTCGAGGTCGTTGAACTCGCAGACGCGTGTCGTGACGGTCGGGTCGACCGCCGGGCCGACGTTGCCCTCGCGGCTGCGCGGCCGCCCGTCCGCGTCGAGCGTGACGAACGTCTCGTCGACCGAGCCGTGGTAGCAGTGGCTGACCACGAGCACGAACGGGCGCCCGGTCATCGCGCGGCACAGCCGCAGCGCCCAGCGGTTGGCGTCGGTCGCGGTCAGGGCGAAGCTCCAGAGGGCGACGCCGAAGCGCCGCGCGAGCTCCTCCGCCACCGCCGCCGCGTCCTCGGTGGGCAGCATGAGCGTGGCGCCGCCCAGCTCGCGCAGCCGCCGCTCGACGGCGGCGACCGTGGCCGGCGGCGAGTGCCCGGCCATCGCGCCGGTGTCGCCGAGCGAGAAGTCGACGTAGCGATGGCCGTCGACGTCCTCGATGGTCGCGCCGCGGGCCGACGCGGCGTAGACCGGGTGACCGCCGACCCACTTGGCCATCCAGGTCATCGGCACGCCGCTGACCAGTGAGCCGCGCCCGCGCTCGAAGAGCTCGCGCGAGCGCGGGTGCTCGCGCGCGAAGCGGTCGAGCTCGGCGCGGTGCACGGCGGCGATCCGGCGCCGATCGGTCTGCGTGAGTTCGGTCACGCCGCGACCCTACCCCGGCGGGGCGTGGACGACGAGGACCGGAACCGGGCGTCGCCGGGGTCGTAGGCGCCGACGACGCCGGGCGCGGGCGGCGCTGCTCGCGGGCCTGCGCAGCCCAGGCGCCGGGCGCGCGAAGCTAGGTCGCCGGGGCGCGGCGGATGCGACCCGACCCGCGGCCGCGGGTCTCCGCCGGCTCGGGCACCACCGGGCGAGCCAGCGCCCAGACGATCATCAGCACGCCGACGACGAGCATCCCCAGCCCGGTCCACAGGTTGATGTTGACGCCCGCCGCCTTGTTCTTGACCTCGTCGCCGCCCACGATCCCGGTCACGATCAACACGGCGGCGTAGACGACGAAGAGCCCCCCGATGATGCGGCGGATGTCGAAGCGGTTGGCGATGCGCGCGGCCGCGAGCTCCTCCTCGTCGGTGGCCCCGGTGGAGGGGACGCCCTCCCCACCCACCCCCCGGAACGGCTGCTGCGGATCGTGGTGCTCGGTCATGCTGCGCTCCTAGATGAAGATGATGTTGAGGATGACCACGAGGACGAGCGCCCCGGCGCCCAGCAGCCACGGCGATCGGTACCACGCGTCGTCGGCGGGATCGTGCGCCTCGGGCTCCTCCTCCTTGCGCGTGAGACCCCAGACGAGCCCGCGCAGCTCCTCGTCGGACTTGGGCCGCGTCACGAGGGAGACGCTCACCGTGACCACGAGGTCGGCGAGGAAGGCGATGATCGCCCCCCAGAAGCTCGCGGCCAGCTCCGAGCCGAGATCGATGGTCCCCCACGAGTACAGCTCATGGGTGATGAAGGCGCCGAGGAAGCCGGCGATGAGCCCCCAGAACCCCGCCCACGGCGTCGACCGCCGCCAGAACATCGCGATGATGAACGTGGCGAACAGCGGCGCGTTGAAGTAGCTGAACAGCAGCTGGACGTAGTTCATGATGTTCGAGTAGCCCTTGGCGATGAACGCCGTGGCCACCGAGACGAGCAGGCCCACGATCGTCGCGATGCGCCCCACGCGCACGTAGTACGCCTCGTCGCGGTCCCTGCGCACGTAGGACTGCCACAGGTCGTAGGTCACGACCGTGTTGAACGACGTCACGTTGGCCGCCACGCCGGCCATGAAGGCGGCGAGCAGGCCGGTGACGGCGATGCCGAGCATGCCCTCGGGCAGGTACTTCCCCACGAGCAGCGGGATCGCGTTGTTGTACTGGAGGTCCGGGTTGCTGCCGCCCAGGCCCTTGACCGAGACGAGGGCAACCAGGCCGGGGATGATCGTCAGCGCCGGGATGAAGATCTTCGGATAGGCGCCGATCAGGGGCGTGCGGCGCGCGGCGGACAGGTTCTTGGCGCTCAGCGCGCGCTGGACCTCGGCGAAGTTCGTCGTCCAGTAGCCGAAGCTGAGGACGAAGCCCAGCCCGAAGACGATCGCGATCCAGTTGGCGTCGATCGGGTTGCTGACCGACCCGATCGCCAGCCCATGCCATGCGTGCAGGCCCCCCTCGCCCAGCTTGGTATCGCGGACCTTGTCGGTCAGGCCGCTCCACCCGCCCATGTCGTGCAGCGCGATCAGCGTCAGCGGCAGGAGCGAGGCGACGATGATGAAGAACTGAAGGACCTCGTTGTAGATGGCCGAGGTCAGTCCGCCGAGCGTGATGTAGGCCATCACGATCGCGGCGGCCACGATGATGGCGGTGCTGATCGACCAGCCCAGCATGAGGTGCACGATCAGCGCGAGCGCGAACAGGTTGACGCCCGCGATGAGGATGGTGGCCACCGCGAAGGTCGACGCGTTCAGCGCATGCGTGGCGTTGTTGAAGCGCAGCCGCAGGTACTCCGGCACCGAGCGGACCTTGGCCCCGTAGTAGAACGGCATCATCACGAGGCCCAGGAAGACCATCGCCGGCACGGCGCCGATCCAGTAGAAGTGCACGGTCGCCACGCCGTACTGCGCGCCGTTGGCCGCCATGCCGAGGATCTCCAGCGCGCCGAGGTTGGCCGCGATGAAGGCCAGTCCGGTGATCCACGCCGGCAGCGACCGCCCCGACAGGAAGAAGTCGATGTCGGTCTTGATCGACAGCCGGGCGATCACGCCGATGCCGAGGACGACCAGGAAGTAGATGGCGAGGATCGCGTAGTCGAGCGCGCTGGCGTCGAGCCTGAGCATGAGGCAGTCGTTCCCCGCTGCGGGCGCGACCAGCACTCGACCGTCCGCTACCGTCCGTCGCCGCACATGAGGCGCTCGGTGTACGCGGCGTGCGCCGCGCTGGTCCTGGCGGTCGCCATCGGCGGTTGTAGCGGCGACGCCGGATGGGCCGCCCGCGACGTCCCCTCGGAGTACCCGACCATCCAGGCCGCGGTCGACGCCGCGCAGCCGGGCGACCTCGTGCGCATCGCGCCCGGCGTCTACCGCGAGGAGGTGGTGGTGCGCGCGACCAAGCGCGACATCGTCCTGCGCGGGACCGACCGCAACCGCGTGGTGCTCGACGGCGGCGGCGGCCGGCGTCACGAGGGCATCGTGGTCCACGGCGACGGCGTGGCGGTGGAGAACCTGACCGTACGTGGCTTCGGATCCGACGGCATCCTCTTCACGCCACCGGCCGACGCCACCAAGCCCCTGCGGGGCTGGCGCGTGAGCTACGTGACGGTGGCCAACAACGCCCTGCACGGCATCGACGCGCTCCACGCGCAGGGCGGCACGATCGAGCACGTGTGGGCGTCAGGGCACGGCGGCGCGGGCCTGCGCATCGGGTCCTGCCGGCCGTGCGACGCGCTCATCGCCGACAGCGTCGCCGAGCGCAGCCTGACCGGCTTCGAGGGCGTCAACGCGGGCGGGAACATCGTCGTCGCGCGGTCGCAGTTCCGCGACAACCGCGTCGGCGTGACGCTCGCCAGCACCGGCGACGACGAGGCCTACACCCAGCAGGACGCCGCCGTCGTGGGCAACGTCATCGCCGACAACGACGATCGCCACGCTGCGGGCCGGGGCGACGCCTTCGGCATCGGCGTCCTCGTGCGCGGCGGGCGCCGCAACGGGCTGGCGCGCAACCTCGTCAGCGGCCATCCCGGCGCGGGCATCCTGCTCACCTCGGCCGACAACCGCATGCCCAGCGCCGAGGTCAGCGTGCAGGGCAACGTCCTGCACGACAACGGCGTCGACCTCGTGGTCGCGCCGCGGCCCGGCCAACGCACGTCGGACGGCTCGTGCTTCGCCCAGAACCGCTTCTCCACCTCGCTGCCCGACGCCATCGAGAAGGCGCTGCCGTGCCAGGCCGACGTGCCCCTGCGGGGTCACGCTCCGGTCTTGCCCGCGCCTCCGCCGCGGGTCGACTGGCGCGCGGTCCCCCTCCCGGCGCCCCAGCCCTCGCTCCCCGCCGCGGCGTCGGCCAAGCCGGCGCCGGCCCGCAAGCCCTCGCGCCTCGACGTGGCCAAGGTCGGGGTGCCGACGGGCAGCTGATGGCGCGCCGCGAGGACATCCGCAACGTGGCCATCGTGGCGCACGTCGACCACGGCAAGACGACGCTCGTCGACGCCATGCTGTGGCAGTCGGGCGCCTTCCGCGCCAACCAGGACGTGGCCGAGCGCGTGCTCGACTCGATGGACCTCGAGCGCGAGAAGGGCATCACGATCCTGGCCAAGAACACCGCGGTGCGCTACCGCGGCGTGAAGCTCAACATCGTCGACACGCCGGGGCACGCGGACTTCGGCGGCGAGGTCGAGCGCGGGCTGACGATGGTCGACGGCGTGCTGCTGCTCGTCGACGCGTCTGAGGGCCCGTTGCCCCAGACGCGCTTCGTGCTGCGCAAGGCCTTGGAGGCGCGGCTGCCGGTGATCCTCGTCGTCAACAAGGTCGACCGGCCCGACGCGCGCATCGCCGAGGTGGTCGACGAGGTCTACGAGCTCTTCCTCGACCTCGACGCCACCGAGGAGCAGATCGAGTTCCCGATCGTCTACTGCAACGCGCGCGCCGGGCGGGCGTCGCTCACGCCGTACGACCCGGGCGACGATCTCGGCCCGCTGCTCGACCTCCTCCTCGAGCACATCCCGGCGCCGTCGTATGACCCCGAGCATCCGCTGCAGGCGCACGTCACGAACCTCGACGCATCGCCCTATGTGGGGCGCTTGGCGCTGTGTCGCGTGCGCCATGGCACGATCCGCCGCGGGCAGACCGTCGCCTGGTGCCAGGCCGACGGGTCCGTCTCGCGCGCGCAGGTCGGCGAGCTCTACGTCACCGAGGCGCTCGATCGCGTCGAGGCCGAGGAGGCCTCCGCGGGCGAGATCATCGCCGTGGCCGGGATCCCCGAGGTCACGATCGGCGAGACGCTGGCCGACCCTGACGATCCACGGCCGCTGCCCGTCATCATCGTCGACGAGCCGTCGCTGTCGGTGACGATCGGCGTCAACACCTCGCCGCTGGCCGGCCGCGAGGGCGACAAGCTCACGGCCCGCCAGATCCGCGCGCGGCTGGACGCCGAGCTCGTCGGCAACGTGTCCTTGAGGGTCGACATCACCGACCGGCCCGAGGTGTGGGAGGTGCAGGGGCGCGGCGAGCTGCAGCTTGCCGTGTTGGTCGAGCTCATGCGCCGCGAGGGCTTCGAGCTCACGGTCGGCCAGCCGCAGGTGCTGACGAGGTCGATCGACGGCCGCGTCCACGAGCCGGTCGAGCGCCTGGCCATCGACGTCCCGGAGGACTACGTCGGCGTGGTCACCCAGCTGCTGGCCCTGCGCAAGGGCCGGCTGGAGCAGATGGTCAACCACGGCACCGGCTGGGTCCGGATGGAGTACCTCGTCCCCGCCCGCGGCCTCATCGGCTTCCGCACCGAGTTCCTCACCGAGACACGTGGCACCGGCCTCTTGCACCACGTGTTCGAGGGATGGGAGCCGTGGGCAGGCGAGCTCCGCACCCGGCCCACCGGCGCCCTGGTCTCCGACCGCCGCGGCCGCGCCGCCCAGTTCGCCCTGATGAACCTCCAGGAGCGCGGCACCCTGTTCGTCGGCCCGGGCGAGGAGGTCTACGAGGGCATGATCGTCGGCGAGAACGCGCGCTCCGACGACCTCGACGTCAACGCCACGCGCGAGAAGCACCTGACGAACGTCCGCTCGTCGACGGCAGACGTGCTGGTGCGCCTCATCCCCCACCGCCAGCTGTCGCTCGACCAAGCGCTCGAGTTCCTGCGCGAGGACGAGTGCGTGGAGGCCACGCCTTCCAGCGTCCGCCTGCGCAAGGTCGTCCTCGACAAGACGTCGCGGGCGAAGGCGGCGCGGCGAGCGCGGACCGGCGCGCCGGCCGGCTAGCCCGCGGGCCGTCCGCCGGTGAGGCCAGTGGCCCGGCGGGGGCGGTTCAACGGAAAGGAGCGGTGCGACGACGAGCGGCGCTATGCGGCGCCCGCAGCCGCGCGGCGATCAGCACTGCGCTGCTGGATCTCGCGAATGTCCTTCGCATAGGCCTCGAGATCCTCGATCTCGGGCGTGGAGACAGGGGCCGGATCAGCGCTTTCGGTGGTCGCGGGCGGCTCGAAGCTCGGGAAGAAGAGTCGGATGAGCGAGGTCATCTTGAGGTCAATGATACGGCACGGAAAATGCTGGACAAGCGGTCTGCGATGGGTCTCCGGTCCCTTATATCGGCAGTGTCGGATGCCAACCCCAGGGTCTGATCAGCCAGATGGCCACAGCGATCGCCGTTACGACAAACAGGAGCAGGCTGAAGCGCGTCACCCGGGACCACGCGCGCGCTCGGGCCTGCAACCGGCGGACGATCGGCCGCATCGCCGACCCTCCCCAGGGCGCCACCGTCGCCACGCTCAGCGCGATCGCCGCCCACCACGCCCAACTCGCGCCGCGCCCCGACCATTCGAGGGCATGCGCGAAGTCCGTGGGGCTCGCGTTCTCGGCGTCCAGATACTCGAGCCCGATCATCGCGATGATGAGCGCGCCTGCTGCCACCGGCACGACGGCGATCGCGCGCACGCCTCGAAGCATCTTCGTGACGTAGCGATTCTCGGAGCTGCGGACGTAGTACGCGGCTAGCGCGAACGGCACGAGCAGCAGGGCGGCGAGGGTCTGGCCATCGAGCTCGTGCTTCGCAGCCCGGTCGTGGACGTAGTGAAGGGTGCCCGCCGTGATCCACGCCGACACGAGGAGGGGAACGATCAGCGCCTCCCTGGATGCGTGGAGCAGGACGGTGAGGGTTCCTGTGTCGCCGCGAGCACGACCCGAGATCTTCGCGTGCGGCCGGTATCGGTGATCATCGATGACAACGTCACGGCCCGCCTCGAGCGAGGTCTCCGCCGAGTAGGCGTCGAGCGGCGGGACAACCTCGGCGTGGTAGCTGGCCTTGAAGCCGACGAGGAGCCCACGGAACACCTCCTGGCGAGCGACGAGCCCGAACGTCGAGAGGATCCGGACCGGCAGCCAGTACAGGTACCCGACGGCTCCGAGAGGCCGCGTCGCATGAGGCGCGTCGTACGAGAGCTTCACGATCTGGCGATGGCCGGGACGGTACGACAGGCGCACCAGCACCATGAAGCCGTCGCCGAGCTGCTCGATCAGGGCGCGCAGGTCGGCCCTCTTCTCGGCGACCGTCTCGCGTGCGACCGCGCCGGCTAGCGCGCCGCCGTGCGCAAGGGCCTCGGTCGCGGCACGCTTGGCCTTCTCTGGGCACCGGCCGCCGACGATCTGCTCGATCGCATCGAGCTCGGGGTGACTCAGAGGCCCAGGCACATCGCCCAGACCTTCGAGATACTGACGCAAGCCAGCGGTGGCAATCGCCGCGTTCTGGGCAGCGGTCAGAACGGTCAGCGCCGCGTCACCGCCATCGCGGACACTGAAGTTCCGCAGATCCTGCTTGCGCAGCAACATGATCGGCACCAACACCTCCTGCCCGGGCTGGAACGAAGGATTGGGCGGCATCTCGAAGTCAAGGCTCGCCCGGCGGCGAACCGTCTCGGCATCGAGAAACTCGAACGTCTCCACCCGGCGGTGGACCCAGAGCTGCGACGTCAGCGCAAGGCGGTACGCGTAGTCGGCGAGGTCGCTCTCCTCCGGGGCCGCGACATCGGGCGGCTGGCCATGCTTGGCCCAGACGCGCGCCGCCCTGCCGATGAAGTGCTCAACGCCAACTGGCAATTGGTGCTTGCCGGACCCTGTTGCCACAAGGTCCTTTTAGCCGACGCAGCGGATGGCAGTGAGAACGGCGCGCCATGACAGCCTTGCGCCTGGACGTGTGCGACTTGGCCTGCAAATCTGCGCAAAAGACGATAGTGCGAACCGGGGTGGGGCTCGGGGCGATATAGAGAGAGTGGATCGCGTCGATCACCTGGTCGGAGTCCCGAGGCCGACAGCAGGCAATACCGACCGGTCCGGCCCCGACGGCCCTTGTGCCCGAGCACCATGCCGTGAGCAATTCGGATCGGAAGCCGGTACTGGAGACCGCGACGACGATCGCGGGACTCGCCGGCTACCTGTACCTGCTGGGCGGTGCGATCAGCTGGGTCCGCCTTGGCGCGGCGCATCTGCCCGCTGACCTCACGACGTCGCTGTTCGACGTCCGCATCTTCTTCGCGATCGGGGTGCGAGTCGTCCTCATCAGCGCCCTTCTGCTGGCGATCGCCTGCGTGCCCGCCTACATCGCGAGCCGACCGAACTGGGGAAGCCAGTCCGATACATGGCACCAAGCGCACCCGGACCACACCGAGACGGTCAAGAGGACGAGCTACGACGAGACGTTCATGCGCATCGCTGCCGGCCTCAACATCTTGGCACTCGGCGGCATCCTCGCCCTCGGGGTCGCCTCGTTGCTGGAGAGCAGCATCCCGACACCGTGGGTCGCGGTGGCGTTTCTCGTGGCGTGGATGGGTGGCGCGATCTTCCTCGCGTACCACAGCGCGTGGCTCGTCCGCGGTCGGGTTCATCGCTGGGTGGCGGTCGTGGTCATCCTCGTTGCGCTGTGCTGCGAGCTGCCGATTGCGCTGCTGATGCTGGCGGTGCTCGCCATTGCGGCCTCGGGGCGTCTCATCGCCCGGCTGCGGCGCCCACGGACGATCTCGGAGTTCGTACGCTCGCCGCTGCCGTGGGCCTTGGCCGGCGTCTACGCGCTCGCGGGCGTTGCCTTCGTGGCGACGCCGCCTGTCACCTATCCGCGGGCGGTCGTGCAGACGGCGGCCGGCCCGCAGTTCGGCGGCTACCTCGCGCGCACGGACGACGGCGTGTATCTAGCCACCTGCACACCGCAGTCCGACGGACGCTCGACCGACGAGCGCGTCGTCCTGGTCCGCGGCGACGACGTGCAGAAGGTGACGCTCGGGGGGCAGCCATATCGGTTGGACTCCGGCGACCGGCCGTCGCTGTTCAGCGTGCTGCTGCGGCCGTTCGGCGTCCATGCGAGTCCGCCGTTCGTCTTGCGCGTCGAGCTGCGAGCCCTCCAGCCGGTCTGTGATGCGAGCGAGCGAGCAACGGGCGGACCGGACCAGGGCCTGGGCACCGGAGTCCTCACCGGACGACCATCGCAAGGCGCCCAGGGCGTTGCCGGCGAGGTCCAGATCGGCCGCACGTCTCCGGTCCAGCTCGCGCAGCTGGCGCGCACCTACCAGCCAACGGTCGAGACGACCGTTGCCGACCGGTTCTGGCCGGTTGCAGTGAGCGCAGTGCTCGCCGACCGAGGGGCCGATGGCTCGCGGACGTGCCTCGTGGTCGCAGACCAGTGTGCCAAACAGCCCCCGGTCCTGAGCGATCTGAGCAGGTCAGGCAGCCCGGACGACTATCTCGACTTTCCGGCACAGTTAGAGAGCGACCCGAGGTCCGAATACCTCGCGTTCACTCGAGGGCAGGGCATCGATTCGAACGATGCATCGGCTTGGCTCTCCAAGCCGGACACCCTCAAGCCGTGGGACACGGCGCAGCTGTATTTCTATTACGCCGGAAGCGCCGACAACGAGCGCCGATACGGAGACCTTCCCGCAGGTCTCATTGGGTTGCAGTACTGGTTCTTCTATCCGTACAACTACTACCCGACGCGCGTCGAGCGCCACCTGATGCTGTCCTTGCCGTTGGCGGGCGACAAGCTGAACACCGACCTACATGAAGGCGATTGGGAGCACGTCGTCGTGCTGCTCGACGCAGCGACGAAGACGCCTCGCTACCTCTACCTCGCTCGTCATGACAAGGAGGGGGTCACCGTGCCGTGGGACAGCCCGAGGCTCTCTTTCGACGGTAGCCATCCGATCGTCCAGGCGGCCTTTGGCGGGCACCCCAGCTACGACAACCACTGCGGCGATCGCCCGCGCGCCCTGCTCCACGGGCAAAGCAGCGATTGGGTGGTGTGCGGGACGGGCCGCTACGCCTTCCGCGCGATCACGACGCCGCTCGTCGATCTCGCCCGGACCTCGTGGGCTTGCTGGCCCGGGCACTTCGGCGAGGCGACGGCTAGGCAACGCCGCAACGCCACGCTCCCGGACTACGACCCCAGGCGCTGGAGCAGCAAGGTCATCCGGGTGGCCGGTCCACAATCGCCGCTGCGCCAGGCCGAGAACGTCCGCGTCTGCGCAGGTGATCCGCTCGCACCCGAGCGCGCCTTCCGCTGACGCGCGCCGCGGACGCCGGCCCCGCCGGGGATCAGGCCGCGCGCGCGAAGGCGTGTGAGGCTCGCAGCAGCCGCTCGATGACCTCGAGCTCGCCCTCGTCGCGCGGCGCGTAGAGCATGACCGCGGTGGGAGGGATGAGGCCTCTCAGAGCGACCGGGTGCGGCTCGGCCCAGCCGGCGGCGACGGCGTCGGCCACGAGGTCGGTCGGAAGCATCGCGTGCAGGCTGTGATCCGGATCGGGGTGGAGGTGGGCGAACTCCCGATCGATCAAGAAGGCCTCCGGCGGGCCGGCGGGTTCGTCCGGCGCCAAGACCAGTGCCCGCGCACCCGGCACCGAGATGCGGCTGGGCTCCTCCACGACACCTGGGAGCGCGAAAGCACGGCGCGCCAGTTCCTCGATCAAGCGCGTATCGGACGGCTGCTGGTCGAGCTGCGTGTGGGGGTTCGTCGGTGTGGTGCGAGGACGAGCCCCGACGCGCATGGGTAGCGCAGCGGACGGTGGCATCAGTCCAAGTCTAGGCTCGGCTGACAGGCGCGCGGAGGGGCGAGGGCCGGCGCCCCCGCCTGAGCGGGCGCTACCGTGAGGGCCGATGCAGCTCGTCGAGGAACGGCCCAACGTCGAGCTGCGCCGGGGCGAGGGCGGGGGGATGATCGTCGTCCTGGCCTTCCCGTATGACCCGCACATCGTCGCTGTGGTGCGCTCGATTCCGCAGCGGCGGTTCGATTGGGACAGGCGGGAATGGTGGGCGCCGGTCGACGATTGGGCCGGGGTCCACGTCGCCGAGGTGCTCGATCGCTTTCCCGAGCTGACCACGAGCGCGCAGGTGGATGCGTGGCTGGCCGCGATCCAGCGGCGCTGGGTGGGACGGGTGTCGACCACGCGGCACGACGGGCGGGGCTGGTGGGTGCTACAGACGCGCGCGGGCGCGGTGCCGGAGGCGCTGCGCGAGGGCGCGGTCGAGCGGGACGGGGCCTTGCTGGCGCCGCTCACGGCGGATGGCGCACAGGCGCTGGCCGAGCAGGACGGCGCGCGGCTCGATCCCGCGGCGCGGCGCTGCCTCGCGGCGCTCGAGCGCGGTGAGGAGCCGCCCGGGGCGCGGTTGGCTTGCAGCGAGACCGTCGACGGCACCTTCCTGCGCCTCGACGTGCTGTGGGACCACGATGCCGGGGCCGCCTTCGAGGCACTGCCGGGCGCGGGCGACGTGGGGCGCACCCTGCCCGCCGATCCGTGGGTGGTCGAGGCGCTCGACGCCTTCCTGGCCCAGCACGGGGTGGTCGTCGACGGGTCGGCACGGGAGGTCCTCGCCGACCTGCGCGCCGAGCACGACGAGGCGCTCGTCGACATTCGCGCGTCGCGGACCACAAGCGCGGAGCCCATTGCCAGGACCGCGGCGGTGCTCGGCGGCGAGCTCGCACCGTTCCAGTGGGGGGCCGTGCGCTACGCGCTGCGCGCGCGGCGAGCGTTCCTGGCCGACGAGCAGGGGCTGGGCAAGACGGTCGAGGCGCTCGCCACCGTCGAGGCCGACGACGCCTACCCCACGGTCGTGGTGTGCCCGGCGTCGCTGAAGCTCAACTGGGAGCGCGAGGTCGGCCGCTGGCTGCCACATCGCTCGGTGGCGATCATCCAGGGCCGCGCGCCGGTGCCGCCGACGGCCGAGATCACGATCCTCAACTACGAGATCGTCGCCGCGCACCGTGAGACGCTGGCGCGGCTGCGGCCTCGCGCGCTCGTGGTCGACGAGTCGCATCTGTGCAAGAACCCGCAGGCCAAGCGCACCCAGGCCGTGCGCCGACTGGCCGAGGCGGTCGCGCCCGACGGGCTGCGCCTGGCGCTGACGGGCACGCCGGTCCTCAACCACGCCGAGGAGCTCATCAGCCAGCTGCGGGTGATCGGGCGCCTGGAGGACTTCGGGTCGGGCGCGCGCTTCGCGCGCCAGTTCCGCGGCCAGCTCTCCGAGGAGCGACTCCACTGGCACCTGCGGCGGCGCTGCTTCGTGCGCCGGCTGAAGTCCGAGGTCCTCCCCCAGCTGCCGGCCAAGCGGCAGGTCGTCGTGCCGGTCGCGCTCGACAACACGCGCGAGTACCGCCTGGCCGAGGCCGACGTCATCGCGTGGCTCCAGCAGCAGCCGCTCGACCTGCGCGAGCTCAACGCGCGCATCGCCGCCACGCTGCGTGCCGAGCGCCTGGCGCAGCTGACCACGCTCCAGCGCCTGGCCGCGCGGGGCAAGCTCCACGCCGCGCTCGCCTGGATCCACGACTTCCTCGCCTCGGGCGAGCCGCTCGTCGTCTTCGCGCGCCACGTGGAGGTCCAGCGCGCCGTGCTCGAGCGCTTCCCGGACGCGCTGCACCTGCTCGGCAGCGACTCGATCGTCGAGCGCGAGGCGGCCGTGCGGGGCTTCCAGGATCCCGACGGGCCGCAGCTCATCGTCTGCGCCACCCGGGTGGCCGCCCAGGGCATCACGCTGACGCGCGCCTCGAACGTCGCCTTCCTCGAGCTCGAGTGGACGCCCGCCATGCACGACCAGGCCGAGGACCGCTGCCACCGCATCGGCCAGCGCGACGCGGTCACCGCCTGGTACCTGCTGGCCGCCGACACGATCGACGAGACGATGGCGAAGCTGATCGAGCGCAAGCGTGGCCTCGTGGCCGCGGTCACCGACGGGCGTACCTACGACGGCGACGGCCTCGTCGACGGCGTGGTCCGCGAGCTGCGCGGCGGCAAGCCGTTCCGGCATCTCCAGCGTGTGATCTAGGCGCGCCGGCGGAGCGCCGCGTGTGCGACGATGGTCGTCGACCTGGTGACCGCCTGCCAGGCGGTCGAGCGGAGCCGGCCAGATCTTGTCCCGCGGTCCAACCACGCCCACCAGCCGCTTGCGCGAGGATCCCCTCGTGGCCTTTGCCGGGGAGGACGCGGCCGGCATCACCGCCGGCGCCTACCCGGACTGGGCGCGCTGGCCGGCGGAGCCGCTCGTGGGCGAATGGAGCCTGGGCGCCGAGGAGGAGATCATGCTCCTGGCGCCCGGAAGCTGGGAGCTGGCCCACGTCAGCGACGACGTCCTGCCTGCCCTGTCGCCGGAGCTGGCGCCCAGCGTCAGCGCCGAGACGCACGCCGGGGCCATCGAGCTCGCCACCGGCCCGCACCGCACCGCAGCCGAGGTCACGGACGAGCTGGCTCGCCTGCGCACGCGCCTGGCCGCCGAGCTCGACGGCCTGGACCTGCGCGCCGCGGCCGCCGGGACGCACCCGATGGCCGAATGGCAGGACACCCAGGTCTCGGGCGGCGCGCGCTACCAGCTGCTGTGGGACACGCTGCGCGACCTCGTGCGCCGCGAGCCGACCTTCGCCCTGCACGTGCACGTCGGCGTGCGCGACCCCGAGGTGGCAGTCGAGGTGGCCAATCGCCTGCGCGCGCATCTGCCGGTGCTGCTCGCCCTCTCGGCCAACTCGCCGTTCTGGCGCGGGCGCGACAGCGGGCTGGCCTCGATGCGCTCCCCGCACTTCCACGCCTTCCCCCGCTCGGGCCTGCCCCGACGCTTCGACTCCTACGCCGACTGGGTCGACACCGTCTCCACGCTCATCGACGCCGGCGCCTTCCCCGAGCCGACCTTCCTGTGGTGGGACGTGCGCCTGCAGCCCCGCTTCGGCACGGTCGAGGTCCGCGTCATGGACGCGCAGAGCACGCTGCGCGACGTCGGCGCCCTCGTCGCCCTGACCCAAGCGGTGGCGCGCCTCGAGGCGGAGGAGCGGTACGCGCCCGAGGCGCTGTTCGACGCGCCCGAGGTGCTGGCCGAGAACCGCTTCCTGGCCGCACGCGACGGCGTCGAGGCCGAGCTCGTCGACCCCGTCGCCCGCCGTCGCGTGCCGGTCGCGGTGGCCGCGCGCGAGCTGCTCGACGCCGCCCGCCCGCACGCGCGGGAGCTCGGCGGGCTGCCCGAGCTCGAGACCGTGCAGGAGCTCCTGGACTCCCCGCCCGCCGCGCGCCAGCGCGCGTTGGCCCGCCGTCTCGGGGGGCTGCCGGGCGTGGTCGAGACGCTCAGCGCGGGCTTCGCCTGCACCCCGGTGCGCTGACTACGCGGCGCGCAGCCCCGCGGTGACGGCCGCGGCCACCAGCACGCAACCGATGATCGAACCGGTGCGCCACACGACGAGGCCGCCGGCCAGCACGCCCGCCGTGTCCGCCCCGACCCTGAGGTGCTGGCCCTCGGCCAGCGCGTGCGTCACCACGAGGGCGGTCAGCAGCGCCGGCGCCAGGAGCGCGACGACACCGGTGAACCAGTCGGGCAGCTCGCGGCCGCCGAGCGCCACCGGTCCGGCCGCCTTGATGGCGAAGGTCGTGACTGCGCAGCCGGCGATGACGACGGCGGCGGTGCTCACGGCCGCGCACGCGCGGCCGTGCGCGCGGATCGGGTGAGCCCGACGAGGGCGGCGACGCTCGCGGCCAGCACGGGCACGCCGGGCGGGCTGATCGGCACGAGGGCCAGCGCGATGAGCCCGCCGAGGGCGGCCACGCCTCGTGACCGCCAGTCGCGCAGCTCGCTGACCAGCAGACCGACGAAGAAGGCGGGGAAGACCGCGTCCAGGCCGAGGCGGGCGGGGTCGCCCAGCGCCTCGCCGCCGAGCGCCCCCGCCACGGTGCCGGCGACCCAGCCGACGTACTGGACCGCGGTCGAGCCGAAGAGCAACCAGCGGTCGAACGTGCCGTCGCCGCGGCTCGCGAGCGCCCACGAGGCGTCGACGATCGCCTGTCCCTGGAGCGCCCTGCGCAGCCGTCCGCCCGGCAGCGACGGGGCGAGCGCGATGCCCATGACCAGGAAGCGAGAGTTGATGAGCGCGGCGGCCCCCACCGCGGCCAGTGCCGCGCCGCCCGACCCCACGATGGCGATCGCCGCGAACTGCGCCGAGCCCGCGAAGACGATGACCGACATCACGATCGCCGCCGTCGGCGAGAAGCCCGCGTCCTGGGCCAGCACGCCGAACGACAGGGACACGAAGCATGCGGCGATCCCGAACGGCACCCCCGCGCGGACCCCTTCGAGCAGGCGCGTCCTGCGGTCGACCGGCTCGGCGAGGGTCACCGCCGCAGCCTTGCATCTGACGCTGCGGGCTGCCATGCCGATCCGCGCGGTCAGCCATCAGCGGGGCTGTTGGCCGGTGGGCCGCGCGCGCTTCACCGAGAGGCGGGCACCGCGCGCTTGTGCGTCTCCTTGGTGTGCTGGCTGTGGCGCCGGATGGCGTCGCGCGCGCCGGCCAGGGAGCGGCGCTCGTAGGCCTCGACGATGGCGACGTGATCCTCGATCAGGGCGTCCGAAGCCTCCGAGGACGGGTTGAGCGCGCGCACGAGGACGCCCGACAGGCTGAGGCGCCGGTAGGCGTCGAGCAGGGTGCGCGAGCCCGCCAGGCGCACGAGCGTCTCGTGGAAGCGCGCGTTGGCGCGCGCGTAGGCCTGGACGTCGACGAAGCGCCCGTCGCGGATGAGCGGGCGGGTCCGCTCCATCTCGGCGCGCAGCTGGCGCAGGGCGTCCTCGTCGAGCTGCGCGAACGCGAGCTCGGCGGCGCCGAGCTCGATCGCGCAGCGGGCGTCGAAGACGTTGTCGATCGCGTCCGCGCTGAGCGGCGGCAGCACCCAGCCGCGCTCGGGATCGCGCGCGACGAGGCCCTCGGCGACCAGCGCGTTGAGCGCGCGCTCGACCTGGCCGGGCGTGGCGCCGACGGCGGCGGCCAGGCGGTGCAGGTCCAGCGGGCCGTCGTCCTCCCCGCCGCCGAGGACGCGCTCGCGCAGCGCGGCGGCCACGGGGTCGTCGCTGCCGGCGTAGAGCTGGCCGAACTGGCCGCGGAAGTAGGCCAGCGGATTGCCCTCGCGCGCACGCGCGTCCTCCACCTCGCCGAAGAAGACGCTGTGGCTGCCGCCCGCGACCTCCTCGGCCACGCGGCACTCCAACCAGGCGAGCGCGCCCTCGACCAGCGGGCAGCCGAGCTCCCCGCGGGTCACCGCGATGCCCGCGAACTTGTCCTCCTGCGGCGTGGCGAAGTGCACGGCCGTCTGGGCCTGGTCCTCCTCGAGGATGTTCACGGCGAACACGCCGCTGCTGCTCACCGCGGCGCGCG
>DASVFT010000003.1:0-24016 GCA_036379935.1 Solirubrobacteraceae bacterium | reverse complement strand
CTCGAGAGCCGCCTCGTCAAGCGGCTGAAGCCGCCCGGCAACGTCCGCCTCAAGCACGTCGACAGCTACGTCTACCTGCGCTGCCGCCTGGACATCGCCTATCCCGTCCTCGAGGTCGCGCCCGCGCCGGCCTCGGGGCGCGCCGTGAGCGTCGGGCCGCTGCGCGGGCGCGCCACGGCGGTCGAGCTCCTCGAGCAGCTCAACTCGCTCTTCGGCCTGCGCCACTGCGCGCGCAAGATGCCCCGGCGCTACTGGCCCAGCGCCTACGGGCAGATGGGCCGCTGCCTGTCGCCCTGCCTCGGCGACCTGGACCCCAACCTCTATCGCCGGCGCCTGGACGAGGCCCTCACGCTCTTCACGGGCGAGGGCGACGGCGGCGCGGCGCTCCTGGCCCACGTCGACGCGCAGATGCGCGAGGCGGCGACCGCGCAGCGCTTCGAGCGCGCGGCGTGGCTGCGCCGGCGACGCGACCGGCTGGGCTGGCTGCTCGACCGCCTGGGCGGCGTGCTGGCGGCCACCCATGCGCGCCCGCGCCTGATCCTCGGCGAGCACCCGCGCGGCGGGCGCTTCGACGTCTTCTGGCTGGTGGGCGGCCGCGTCGTGGACTGGGGACCGCTCGGGTCGCTGGACGACGCCGCGGAACGCACGGCGCGCGCCCTGCTCGGCGGCGACGGCACCGGCGCCACCGCGTCGCTCGCGCCCGACGAGGTCGATGAGGCGCGCATCGTCGCCACCTGGCTCGACGGTCACGAGGCGGCCACCCTGGACCTGCATCGCGGCGCCGACCGCTCGACGCTCGAGCGCTTCCTGTCCTCGGTCAGGAGCGGAGCCGCTCCGGGCGGGCCGGCCGACTCCGCGCAGCCCGCCGCTCTGGGCGGGCCGGCCGACGCCCCGCAGGCGGTCGCTTCGGCCGGGCAACCGGCCGCTTCGGCCGAGCGCGCGGCCTAGAAGGGCAGCTCGACGACCGTGGCCGTCGCCACCCCGGCCGCCAGCTCGTCGCCCGGGCCCGCCTCGCGGCGCACGATGGCCAGGCCGATCGGGCCGTGCCGGGGCGAGAGGACGCTCGAGCCCAGCGTGCCCACCTGCCGCTCTCCGAGCACGAGCGGCGTGCCCGACGGGACCGCGGCGGAGAGCCGCAGGCCGCGCAGGTGGCGGTTGGGCTTGCCCTTGTAGTGCAGGCGGGCGACCGTCTCCTGGCCGACGTAGCACCCCTTGGTGAAGCTCACCGCGCGCGCGTTGAGGTCGGCCTCCTGCGGGATCGTCGTCTCGTCGAGGTCGACGCCGTAGCGCGGGCGCCCGCTCTCGACGCGCACGACCTCGGCCGCCGCCTCCGGCACCTCGGGTACCGCCAGCGCGGCGCGCACCGCCGCGGCGTCGTCGGCCGCGCACACGACGTCGACGCCGGCATCGGTGGCGACGAGCAGCACGGGAGCGCCGCCCAGCTCGGCGTGGCGGTTGGCGTGCTCGGGCGCCAGCTCGACGCCCACGGCCTCGGCGGCGCGCGGGCCCACGAGCGAGAGCAGGGCCTGCTGCAGCGTGCGCTTGTGCAGCTCGGCCTGCCACCCGACGGATCCGCGCCGCAGGGTGTCGAAGAGGGTCTGCAGCGCGACGCGCTCGGTATCGAGCCACAGCTCGGGCGTGGGCGGCCCGACGTCGAGCACGCGCAGGTCGCCGAGCATCTTGCCCTTGTTGGTCAGCAGCGCGGCGTAGCAGCCCGTGCCCGGCTCGAGCGACTCGACGTCGTTGGTGACCTGCCCGGTGAGGAACTCCTTGGCCTGCGGGCCGGTCAGCGCCAGCTTGCCGCGCTCGGAGCGGTCGACGAGCGCGCACGCTTCCGTCAGGGCGGCGTAGGAAGCCGACAGGCGCTCGGTGACGGCCATCACCCCGAGGATACGAGAGCCGCGTGTCCAGCCCCTGGAAACTTCTGATTTAGGTATGCCATAATTCTTCCTATGGCAGCTATCACCCGTCGGCGGGCCCTCGCGGCGCTCGCGCCCGTCTTGGGAGCGGGCGCCGCTTCGCGTCTGCTGCCGGGTGAGGGCGCCGCGCCAGCGGCACAGGCGGCCGACGGGCATGCGCACGCCGGCCAGGCCGCGGGGAACGGGGAGCCGAGCCCGCACGGGACGCTCGAGCACGCCGGCTTTCGCCGCGCGGGCGGGCACGTCGATCACGAGGCCAACGGCTTTCATCCCAGCGCCCTCGTGCGCGACTTCGACGAGGGCGCCACGCGCCGCCTGGCCAGCGGCCGCGTCCTGCGCGAGTGGGAGCTCGTGGCCTACGAGAAGGACATCGAGGTCGCGCCCGGCGTCTCGTTCCCCGCGTGGACCTACAACGGGCGCGTCCCCGGCCCGACGCTGCGCGCCCGCGAAGGCGAGCGCCTGCGGATCACCTTCCGCAACGCGTCGCACCATCCGCACACCATCCACTTCCACGGGATCCATCCGGCCGAGATGGATGGCGTGCCCGGCATCGGCGCGGGCATGATCCAGCCCGGAGGCAGGACGGTCTACGAGTTCGACGCCGAGCCGTTCGGCCTGCACCTCTACCACTGCCACGCGGCGCCGCTGGCCGCCCACATCACCAAGGGCCTCTACGGCGCCTTCGTCATCGATCCGAAGCAGGGGCGCCCCGAGGCCGACGAGCTGGTGATGGTGATGAATGGGTTCGACACGAACTTCGATCGCGCCAACGAGGTCTACGCCGCCAACAGCATCCCGTTCGCCTACATGGACGAGCCGATCGTGGTCGCCCGCGACGAGCTCGTGCGCCTCTACCTGGTCAACGTCCTCGAGTACGACCTCCTGAACTCGTTTCACATCCACGGCAACGTCTTCCATTACTTCCCGACCGGGACCGCGCTTCAGCCGAGCGAGCTGACCGACACCGTCATGCAGTGCCAGGGCCAGCGCGGCATCCTCGAGATGCGCTTCCCGAGCCCCGGCAAGTTCATGTTCCACGCCCACCAGTCGGAGTTCACCGAGCTCGGCTGGATGGGGTTCTTCGACGTGTGCGAGAGGGGGAGCGACCGCCTGGTGTGCGACCTCCCCGGAGGGCCGTGATGGACGCGCACGCCGACACGCGCCGGCTCCCGCGCCGTCGCCCGCTGCCCGCCTGGCTGCTCGGCCTGGTACCGCTCGTGCTGGCCGTCGGCATCCTCGGCGCCTTCGCCGCGCTGGGCGGTCCGGGGCTCGG
Source organism: Solirubrobacteraceae bacterium (assembly GCA_036379935.1). Taxonomy (GTDB): domain Bacteria; phylum Actinomycetota; class Thermoleophilia; order Solirubrobacterales; family Solirubrobacteraceae; genus JAOPZW01. Next base: position 20,824 of record DASVFT010000003.1, on the reverse strand, counting down.
CGAGCGCCCGGGCCCGCCCGTGGAGGAGCTGTCGGTCGAGCGGACGGTGCTCGAGCCCGGCTCGATCGCGCTGACCGTCCGCAACGATGGCCCCGACGCCATCACGCTCGCGCAGGCCTTCGTCAACGACGCCTTCGTGGACTTCGAGATGGCCCAGCGCGAGATCGAGCGCCTGCGCGCGGCGACGCTCCACATCCCGTACCCCTGGATCGAGGGCGAGGCCTATGAGGTCGGCCTCCTCAGCTCCACCGGCACCACCTTCATGCACGAGATCGGCGCCGCGGTGGAGACGCCGGCGGCCGATCTCGGGTTCTTCGGGCTCATGGCGCTGCTCGGCCTCTACGTCGGCGTCATCCCTGTGGCCCTGGGCATGCTGTGGCTGCCGTTCGTGCGCCGGATCGACGCCAGCTGGATCCGGGTCCTGCTCGCGGCGACCGTCGGCCTGCTCGCCTTCCTGGCGGTGGACGCGACGCTGGAGGCGCTCGAGATCGCGGGCGAGGGGGCGCAGGCGCTCGGCGGCGCCGGGCTCGTGGCGATCGGCGCCGTGCTGGCCTACCTGGCGCTGGCGGCGGTCTCCGCGCGCGTGGACGCGCGGCGCACGCGCGGCGAGGCCGCGGGCGCGGCGCCCCTGCGCCTCGCCACGCTGGTGGCGATCGGCATCGGCCTGCACAACCTCGGCGAGGGCCTGGCCATCGGCTCGGCCTACGCCACCGGCGCGCTGGCGCTCGGCACCTTCCTCGTCGTCGGCTTCGCGATCCACAACACGACCGAGGGCCTCGCCATCGTCGCGCCGCTGGGTCGCGGCGGGGTGCGCACCTCGGTCGGGCGCCTGGTCGCGCTCGGCCTGCTGGCCGGTGGGCCGGCGGTGATCGGAGCCTGGGTCGGCGCCGCGGCCTTCACGCCGGCGCTCGCCGCCCTGCTGCTCGGTGTCGGGGTGGGGGCCATCGCCCAGGTCATCGTCCAGATCGCGCCCGGCCTGCGCGACGCCGCCGGCCGCATCCTCGATCCGCTGGTGGCCGGGGGCATCGCCGCCGGGATGCTGGCGATGTACGCGACCGCATTGCTGGTGAGCGCGTGATGGCCGCGAGGCGCAGCGAGATCAGCGAGGCGGTCGAGAACTACGCCAAGGCAATCTACGCCATCCAGGGCCGCGACGGGACGGTGTCGACCAACGCGCTGGCCGAGCGCCTGGGCGTCACGGCGGCGTCGGCGTCGGGCATGGTCAAGAAGCTCGACGGGCTCGGCCTCGTCAGCCATGTGCCGTACAAGGGCGTCGAGCTCACCGACGACGGCGAGCGGCTGGCGCTCGAGGTCATCCGCCACCACCGTCTGCTCGAGCTCTACCTCGCCGAGTCGCTCGACGTCCCGTGGGACCGCGTCCACGCCGAGGCCGAGGTCCTCGAGCATGTCCTGTCCGAGGAGCTCGAGGAGCTGATCTCGGCCAAGCTCGGCAACCCGACGGTCGACCCGCATGGAGACCCGATCCCCAGCGCGGAGCTCACGATCGAGGAGCGCCCGACCGAGGCCCTCGCCGACCTCGAGCCTGGTGCGCGGGGGACGTTCGTGCGGATCTCCGACTCCGACCCCGACATGCTGCGCTACCTCGCCGAGCAGGGGATCGCTCCCGGCGACGGCTTCGACGTCCTCGACAAGCAGCCGTTCGACGGTCCGATCTTCGCGCGCTTCGGCGACAAGGTCCACGTGCTCGGCGGGGCGCTCGGCCATGCCATGCGCGTGGAGGTGACAGCGTGACCGAGCACGTCGTCGCGCTCCCGACGCCAAGCCGGCTGGCGGAGCTGCGCGCGAAGGGACGCCTTCGCGGCACGCTGGCCATGCTCGGTCCCGCCTTCGTGGCCTGCATCGCCTACGTGGACCCCGGCAACTTCGCCACGAACATGGCCGGCGGCGCCCAGTACGGCTACCTGCTGCTCTGGGTCCTGCTCAGCGCCAACCTCATGGCGATGCTCATCCAGAACCTCTCGGCCAAGATCGGCATCGCCACGGGCCGGAACCTGCCGGAGCTCTGTCGCGAGCATTTCCCGCGGCCGGTGGCCTGGGGGCTCTGGGTCCAGGCCGAGATCATCGCGATGGCGACCGACCTGGCCGAGTTCGTCGGCGCCGCGATCGCGCTCAATCTGCTCTTCGGCGTCCCGCTCTTCCATGCCGGTCTGATCACCGCCGTGGCCGCCTTCGCCATCCTCGCCCTGCAGAGCAAGGGCTACCGGCGCTTCGAGGCCGTCATCACTGGACTGCTGGCGCTGATCATCCTCGGCTTCCTCTACGACACCCTGCGCATCGGCTTCGACGCCGGGCAGGCCGCCAAGGGCTTCATCCCGGGCTTCGCGGGCACCGACTCGGTGCTCCTCGCCACGGGCATCCTCGGCGCCACGGTCATGCCGCACGTCATCTACCTGCATTCCGCGCTGACCCAGAACCGCATCCCCGCCCACGACGACGACGAGCGCCGCCGGCTGCTGCGCTTCGAGCGCCTCGACGTCACCATCGCCATGGGCCTCGCGGGGCTGGTCAACATGTCGATGCTCGTCATCGCCGCCAGCCTCTTCCACGGGCACGGCCTGATTGGACTGGACTCGATCGAGGAGGCCCACACGCAGTTCGGCGTGCTGGCCGGGGGGAGCGCCGCGCTGGCGTTCGCGCTCGCGCTCCTGGCTTCGGGACTGGCCTCGTCGAGCGTGGGGACGTACGCCGGCCAGGTCGTCATGCAGGGCTTCATCGCGCGCACGATCCCGATCGTGCTGCGCCGCCTCGTGACGATGGCGCCGGCGCTGATCGTGCTCGCCGTGGGACTGGATCCGTCGCGCTCGCTCGTCATCTCGCAGGTCGTCCTGAGCTTCGGGATCCCGTTCGCCCTCGTCCCGCTCGTCCTGCTCACGCGCCGGCGCGACGTCATGGGCGCGCTGGTCAACCGGCCGGTGACCACGGCGGTGGGCTCGGTGGTGGCAGGGCTCATCATCGCGCTGAACGCCTTCCTCCTGATCGACACGCTGCTGGGCTAGGCTCCAGGAGATGGCCCTCGCCGATACGTTCCAGCAGGTCGTCGACTCACTGCCCGACGACTGGACCGACCTCGAGCTGGACCTGCGCATCGACGACGAGTCGCGCTACATCGAGGCGGCGGTCTACCTCGTCACCTGCAACCCCCAGCCGTACTCCTGGCACGACTGGCATTGGCGCCTGCTCGTCGCCCACCGCTTCGGACACGCGGCGGCGGCCCCCGCGGTGCACGGAACCCTCAAGCTGCTCGACGACGCGGGGATAGCCGGCGAGCTCGCGGTGCGCGAGGTGCGCGCCGGCCGGGTCGAGGTCGTGCCGATGTGGGGACGCCCCGAGTCGGTGCGCCAGGAGTTCCGGCGCATCCGCTCGCAGTGATGGCGCGCGTCGCCGCGCTCATCCCGGACCTGCTCTTCGGCTCCAAGGTCAAGGGCGCGCTCGAGGCCGCCGGCCACGAGGTCGATCTGATCTCCGGGCCGGTGGAGGCCTGGGACGAGGTGGGGGCCATCGAGGTCCTGGTCGTCGACCTCACGACCGACGACGTCAACGCCGTCGAGCTCGTCGAGACGCTCGCCACCGGCGGCGAGCTGCAGGGCGTGCGCACGCTGGGCTTCTTCGCCCACGTCCAGCCCGAGGTCCGCGACCGCGCACTGGCCGCGGGCTTCGACCAGGTGGTGCCGCGTTCGCGCATGGCCCGCGAGGGCCCGCAGCTCGTCGACCGGCTCGCCGCTCATGGCCCGTGAGTCCAGCCGACAAGCGGGCGAAAGGTTAGACCACTAAAGTCCGGTTCGCTCACATGTCGGTCCAGCGCAGCACGATCGCCCTTCTCGATGTCGAGCCCGAGCTCGGGGAGGGCCTGAACCCCCAGGAAAGCGAGGCGGCGGGACGCGTCCTCGCCGTCCCGGTGCGCCCGCTCGCCCCGGGGCCGTGGGACCCGACGGAGGGGATGCGAGGCGTCGTTCCCGTCGTGGGCCTGCTCGTCGTCGACGGGATCCTCACGCGCGACATCGTCTTCGCCGGGCGCACGACCACCGAGCTGCTGGGCGCCGGGGACCTCCTGCGTCCCTGGGACGACGACCTGCAGCTCGACGCGCTGCCCTTCGACGTCACCTGGCACGTGCACGAGCCCGCGCGGCTGGCCGTGCTCGACACGCGCGTGGCGATGGCGGCGGGGCGCTGGCCATCGATCGCCAGGGCGCTGGCCGCGCGGCAGGTTCGCCGGACGCGGAGCCTGGCCCTCCACCGTGCGATCGCGCAGATGCCGCGGGTCGAGGACCGGCTCCTGGTGGCGTTCTGGGCGCTGGCCGAGCGATGGGGCCGGGTGGGGCCGCGCGGCGTCCGCGTGCCGTTGAACCTGCCGCACCGCACGCTGGCCACGCTGGTCGGCGCGCGCCGACCCTCGGTGACCACGGCCCTCACCGGCCTGGCGCGCGCCGGTCTGGTCGAGCGGACCAGCGACGGGTGGCTCCTGCACGGCGATCCCGCCGAGGTCCTGCCCGAGCGGCTGCACGACCGCGCTCGGGTGCTGGGCTAGAACCCGGGAGCGAAGGCGGCGGCCACGTCGGGCGGGCGCGTGGTGATCCCGAACCGCGCCTCCCAGCGCGCCCAGGCGCGCAGCGCTCGCAGGTCCAGCGCGCCGTAGCGGGGTGCTCCCTCGGTGAACGCCGGCGACACGGCGTCGAGCTCGCGGGCGGCGTCGGCGCGCTTGACCCCGGTCTGCTCGACCAGCGCCTCGACGGCCGACGCGGGATCGGCGATCGCCTCCTCGTAGCCGCGGCGCAGCGCGCGCACGGTGGCGGCCACGAGCGGGCGCTCGTCGCGCAGTGTCTGGCGCGTGACGCAGAGCACGAGCTCGGGATAGGGCGGAGCGCCGAAGTCGTCGACCTTGAACTGACGGATGCGCGGGCGCCGCGCGTGCAGCGCGACGCCCTGCGCGTTCCAGGACGCGGTGGCGGCGTCGACGCGACGGGCCACGAGCTCGCGCACACCCCGGGAGCCGATGGTGACCCTGCGCACCTTGGAGGGGTCGCCTCCGTCGCCGCGCACCATGGAGCTCAGCACCGCGTCGTCGGAGCGCCGTCCCGTCACGCCGACGCGCTTGCCTTCCAGCTCGCGTGGCCGGCGGATCTCCGGCTGGGCGACGATCGCGGCCAGGGGACGCTGGACGACGGCCATCACGCCGACGATGGCGCGCCCCCTCTCGCGGGCCAGCGCGAGGTCGTGGATGTCGAGGATGGCGAACTGCGCGCGCCCGGCAAGCAGGAGCTTGAGGCCGTCGGTGGAGGACGACGGCGGCTGTGCGCGGAGCGTCACGCCCTCGGCGTCGTCGAACTCGCGCTCCAGCGCAAGGTAGATGCCGGCGTGCACGGCGTTGGGCTGGGCGTCGAGGATGAGCGTCGCGGACTGGTCGGGCCGGTCCTCGGAGGCGCGCGAGCAGCCGGCCACGGCCAGCGCGGCGGCGAGGAGCAGCGCGAGTGCGATGCGGCGTCCACCCGCCATGGGTGGCGCAGGATGGCAGTCGGCGCGCTCGGCCGTGGCGGCCGGAGGCGACCGGGGCGGCGGTTGGTGCGCGGGCGGCCTCGGTAGGGTTTCGCTGGTGCGTCGCCGCGTCACCTTCTCGCGCAACGTCACGCTGTCGCTGTCGCGCACTTGCCGGTGCTTCTGCAAGTACTGCGCGTTCGCGACCCACCGGCCGCACCTCCACGACCCCGACGAGGTCGTGCGCCTGCTCGACGACGCGGCGGCGCGGCGGGTCAAGGAGCTGCTCGTCCTCACCGGCGAGGCGCCCGACCATCACCGCGGCGTGCGCGAGCGGCTGGCGGGCTGGGGCTTCGCCGACTTCACGTCCTACGTGGTCTGGGCCTGCCAGCAGGGCCTCGAGCGCGGCCTGCTGCCGCACACCAACCTCGGCGTCCTGGATCGCTCGGAGCTCGCCGCGCTGCGCGAGGTCACCGCGTCGCAGGGGCTCATGCTCGAATCCGTCAACCCCGACCTCGTGGCGCACGCGGGCTCGCCCACCAAGCATCCCGAACGCCGCCTGGCCACGATCCGCGCCGCCGGGGAGCTGCGCATCCCGTTCACGAGCGGGATCCTCGTCGGCATCGGCGAGTCCGAGGAGGACCGGATGGCCTCGCTGGAGGCGCTGGCGGCCGCGCACGACGAACACGGCCACCTGCAGGAGGTCATCCTGCAGAACTTCGTGCCTCATCGCCGCTACTACGGCGAGGAGCCGGCGGAGATCGCCACCGGAGCGGCCGAGGCCTTCTGGCGGACCGGCCTCTCCGACACGCCGCACCAAGACCTCCCCGCGTGGGCGACGCCGGTCGGCATCGACGCGATGAAGCGCCTGGTGGCCGAGGCGCGCCGCCTCATGCCCGACGTCGGGATCCAGGTGCCGCCCAACCTGGCCGACTGGTGGCCCGAGCTGGTCGCGGCGGGCGCCACCGATCTCGGCGGCCTCTCGGCCAACGGCGACCACATCTCGCCCGAGCACCCGTTCCCCTCTCCGCATCAGGTGCGCAAGCGCCTGGCAAAGGACGGCGTCGCGCTCACCGAGCGCCTGTGCGTCTACGCGCGCTACATCGATCCGGCCTGGGTCGCCCAGGGCGTGCTCGACGTCATCAAGGCGCGGTACTGGAGCTTCATCCCGCGTCGCGGCTCGGGCAGGACCGACGCCCGTCCGATCCGCGCCGACCTCGTGCCCGGCGCGATCGCCCGCGCGCGCGAGGGGATGCGGCTCAGCGAGGACGAGCTGACAGCGCTGTTCGCCGAGACGCGTCCCGAGGCCATCGAGGACATGCGCCAGGCCGCCGACGAGCTGCGCGCCGAGCTCGCCGGCGACACGGTGACCTTCGTCGTCAACCGCAACATCAACGTCTCCAACGTGTGCATCGTCGGCTGCGCGTTCTGCGGCTTCGGCCAGGGCAAGCGCTCGCCCGACGCCTACGAGCACGACCGCGCGGAGTTCGTGCGCCGGGTGCTCGAGGCCGTCGACTACGGGGCGACGGAGATCTGCATGCAGTCGGGCATCCACCCCGACTGGACGCTCGAGGACTACCTGTTCTGGCTGCGGCTGGCCAAGGAGACTGCGCCGCACCTGCACCTGCACGCGTACAGCCCGATGGAGATCGCGCACATGTGCGACATCTCGGGCCTGCCGCCGGGCGAGGTCTTCGCGCGGCTGCGCGACGCGGGGCTGGACTCGACGCCGGGCACCGCCGCCGAGGTCCTCCATGACGGCGTCCGCCAGCGGATCAGTCCCAACAAGCTGCCCGTCGCGCGTTGGGTGGAGATCATCGAGGCCAGCCACGCGGCCGGCCTGCGCTCCACCGCCACCGTGATGTTCGGCCACATCGAGGAGCCATGGGAGCTGGCCGAGCACATGCGCGTCGTGCGCGGCGTGCAGGAGCGCACGGGCGGGATCACGGAGTTCGTCCCGCTGTCGTTCATCCCGTTCCACACGCTGCTCGGGCGCACGCACGGCGTCGAGGAGATCTCGCGCGAGGAGAACCTCAAGCACACCGCGGTCTTCCGCCTCGCGCTCGGTCGCACGATCCCGAGCGTGCAGGCCTCGTGGGTGAAGATGGGCCTCGAGGTCGCCACGGAGTCGCTGTCGTGGGGCGTCAACGACCTCGGCGGCACGCTGATGGAGGAGAGCATCAGCCGCCTGGCCGGCTCCTACCACGGCGTGCGCCTGGACCCGCCGCAGCTCATCGCCGCGGCGCACGCCGCCGGCCGCCCGGCGGCGGAGCGCACGACGCTCTACGACCTGCGCCGCTCGTTCCCGCTCGCCGCCGCGGCCTAGCCGCTTGCGCTGCGGCCTCTACATCGCGCCGTTCGGCGAGCTGGCCGACGTCAGGGCGCTGGCCGACCTCGCGTCCGAGGCCGAGGCCGCCGGCTGGGAGGGCGTGTTCCTCTGGGACCACGTCATGACCCACGGCGACCTCGCGGTGGCCGACCCGTGGATCGCGCTCACCGCCGTCGCGCTGGCCACCGAGCGCGTGCGGCTCGGCGCCCTCGTGACGCCGCTGGCCCGGCGCCGGCCCTGGGACGTGGCGCGCCAGGTCGCGGTGCTCGACCGGCTCTCGGGAGGGCGCATGGTCTTCGGGGCCGGCCTCGGCGGGGACGGTCGTCGCGAGCTCAGCGCCTTCGGGGAGGAGCGCGACGCCCACGCCCGCGCGGCGCTGCTCGACGAGGCGCTCGAGCTCGTCCTCGCGCTGTGGACAGGGGAGCCCGTGACCAGCGCCGGGCCGGCCTTTGGGGTCGATCGCGCGCGGGTGCTGCCCACCCCGGCACAGGCGCCGCGTCCGCCGGTGTGGCTGGGCTGCGTGTGGCCGCACCGGCGCCCGCTGCGCCGCGCCGCGCGCTACGACGGCGTCTTCCCGGTCAGCCACACGGCGTCGCTGACCGGCGACGACCTGCGCGAGCTCATGAGCCACGTCGCGCCGCACCGCCCCGCGGACGCGGGCCCGTTCGACCTGGTCGTCACCAACCACGAGCGTCCCGGCCCCGAGCGCCTGGCCGAGCTGGCCGGCGCGGGCACGACGTGGTGGCTGCAGGGCTTCGGCGAGACGCCGCGCCTGGCCGACGTGCGGGCGGCCGCGGCCGCCGGCCCGCCACAATGAGTCCGATGAGCAACGGAGAAGCGATCACCCCCGAGGGCCTCGAGGCGCTCAAGGCCGAGGTGGAGCGCCTCGAAGGCGACGCCCGGCGCGACATCGCGCAGCGCATCAAGGTCGCCCGCGAGCTGGGCGACCTCTCGGAGAACGCCGAGTACCACATCGCCAAGGAGGACCAGGCCCACCTGGAGACGAAGATCGCGCGCCTGACCGAGCGCCTGCGCAACGCGCGCGTGGTGCAGACGCCCGTGGCCAGCGACGTGGTCGCCTTCGGCACGACGGTCACCGTGGCCGACGCCGACTCCGGCCGGGAGGCGACGTGGACGCTGGTCGGAGCCACCGAGGCCGACGTGCGCGCCGGGAAGCTGTCGGCCGAGTCGCCCATGGCGAAGGCCCTCATGGGCCGGCGCCCCGGCGACGAGGTCGAAGTCGAGACGCCCGGCGGGGTGCGCCGGCAGCGCGTGGTGCGCGTCGGCGCGTAGCGCCGCGCCGGGCCTCAGGTGAAGAGGTCCTCGTCGACCGGGCGCACGAGCGCCGCGGCGCCGGGGCCGTCCTCGTCGGTGACGAAGCGGGCCAGGCCGCGGACGACGACGGCGGGCTCGCGCGAGGCTTTGTCGCGGACGAGGTCGGCGGCCGCGGCTGCCTCGTCGGCCACCGCGATCGCGGTGGCCCGTAGCTCGAGGCCGGCGGTGTCGCGGCGACCACGCCAGTCGTCGAGCACGGTCAGGCCCGCGATGCCGATGGCGACGTCGCACTGGCCGTGACGCCAGGCGCGGCCGAAGGAGTCGGCGATGACGACCGCGGGGCGGGTGGCCAGAGCCGACCGCAGCGCGCGGGCGCTGGCGTCGGGGTCGCGCGGGAGGGTGACCACCGTGCCGGCCGCCGGGGCGTTGGAGGCATCGACGCCGGCGTTGGCGCACACGAAGCCGTGGCGGGTGCGGCAGATGAGCACGCCGCGCTCGGCGCGCATGACGGCGAGCGACTCGTCGAGGATGACCTGGACGTGGCGCGGGTCCTTGCCGTGCTCGCGTGCCAGGGTGGCTGCGCGCTCCGAGACCGTCACCTCGTCGAGCCGGCGCAGCGCGCCCTCGGCCTTGGAGACGACCTTGTGGGCGACCACCAGCACGTCGCCGGGCTCGTAGGCCGCCGCGCCGAGCAGGACGCCGAGGTCGTCGCCAGGCCGGACCTCGGGCAGGTCCGGCACCGCGAAGGCCTCCAGGCGCGTCACGGGCGCGTCGTCGGTGGGAGGACCATGCGCGCCAGCAGGCCCCGCGTGTGCGCCGCGCCGCCGGTGCGCGCGTCGAGGGCGGCGCGCAGGGCGGCGAGGTCGTCGGCGGTGTCGACGTCGAGCACGAGCGAGCGCGGCGTGGCGATCCGCGACCGCGCCTCGGCCTGGCGCGCGCCCTCCTCGTGGCGCTCGCGGCTGCCGGGACCGAAGCTCGGCGCGATGACGTCGGGCGGCGCGAGGAGCAGCGCGTTGGTGCCGGTGCCGTGGCGATCGGGGACGATGACGACGTCGGGTGCGCTCATGCCGCCGAGGACGAGGTCGTCCACCTCGCCGGCGTCGAGCGCGGGACAGTCGCCGGGGACGAGCAGCACGCGCTCGAACCCGTTCTCCGTCGCCCAGTCGATGCCGGAGCGGGCGGCGTGCGAGTGGCCGCGATCGTCATCCGGGATGGCGTGGGCCTCGTAGGCGCGGGCCAGCGCCTCGGCGCCGCGCTCGCCGGTGACGACGACCACCATGTCGATGCGGGTGGCGCGGCGCAGGGCGTGCAGCACGTCGGTGAGCATGGCCTCGGCCAGCGCCCGCCGGCTGCCGGCGTCCAGCGCCTTGTCCAGGCGCTGCTTGGCGTCGTCGAAGCGCTTGATCGGCAGCACGGCGCACGTCCTCATCGAAGGCCCTCCGCGAAGTCGAGCACCTCGGCGGCCACGCGCCGTCGCGCCGCCGCGTCGTCCATGCGCGTGTCGGCCTGCAGCGCCACCACCTCGCCCTCCTCGACGGGCTCGTCGGCGACGATGCCGTCGATCAGCGGGGCGTAGGCGCCCGCCACGCCGGCGGCGCTCAGGGGCAGTCCCGCCCACGCCATGAAGTCGTCCGTCGGGCCCTTGAGGACCTGGCCGCCGACGATGGGCGAGACGGCGACGACCGGCGCGTCCGTCGCCCGGAGCGCGGCCGCGATGCCCGGGACGTCGAGGATCGGGCGGATCGAGATGACCGGGTTGGACGGGCCGATGACGATCGCGCGCGCCCCCGCGATGGCCTCGAGCACCGCCTCGGGCGCGCGGGCGGCCTCGATGCCCTGCAACTCCACGCCGTCCACGGGTCCTTCGGCGCGCTCGCGGATCATGAACTCCTGGAATCCGAGCCAGCGCCCGCGGGCGAGCACGCGTGTGCGCACGGGCTGGTCGCTCATGGGCAGCACGCGCGCGGGCAGGCCCAGCCCCTTGGTGAGCTCGGCGATCGCCTCGGTGAGGGTGGCGCCGTCGCGCAGGCGCTCGGCGCGGCGCAGGCCGATGGCCAGATCGCGGTCGCCGAGCTCGAACCAGACGTCGACGCCGAGCTCTCGGAGCTGCTCCATGGCGTGGAAGCTGTCGTCGCGCAGGCCCCAGCCGCGCTCGTCGATGCGGTCGGCGAGCCAGAACGCGCACAGGTCGGGGTCGGGGGAGACGTAGGCGCCGTAGATCTCGACGTCGTCGGCGGTGTTGGCCACGACCGTCAGCTCGGCGCCGACCACGTCGAGCATGCCGCGGGCGAGCTTGGCACCGCCCGTTCCACCGGCCAGCACGACGACCATCTACACCCCGGTGATCTTGATCCCGGCGTGCGTCTTGTGGCGCACGTTGATCGAGATGAGCAGCGCGGTCAGGGACTCGGCGATGCGGGCCATCTCCAGCCGGCCGGCGTCGACGGGCCGCAGGCCTTCGATGCGCTCGATGATGGCCATGACGCGCTCCTTGTCCTCGCGGTCGTCGCCGCACACGAGGACGTCCTCGTCGAGGTCGTGCTCGAGGTTGGCGCACGCGGCGGCGCTCACGGTGTGCAGCGCGCTGACCACGCGCACGCCGTCGGGGACCATCTCCTGGGCCTGCTGGGCGGCCGAGCCCTGCCACACGCCGAGGGTGCGCGTGGCGCGGCCGGAGACGGCGGCGGCGAGCGGCACGGTGGTGTCGACGACGAGCTGATGGGGCTGGAGCACGCCCTTGAGGTTGGCGAGGGTCTCGGACTGACTGCGGAAGGGCACGGTGAGGACGACGACCTCGGCCTTGGCGGCCGCCTCGGCGTTCTCGTAGCCCAAGAAGGGTGCGTCGGGGACGGCCGTGCGCGCGCGTTGCACCGCCTCGGCGGCGCGGGCCGGATCGCGCGATCCGATCACGATCGGGACGCCGGCGCGGCCCCAGCGCAGGGCCAAGCCGAAGCCCAGGGCGCCGGTGCCGCCGATGATCGCGATGGGCTCGCTCAAGGGCGGCGAGTATATGTTCAGGTCGTCGTGAGCCAGCTTCCCGAAAGCGTCCGCATCCGCGAGGTCGGTCCGCGCGACGGCTTCCAGAACGAGCCGGAGGTCATCGCCACCGACGACAAGGTCCGGCTGATCGACGCGCTCGCTTCGACGGGGGTCCAACGGATCGAGGCCACGAGCTTCGTGCGCGCGGACGTGATCCCGCAGCTGGCCGACGCCTCGGAGGTGCTGGCGCGCATCGACGTGCCCGAGGGCGTGTCGGTCTCGGTCCTGATCCCCAACGAGCGCGGCCTCGACGACGCGCTGCGCCAGCGCTCGCGCTTCCACGAGGTCAACGTCTTCCTGTCGGCCTCGGAGACCCACAACCGCAAGAACGTCAACCGCTCGATCGAGGAGTCGCTGCGCGGGCTGGAGGTCGTGCTCGGTCGCGCCCGCGGGGAGGGTCTGCGATGCGAGGGCGTCATCTCGGTCGCCTTCGGCTGCCCGTACGAGGGCCACGTGCCGCCCGAGCGCGTGCTGGGGATCGCGCGGCGGCTCATCGATGCGGGAGCGCAGGAGATCGGGTTCGGCGACACCACGGGCATGTCCAACCCGCTGCAGGTGCGTGCGTTCTTCGATCAGGCCCGCGCTCAGGTGGGCCGCGACGTCGAGCTCACCGCCCACTTCCACAACACGCGGGGGCAGGGGCTGGCCAACGTGCTCGCGGCTCTGGAGTCGGGCGTCGACTCGTTCGAGTCGTCCTTCGGCGAGCTCGGCGGCTGCCCGGTGCCCGCCGGCGCGACGGGCAACATCGCGACCGAGGATCTCGTCTCGATGCTGCACGAGATGGGGATCGAGACCGGGATCGACCTCGAGCGGCTGCTCGAGGCCGCACGCGCCGCTCGCGACATGCTGGGGCGGCCGCTCGGAAGCCACACGCTGGTCGCGGGCCCGGTCGAGTGGCGCGGCGGATAGCTCCGCTCCGTCACCCGTCGATCACGTTGTGCAGGCGCCCCACCGTCGGCTCGCCGGGGTCGGTGCCCATCTCGTTCAGGATCGGGATGAGCGTCGCGCCGAACGCCTCGAACGCCTCCTGGGACTCCCAGACGTCGAACACGCGCATGCCGTCGCTCGTCTCGATGGCGAAATGGTTGATGCGCCCCTCGGGCGCTCCGGCGCCGGCGGCTTCGAGCCGCCTGATCGCCTCGTCGTAGAGCTCCGGAGTGAACCCGCTGGGGCTGAAGTAGAACCCGAGGGCCATGGGATCCCGACCTTTCCGCGCGGTTCGCGCTTGTGACGTGGTCGTTCGTCGCTGGGCGACGCTACGCGACTCAGTCCTGGTCCGGGACGGGGACCGTGTGAACCAGCGCGACAAGCCAACGGTGGTCGCGCCGGCGCAGCACGATCGTGCTCGGCGCATGGATTGACTGACGCTCGCCGCCGATGGTGTACGTCTGGTCCAGCACGAGCGTGACGATCGCGGCGTCGCCCCACTCGGTCGTGTGCACGTCGGAGACGTTCGACTGCACGTCGGACAGCCCGGCACTGGTCACCTCGGACAGATAGCCGTGCAGGGCTTCGCGCCCGCGGCGCCAACCACCGCTCAGCTCGTCGACCCCCTGCGGCTCCTCGTCGAACAGCGCCTCGACCGCGTCGATGTCCAACGTATCGAACGCATCGAACAGCTCGGTGACCGTCTGCTCGGGCGAGGTTGCGGCTGCGGCGGACATCGCATCGACTCCGATCATGGAAGGTTCGTAGACGTCCAACCTCGCGACGCTAACCCGATCCCGCACATCAATGCAACCGAGTAGCGGTGACGCTGGTCGGCCGGCGGCCGACGTCGACGCGCTTCGCGCGCGCTAGGACTCGTGGACGGTGTGGGCGACGGCGGTAGCGAGCCCCGGAAGTGCCTGCCTGAGCGTCGTGAGGGCGTGCTCGATGGCCCAGAGCGACCGGTCAGCGTGGCGGACGGCGTTCGAGATGACGCGGACCTCGATCGCCGGCACTCCGGCCAATCCGGCGGCGCGCAGCACACCGAAGCCTTCCATCGCCTCGACCTCGCACAGCTCGCCGCCACCGACGCGAGCGCACGTGGCGATCGGCATCGCCGGGGCCTCCGGAAGAAGCTGGCGTACGCGGGCAAGCAACCCGGGCGCGGCACCGATCCGATCCACGCGCGGCAGCGTGGCGTTTGCGTCGATGACATCGCAGTAGACCGCCTCCGTACCGATCACGATCGTCCCCGGCGTCAGGCTCTTCGCGCCCGCGATGCCGACATGAAGCACGGCCTCGTACGGGCGTCGCGCGAGAGCGCGGGCCGTGGCGAGCGCCGATTCCACCGGTCCGATGCCGCAGACAAGCTGGTCGGCACCCTCCACCGGGGAGAGCTCGCCCTCGGTCGCGGCGACAAGCAGCACGCCCGGCACGGAGGCACAATAGACAGCGGCGCCTCCGGCGGGAGACGCGCCGCTGAGTGGAGCGCGTCTTGGGGGGCAGGGCCGACGGGCACGGTGTCGCTGGTCCGCTACGACGGGCCGCCGTGGCGGTCGGGCGGCCAGCCCGGGTCTCGGAACCTCTCGGCGCGCCAGATCCACAGGCGGACCGTCCAGAGCTCGGGCAAGGTCGGAACGAGGGAGCGGCGGGCGTTGACCTCGGCGATCGCGCCGAGCAGGAAGCTTGGGTCGGCGTGGGCGATCCGCTCGAGATCGCCGAAGCCGGCGGCGATCAGGAGGTTTGCGTGCTCGGGCGCTATGCCGAGCGCCACGACGAGTCGGCCGGCCGCCGCCCATGTCGCGATCTCGGCGACGGGGACGTCGAGGCGCTCGGCGAGCTCTCCGGCCGCCGCTTCGTCGCCCGTGCGCTGCACGAGGGTGAGCGCATCGGTGATGCCCGCCGCCGCAAGGCGGTCTGCGCCCGACGGGCCGACGACGTCGAGCAGCGACAGCCCGGCAACCGCCGTCGCAGGCGTGACGTCGCCGCTGTGGCGACCGACGACCTCGCGGGCGCGGGGCGCGAGCGACAGCAGCGTCGCGAGGGCCGGGTCGACCAGCGCCAGCGCCACGAGAGAGCCGTCGGCCAGCGCCAGGTCGAGCTCTTCGATGGCTTCGGTCCACAGCGGCTCGCGTAGGAGTGCGTCGCTGGTGTCGCTGCCCAGACCGGCGAGGTAGCACGCGTGGTTGTACCGAACCCGCAGGTCCTTGCGCGCGGCTCCCGTGCTCACGAACCGTTCGAGCAGGATGGGCGCGTCGTCAGCAGGGCCTGACGTGCCCTCGCCCAACGCCCGCCGTACGGCCTCGACCTCGGGAGGCTCGTCCTCGACGATCGCGGCGTATGCCGCCGCATCGGTGAGCTGTTGATTGCGCCGGCGGATGATGCCCGCCGTCAGGAGCAGCGCGGACGCGCGCATCGCGTCGTCCTCGGGCAGCGAGAGCACGCGACGGGCGAGCTCGAGAGCGTGGGCCTGCGCCTCAGGCGGCCATGCGTCCTTGCGGACCTGGCCGAGTCGTGGCGGCGTCTTCGATCGTTCCTCGCCCTGCGAGCGCAGCGCGAGGGCGAGGTTGTAGAGGGCGGCCAGCTCCTGGCGTTCGTCGCGGTCGACGCGCGCGAGCTCCAGTGCTTCGCGCAGGTAGTAGACCGCCGGCGTGTAGGCCTCCAGGCGGGCCTCGGCCAGTCCGAGGTTGTGCAGGGCCGCCGCGCTGTTGGGCGTTCGCTCGACCGCCTTGGCGAAATGAACCTTCGCGTGAACGAAGTCACCGGCGCGCATCAACCGCCCTCCGAGGCTGAAGTGCGCCGCCGTCTCCCAGTCTTGTGGCGACGCCCTCACGCGTCGAGCCTCGCTCGGACCCACCAGCCGGCGGCTTCGGCCAGGTGGTACTTCGCCTGATCGTCGTCCGCTGCCCCCGGCGCCCACTGGTCCTTCCAGAACGTCTTGGATTGCGTTCGGCGCCCTCGCCAGTCGGAGATGTGGACGGCGAGCCCGACACCGCGCGGGCCCTTGGGGATGAGCTCGCCGCGCACGGCGAAGCGGCGCCGCGGGACGAGGCGACGGGCGGCCGTGAGGACCGCGGCCAGGCCGGCGAGCTGGGGAAGCTGGGCCACGACGCCCTTGGCGGCCTCGCCCAGGATGTCCTGTGGCGGCGGCTGCACGTCGGGTCCGTAGTTGCCGGCGGTCGACGGGACCAGCAAGACGCCGACAAGCACGGAGCTCATGCCGTCCCCACTCGGCACGGGGGCGACGTCAGCGGTTGTCTCGGTGAATCGGCGCAGCGGCCACCACGTCAGAGTCCGCCGCAGACCGCGCAGTTGCCGCCGTGAAATGAGCCAGTAGAAGAGCCAGAGGGCGGCAAGAGCCAGGGCGGCGAGCGCGGTGGCCCCGACGACGACGGCGGCGGGCCGGTCGCCGACCCATCCCGCCGCTCCCTTCACCCATTCCGACCACTCGCTGACCTTTGTGCCGATGGCGTGCGCGACGCCGCTGTCGACCGAGTGGGATCCGACTCGTATGCGCCCTGCGGCGGCGCTGGCCAGCGAGGAGTCGAGCTGGAGGGCGTCGATGTAGCTGGAGCGCGCGGCGTCGTCGTCTCCGAGGCGCTCAGCCGCCTGGCCTTCGCGCCATGCTTGGAGCGCGTGCGCGCGACGCTGTCGAAGCAGCTTCAAGCCGCTTCGACAACCCCGGTTCGTCAGCGCCGCAGGCCGCTTTCCGGACCGCAGGGCGGTCGCGTAGACGGCATTCGCCTCGGGCAGAAGGCCGGCCTTCGTGAGGCGCGTGCCGAGGGCACATCGGCGCTCGAAGCCGGGGAGCGAGGCAGGGCCGAGCTGTCCGCTGACCAGCTTGCGCAACGCGGCCGTGGCCCCCGCGGCTTGGCTGTCGCGCCTGAGGGCCGTGATGTACGAGCGCAGCGCGCGGAAGTACGCTGTGCGCCGTGCGCCTCTGAGCGGCTCGCTCCTCTTGAGCTGCGCGGCGCGCCGGTAGGCGCGTGCGCGCATGAGGGCGAGGTCACGCACGCGCTCGCGGTGAGCGACGTCCTTGAGGCCGTCGATGGCGCAGCCCTCGTTGTCATCGGCGTTCCGGACCTCGAGGTACAGCTGACGCGAGGCGGTCAGCAGCCGCGCGTCGCGCAGGTCCTTGGCCTCGGTGCACGCCGCCTGCAGGTCGCCGCCGCGCAGCAACGCCACGAGGGCGATGACCACCAGCGCGGCGAGCACCAGGAAGAACGCGGAGCGGGTAGCGAGGCGCGCGGCCATCGTCGCACCGGATCAATAACCGCTGAGCGACGCTCGATGCAAGGAGGCCTCCGGTCGCGTGCTGGGCATAGAGTCCGGCCATGAGCTTCGACGTCGCCGCGGACGCATACGACCGCTTCATGGGCAGGTACTCGCAGCCGCTCGGCCCGCAACTGGCGGACTTCGCCGAGGTGCGTGCGGGTCAACGGGCGCTCGACGTCGGCTGCGGGCCGGGAGCGCTGACCTCCGAGCTCGTGGCACGCCTCGGAGCCGACGCCGTAGCGGCCGCCGACCCGTCAGAGCCGTTCGTGCAAGCCGCGCGCCGGCGCCACGACGGTGTCGAGGTGGCCGTGGCGGGCGCCGAGGACCTTCCCTTCGACGACGGCGCCTTCGACGTCGCGCTCGCGCAGCTGGTCGTCTCCTTCATGAGCGATCCGGTCGCGGGGCTGGGCGAGATGAGGCGCGTGACGCGCGACGGCGGCATCGTCGCGGCCTGCGTCTGGGACCACGCGGGCGGCCAGACACCGCTGTCGGCGTTCTGGGAGGCGGTGCGGGAAACCGACCCCGGCGCGCGCGACGAGTCGGCTCAGCAGGGCGCGCGGGAGGGCCAGCTCGCGGAGCTGTTCGAGGCCGCGGGGCTCGCCGACGTGCAAGACGCCGCGCTGTCCGTGCGCGCCGAGCACGCGAGCTTCGAGGAGTGGTGGGAGCCCTTCACGCTCGGCGTGGGACCCGCGGGGCTCTACGTGGCCGGACTCGACGACGACGATCGCCTCGAGCTGCGCGAGCGGTGTCGACGGCTGCTGGGTGACGGCCCGTCGACCCTGACCGCGCGAGCGTGGGCAGCGCGCGGCCGCGCCTGACGAGCGGCCCTCAGCGAACGCTCAGCTGAGCCGGGGCGTTTTCCCACGGTCGGCGCTGATGATCCTGCACCTGGTCGTTCACTCAGCCAGCGCGGCGGGCGGCAGCACGTAGAAGCGCTGCGGCGCCGACGGCGGGGGCGCGACACGCCGGCCCGGCCCAAGCCCGCTCGCGCTCGGCGCGCGACCGGTGCGAAGCGCCCCGCCGCGAGCGGTCACCCACGCATCGAGCGCCGCCAGATCGGTCCCGGCATCCGCCGCGCCGCGAGCGTCCGGCCGGCCCTTGACCACGTAGCCCCGCGGCGCGCGCACGGCGTTCTGCACCTCGGGCAGCTCGGCGATCAGCGCGCGGATCTCCTCGTCGGTCACGCCGCACAGCCTACGAGTTCTCCTGCTCGCCGCCCGTCTGCGCGATCATGAGTGGCGATGAGTGCGAGCGCGGGCGATGGCGGAGGTCGGGAACGGACCGGCGAGCGCGCGGGTGGGGATCTGGAGGAGGCGCTCGAGCGGGCGCTGGCCGGCGGGCCTGAGCGCCATCGCGAGAAGGCGCGCGAGCAGGGCAAGCTGCCGGTGCGCGAGCGGGTGGCGCGGCTGCTCGACCCGGACTCGTTCGCCGAGGAGGCGCTCCTGGCAAATTGGGCCCACCCCGAGGGCCTCGGCGCCGACGGCGTGGTGACCGGCCTCGGGCGGATCGGCGGGCGGGCGGTGGCGGTGATGGCCAACGACCCGACGGTGAAGGCGGGCTCGTGGGGACCCAAGACGGTCGAGAAGATCATCCGGGTCCAGGAGCGCGCGCTGAGCCTGCGGGTGCCGATGATCTACCTCGTCGACTCTGCGGGTGCGCGCATCACCGATCAGGTCCAGATGTTTCCGGGTCGTCGGGGCGCCGGTCGCATCTTCCACACCGAGGTCAAGCTCTCGGGCGTCGTGCCGCAGGTCTGCGTGCTGTTCGGGCCCAGCGCCGCCGGCGGCGCCTACATCCCGGCCTTCTGCGACGTGGTCATCATGCGCGACGGCAACGCCTCGATGTACCTCGGCTCCCCGCGCATGGCCGAGATGGTCATCGGCGAGAAGGTGACGCTCGAGGAGATGGGCGGCGCGCGCATGCACACGGGCGTGAGCGGGTGTGGCCACATGCTCGTGCGATCGGACGAAGAGGGGATCGACCTCGCGAAGGCCTACCTGTCGTACCTCCCGTCGCACTGGGAGGAGGAGCCGCCCGCGGCGCCGCCCGCGGAGCCCGCCTCCGACGTCGCCATCCGCGACCTCGTCCCGGCCGACGAGAACAAGCCGTTCGACATCAAGGCCCTCATCGAGGCCCTGGTCGACGCCGAGTCGTTCCTCGAAGTCCACCCGCGGTGGGCCAAGGAGCTGGTGGTCGGCTACGCGCGCCTCGAAGGGCGCGCCATCGCCATCGTCGCCAACCAGCCCAAGCAGAAGGGCGGCGTGCTCTTCGTCGACTCGGCCGACAAGGCGGCGCGCTTCATCCAGACCGCCAACGCGTTCAACGTCCCGCTGCTGTTCCTGGCCGACGTGCCCGGGTTCATGATCGGGACCGCGGTCGAGCGGCAGGGGATCATCCGCCACGGGGCGAAGATGATCAGCGCCGTCAGCGAGGCGACGGTGCCCAAGCTCAGCGTGATCGTGCGCAAGGCCTACGGCGCCGGCCTGTACGCGATGGCCGGCCCGGCGTTCGACCCCGACGGCTGCCTGGCCCTGCCCACCGCCTCGATTGCGGTGATGGGCCCTCAGGCGGCGGTCAACGCCGTCTTCTACAACCAGCTTCAGGCCATCGAGGACCCCACCGAGCGCGCGCGGCGCACCGAGGAGCTGCGCCGCGAGTACGCCGAGGACATCGACATCCTGCACCTGGCCTCCGAGCTCGTCGTCGACGCGGTCATCCAGCCCGAGGACCTGCGCGACGAGCTGGTCAAGCGCTTCGCCCTGGCGGCGGGCAAGGCGCGCGACTGGCCGCGCAAGCACAACCCGATCACCCCCGCGTAGCGCGTCCATCGCCAGCGATATCTTTCGGATATGAGCGCCGGTGAGTTGATCGCGCAGCTGCGGTCCCGTCACGGCTTGTCGCAGCGGGCCCTGGCCGTACGAGCGCGGACCAGCCAGGCCTGGATCTCGCGAGTCGAGCGTGGCGAGGTCTCGCCCTCGGTCGAGTCACTGGAGCGACTGCTGCGGGTCATGGGCGAAGAGCTCCTCCTCGAAGTCGCGCGCATGCCGCACGACGATCACGACACACGCCACCGTGCCGCGACCGCGGCCATGGATATGGCCGAGCGCCTGGAGCGGGGCCTGTCGGCAGCGTCCTTCGCGGCTGAGCTTCACGGATCGGTGAGGAGGATCAGTCCGGCTGGTGGACGACCTCGAGCTTGATGCCGTCCGGGTCGAAGAAGAAGACCGCGTAGTAGCCGGGGGAGTAGGCGCGCTCGCCGGGGCCGCCCTCGATCTCGGCACCCTCGGCCGCCCGTAGCCACTCCGCGACCGCGTCGACGACCTCGCGTGAGGGCGCGTCGAAGGCGAGGTGGTGCAGGCCGGTCGCGTAGCGGTCCACGGCGCCGGCCTCGCGCGACTGGCGCAGCCCGAGGGCACCGCCGGCGGCGCTGAGGTAGTGGACCACCTCGCCGTGCTCGCCCTCGATGGTGCTCTCCTCCTCGAGGCCGAG
>DASVFT010000002.1:0-18234 GCA_036379935.1 Solirubrobacteraceae bacterium | reverse complement strand
CCCGCCCCCTAGGTCGTATCTGACGAAGTGCGCTGGTACTACTTGATGATCTCGGTGACCACGCCCGAGCCAACGGTGCGGCCGCCCTCGCGGATGGCGAAGCGCAGACCCGCGTCCATGGCGATGGGCTGGATCAGCTCTACCGTCATCTGGACGTTGTCGCCCGGCATGACCATGTCCGTGCCCTCGGGCAGGTTGGCGACGCCGGTCACGTCCGTCGTGCGGAAGTAGAACTGGGGCCGGTACCCGTTGAAGAACGGGGTGTGGCGGCCGCCCTCCTCCTTCTTGAGGACGTACACCTCGGCCTTGAACTTGGTGTGCGGGGTGATCGAACCCGGCTTGCACAGCACCTGGCCGCGCTCGATCTCCTCGCGCTTGATGCCTCGCAGCAGGCAGCCGACGTTGTCGCCGGCCTGGCCCTGGTCGAGGATCTTGCGGAACATCTCGACGCCGGTGACGACCGTGTTGGAGGTCTGGGAGTGGATACCCACGATCTCCACCGTGTCGCCCGTGTTGACGATGCCCTGCTCGATACGGCCGGTCGCGACGGTGCCGCGGCCGGTGATCGAGAAGACGTCCTCGACCGGCATCAGGAACGGCTTGTCCAGGTCGCGCTCGGGCTCCGGGATGTACGTGTCGAGCTGCTCGGCGAGCTCCACGATCTTCGCGGTGTACTCGGCGTCGCCCTCGAGCGCCTTCAGCGCCGAGCCCTTGATGAAGGGGATGTCGTCGCCCGGGAAGTCGTACTCGGAGAGCAGGTCGCGGACCTCGACCTCGACGAGCTCGAGGAGCTCCTCGTCGTCGACCATGTCGGCCTTGTTGAGGAAGACCA
Source organism: Solirubrobacteraceae bacterium (assembly GCA_036379935.1). Taxonomy (GTDB): domain Bacteria; phylum Actinomycetota; class Thermoleophilia; order Solirubrobacterales; family Solirubrobacteraceae; genus JAOPZW01. The sequence continues at coordinate 17,402 of DASVFT010000002.1, read as the reverse complement.
CGATGTACGGCACGCCGACCTGGCGGGCGAGCAGGATGTGCTCGCGCGTCTGGGGCATGGGGCCGTCCGCGGCGGAGACCACCAGGATCGCGCCGTCCATCTGCGCGGCGCCGGTGATCATGTTCTTGACGTAGTCGGCGTGGCCCGGGCAGTCGACGTGCGCGTAGTGACGGTTGTCCGTCTCGTACTCGACGTGCGACGTGGCGATCGTGATGCCGCGCTCCTTCTCCTCGGGAGCGTTGTCGATCTCGTCGAACGAACGGGCCTGGCCGCCGTACGTGTCCGCGAGCACCTTGGTGATCGCCGCGGTCAGGGTCGTCTTGCCGTGGTCGATGTGACCGATCGTGCCGACGTTGACGTGCGGCTTGCCCCGCTCGAACTTCTCCTTAGCCACTGTGCCTTTCTCCTCTTGAAATCTCGAACCGCTGGAAGGTACTGGAAATCGCTACGCCGGGACGGGTTCCCCGGACCGCTCGCCGACCACCTGCTCGGCGATGTTGGGGGGCACCTCGTCGTAGCGCTCGAACTGCATCGTGTAGGTCGCGCGCCCCTGGGTGTTGGACCGCAGGTCGGTGGCGTAGCCGAACATCTCGCTCAACGGGACATAGGCCGTGACGGCCAGCGCGTTGCCGCGCCGGTCCTGGCCCTCCAGGCGCCCGCGCCGGCGCGACAGGTCGCCGATGACGTCGCCGAGGAACTCCTCGGGCGTGACGACCTCGACCTTGAAGACCGGCTCGAGCAGGATCGGCTTGGCGCGCAGCGCCGCCGCCTTGAAGGCCAGCGAGCCGGCGATCTTGAAGGCGATCTCCGACGAGTCGGTGTCGTGGTACTTGCCGTCCACGAGGGTGACGCGCACGTCGACCATCGGATAGCCGGCGCGCACGCCGTTCTGCAGCGCCTCTTCCACGCCCTTCTCGACGGCGGGGATGAACTCGGTGGGCACCGCGCCGCCCTTGATGGACGAGACGAAGTCGAAGCCCTCGCCCGGCGCGGGCTCGATGTCGATGTAGACGATGCCGTACTGGCCCGAGCCACCGGTCTGGCGCACGTGGCGACCCTCGATCTTGTGCGCGGTGCCGCGGATCGTCTCGCGGTAGGAGACCTGCGGCTTGCCGACGTTGGCCTCGACGTTGAACTCGCGCTTCATGCGGTCGACGAGGATCTCGAGGTGCAGCTCGCCCATGCCGGAGATCTCGGTCTGGCCGGTCTCCTCGTTGGTGGCGACCTGGAAGGTCGGGTCCTCCTCGGCCAGGCGGCCCAGCGCGATCGACATCTTCTCCTGGTCGGCCTTCGTCTTGGGCTCGACGGCGACCTTGATGACGGGCTCGGGGAAGTCGATGTTCTCGAGCTTGATCGGCGCATCGGGGGCGGCCAGCGTGTCGCCGGTGACGACCTGCTTGATGCCGACGCCGGCGGCGATGTCGCCGGCGTAGACCTCGTCGACCTCCTCGCGGTCGTTGGCGTGCATCATGAGGATGCGCCCGATCCGCTCGGTGCGACCGGTCGAGACGTTGAGGATGCGCGAGCCGGCGCTGAGCTTGCCGGAGTACACGCGGAAGTAGGTGAGCTTGCCGACGAACGGGTCGGCCATGATCTTGAACGCGAGCGCGGCGAAGGGCGCCGAGTCCTCGGCGGGGCGGACGGCGTCCTGCGGCTCGTCGGAGCCGCGGACCTCCTCGACCCCGTGGATGGGCGGCACGTCGAGCGGGCTGGGCAGGTAGTCCAGGACGGCGTCGAGCAGCGGCTGGACGCCGCGGTTCTTGAAGGCCGAGCCGCAGAAGACCGGCGTCATCTTGAGCTCGAGCGTGGCCTTGCGGATGGCGGCCTTGAGCTTGTCGACGGGAATCTCGGCCTCTTCGAGGATGAGCTCGACGAGCTCGTCGTCGTAGTGGGAGACCTCCTCGAGCAGATGCTCGCGCGCGGCGCGGGCGATCTCGGCGTGGTCGTCGGGGATGTCGACGACGTCGTACTCCTTGCCGAGCTCGTCCTTGTAGATGATGGCCTTCATGCCGACGAGGTCGATGATGCCCCGGAAGGCGCCCTCCGCCCCGATCGGCAGCTGCACGGGCACCGGGTGCGCCCCCAGGCGCTCGGTCATCGTGCGCACGGACATGTCGAAGTCCGCGCCGACGCGGTCCATCTTGTTGATGAAGGCGATGCGCGGGACGTGGTACTTGTCGGCCTGGCGCCAGACGGTCTCGGACTGCGGCTCGACGCCGGCGACCGAGTCGAACAGGGCGATGGCGCCGTCGAGGACGCGCAGCGAGCGCTCGACCTCGACGGTGAAGTCCACGTGGCCCGGCGTGTCGATGATGTTGATGCGGTGGTTGCGCCACTCGCAGGTCGTCGCCGCCGACGTGATCGTGATGCCGCGCTCCTGCTCCTGCTCCATCCAGTCCATCGTCGCGGCGCCCTCGTGGACCTCGCCGATCTTGTAGGTGCGCCCCGTGTAGTAGAGGATCCGCTCGGTCGTCGTCGTCTTGCCCGCGTCGATGTGGGCCATGATCCCGATGTTGCGGGTGTTCTCCAGTGTGTACTTGCGGGGCATGGATCAGCTCGAAGATCTGGGTGTGGGCAAAAAGAACGGGCCCCTCGGGCCCGCGCGCACAATCGCTCTGATGCCGGGGCAGCGGGCTATGTGCTCGGGGTCTCCATTCGGGCGTGAAAAACCGCTCGCGGTGGGCGCAGAGAGCATGGGCGCCCGCCGGACGAACGGCAGCCGACTATAGCAGAGGCATGGCGACCTTCCCCCGGCCTCTCTCGAGCGCGAAGGCCCTTCGCGCGGGCCTTGCCGCCGTTGCCGCCGCGGGCCTCATCTGCCTGCTCCTGGCCACCTTCACCACGGTCATCGGAATCACCGTCGGGACCACCAGCAAGGTGCCCGGCCACGATACGCATCTGTCGGGGTGGGATCGCCACGGCCCGGCGCTGATCGTCGTCGCGGCGTTCGCGGCCATCGTGCTGGTCGGGGCGCTGCGCGGCGCGCGACCGGCCATGGCCGCGCTGGCCGCGCTCGGCCTGGCGGCCCTACTCATCGTCGTCGTCGGCGACGTCCCCGATCTCGACGAGACCGGCTTCGTCGGCGAGGCCTACGAGGGCGCCTCCGCCGGGCCCCAGGCCGGCTTCTACCTGGAGACGCTGGGCGCGGTCCTGCTGCTGGCGGCCGGCGGGCTCATGCTCTTTCTTGGCCGATCGGAGGGCTAGCCGAACCGCCAGTCTTCGCGTATACGGGCTTGTCATGGGGGCGCGCAGCCGCCAGCGTGCAGGCAACCGGCAGTACCGCCTGCGGCACCACCCCCGCGGCACGGCGGCGGCCCGCGCGGAGCTCGCTCCGCGGTGGCCGGCACGCCCGCCCGCATGGCTCCATGGGCGGGCGTCGCCCGGACGTCCCGCGCCGAGAGGGAGCGCGGGGCGTCCGGCGGGCCTGCTCAGAAGCCGCTCTCGTTGCGCGCGGCGACTCCGGTGTCGGCGTTGTCGGTGAAGATGCCGTCGACGCCGACCTTAAAGAACATCTCGTCCTCGGCGAAGGCGTCGCCGTACAGGTTGGGGAAGTTCGGGTCAGCCGGGTCTCCCTTGCGCAGCTCCGCCGGCAGGAACTGGTTCTCGTTGCGGAACGTGTACGGGTGCACGACGAGGCCGGCGGCATGCGCGTCGGCGACGAAGCTCGTCGGCGGAAGCGAATGGCCCGCGGCGTCGCGCGGGATGATGTAGTCCTTCGAGGGACCGACGCCATCGGCGTACCGGGCGATGCCCGTCAGACCGGCGGCCGTGGCGAGGTCACCGTAGGTCGTGGTTCCGCCGGCCTTCACCACGTCGGGAGGCCTGAGCGCAGGCGAGTCGAGCAACTGCACGAGCGGCACTCGAAGGACCTTGTCGAGCGCCTTGAGGTTCGAGATCTCGAAGGACTGCACGAAGACCTTCGCGCCCCGGCGGTTGAGGCCATTGCGGTTGAGCGTCTGCACGAGCGGCTCCTCGATCGGCAGCCCCTCGTCGCGGAAGTACGTCGGGTGCTTGGTCTCGGGGTAGATGCCGATGTCGCGGTGCAGCTCCCTGGACAGCCGCTTGACCAGGTCGATGACCTCCTGGAAGGTCGGGATCTCGTAGCGCCCGTCATAGAGCGTGTTGCGCTGGCGGACGAGCGGGAGCCGCTCCTTCGCACGCAGCGTCTTGAGCTCGGCGAGCGTGAAGTCGTCGGTGAACCAGCCGGTCTGGGTCGTGCCATCGATGGTCTTGGTCGTCTTGCGGCCGGCGAACTCTGGGTGGTCGGCCACGTCGGTGGTGTCGGTGATGTTCGGCTCGTGGCGGGCCACGAGCACGTGGTCCTTGGTGCTGACCAGATCGGGCTCGACGTAGTCGGCGCCCATCCGGGCGGCGAGCTCGTAGGAGGCAAGCGTGTGCTCGGGCCGGTACCCCGCGGCGCCACGGTGGCCGATGATGATCACGCGATGACCAGACGGGCCCGGGTGATGACCGCCGGTGCTGGACTTGTCGCGGTGTGCGAAGGACGGGCCGGCAAGGGCGCCGGCGATGAGCAGGAGGCTGAGCGCGCCGGCGAGCAAGGTGCGGGCGCGGAGACGGGAACGGAGCATGACCGAACCCAATACGCCCGCGGACCCCACCGAGTCAACGACCGGTGACCGATGCCAACGCCGTGCCGGGGTAGGCGAGCCGCCGCCCGGCGGCCGCAGGGCCGGCTACCAGCGGTAATGCGCGAAGGCCTTGTTGGCCTGCGCCATGCGGTAGATGTCGTCCTTGCGCTTGTAGGCGCCGCCCTGCTGCTGCTGGGCGTCGAGGAGCTCGTTGGCCAAGCGCTGGGCCATGGTCTTCTCGCGGCGCTGGCGGGCGAACTCGACCAGCCAGCGCACGGCGAGGGTCCGCGCGCGGGGGGCGGGCACCTCGACCGGCACCTGGTAGGTGGCGCCGCCCACGCGGCGGGAGCGCACCTCGAGGACGGGCGTGAGCGCCTTGATCGACTGCTCGAGCGCCTCCACCGGCTCCTTGCCCGAGCGCTCGGCGATGATGGCCAGTGCGTCGTAGACGATGCGCTCGGCCGTCGACTTCTTGCCGTCCAGCATCACCTTGTTGATGACCTGCTGAACGATGCGCGAGCGATGGACGGGGTCCGGCTCGATGCGACGGACCTGGGCGGCGGCGCGACGGGGCATGGGCTACTTCTTCTTCACGCCGTATTGCGAGCGGGCCTTCTTGCGGTCGCTGACGCCGGCGGCATCGAGCGTCCCGCGCACGACCTTGTAGCGCACGCCCGGCAGGTCCTTGACGCGGCCACCGCGTACGAGCACGACCGAGTGCTCCTGCAGGTTGTGGCCCTCGCCCGGGATGTAGGCCGTGACCTCGATGCCGCCCGAGATGCGCACGCGGGCCACCTTGCGCAGCGCCGAGTTCGGCTTCTTGGGCGTGGTCGTGTAGACGCGCGTGCAGACGCCGCGCCGCTGCGGGGCGGCGACCTTCTTCTTGCGTCCCTTGCCGGACTTCAGGCCCGGCGTGGAGAGCTTCGTGGGCTTCGGCGTCCGGCCCTTGCGGACGAGCTGGCTCGTGGTCGGCATGCGGCGCAGCATGGTAGCAGCGGCCCACGGGCGGGGCTGGGGGGCACGCCGGCGGCGGCCTGCCCGATGGGCATGGCCGCCGCCGACGCCGCTCCCGGTCAGCCCGTGAACTGCGGCTGGACCGCCACCGCCGCGCACCTGCGCGCGGGCGCCGAGATCGTGCGCGCCTGCGCGCCGTTGCGGAAGCGCACGCGCGCCGTCACGATCAGCGCGCGGCTCTTGCGCGGGACCGGGACGCTGGTGCGCAGGTGTCGGGTCGTCGCGCTGACCCGCAGCGTCTTGACCCGCCGTCCGTTGACGGCGAGCGTGACGTCGCGCATGGCCCTGCCGTTCACCGCGACGCGCACGATGCGCGCGCTGCACACGGACGCCACGTGCAGGCCCGCGACGCGGGCCGGGGCGGTGGCACGGGCGGCCTCCACCTGGATCGCGGGTGCGGGTGGAGCGGCGACGCTCACCGCCGCCACAGGGGCCGGCGCCGGCGAGGGCACGACGACGGGCGCCGGCGCGCACTCGACGGTCTCGGACGCCAGCGGCGGGCTCTCACTCGAACGCGTCTCCTCGTTGACGGTCCCCTCGGGACCCCACCACGCGTTCGCCGTCACGGTATGGGTGTCGTGGATCGTGAGCGGCACGTGGAGCGCGCCTTGCGCGCCGCCCGCCTGGTCGAGCACGTAGTCGCCCTGGGCGGCGACCACGTTGTCCACCAGCACCACCCAGTGCACGGTGTTCGAGCCCGGCTGGAACTTCGTGAAGGTGAAGTCCGCTCCGGTGCACGACACCGAGGCTGCGGCCGTGTGCGCCTGGGCGCCGGCCGGAAGGGCGAGCGCAAGGAGCGCCAGCACCCCGATCGCGGCGAGCCTGCCGCGCTTCGAGCCGAGCACATCGGCTCCCTTACGTATATGCACAATTCCCCCCTTGAGCGGTGACACGCGACACACACGCGCGTCCTTGCGTCACCAGCGTTACCCATGCGGCGGTCGGAACGAAGGGGGGCACCTCAGTTTTACGCGCATTTTGCGGGCGTCGCGCAGCCCAGATGGGCAGGTACGCACACGCTCAGGCGGCGGGCACTGCTGCCAGGGCGTCCTCGGCCGGCGTGTACTCGAGGCCCTGGTCACGCGCGACGGGCTCGTACGTGAGCCTGCCCGCGGCCACGTTCAGCCCGCGCATGAACCCGGGATCGGCGCCCAGGGCGTGGTGCACGCCCTGGTCGGCGAGCCTGATCAGGTAGGGCATGGTCGCGTTGGTCAGCGCCCAGGTCGAGGTGATCGGCACAGCGCCGGGCATGTTGGCCACGCAGTAGTGGGTGATGCCGTCGACCTCGTAGGTCGGGTCGGAGTGGGTCGTCGGGCGCGAGGTCTCGAAGCAGCCGCCCTGGTCGATGGAGACGTCGACCAGCACCGCGTTGCGCTTCATGAGCTGAAGCTGCGCGCGCGTGATGACGTGCGGCGCCTTGGCGCCGTGGACCAGCACCGCGCCGATGACGAGGTCCATCTCGGGCAGGCGCGACTCGATCTCCAGGGTCGAGGCGTAGCACGTCGAGCAGCGCCCGTTGAGCAGGACCTCCAGCTCGCGCAGCCGATCGATCGAGCGGTCGTAGACGTAGGTCTCCCCGCCCATCCCGATCGAGATCTCGGCCGCGTTCTGGCCCACGACGCCGCCGCCGATGACCATCACCTTGCCCGCCGCCACGCCGGGCACGCCGCCCAGCAGCAGCCCGCGCCCGCCCAGCGGCTTCTCGAGCATGAAGGCCCCCGCCTGCGTGGCGATCTTCCCCGCCACCTCGCTCATCGGCGCCAGCAACGGCAGTCGGCCGCGCGCGTCCTCGACTGTCTCGTACGCGATCGCCGTGACGCCCGCGTCGAGCAGGCCCCGCGTCTGCACCGGGTCGGGCGCCAGGTGCAGGTACGTGAACAGCGTGTGCCGCGGCTCCAGCCGCGCCACCTCCTCGGGCTGCGGCTCCTTGACCTTGACGATGAGCTCGGCCTCGCCGAACACCGCCTCGGCGTCGGGCAGGACCCGCGCGCCCTGGTCGGCGTAGTCGGCGTCGGAGATCGCCGACCCCTCGCCCGCCCCGGCCTGCACCACGACCTCGTGGCCGCGATCGGACAGCTCGCGCACCCCCGACGGCGTCAGCGCCACCCGGTACTCGTCGGCCTTGATCTCGGTGGGGACGCCAACCTTCACTGGTGGACCTCGCTGTGCGTTGAAGGACGGGTGACGATCTCGCGGCCGCGCAGGGCCAGCCAGAACTCGATGCGGTCGCGCGCGGAGGCCAGGTCGCGGCCGGTCAGCTCCTCGACCTTGCGGATGCGGTAGCGCAGCGTGTGGCGATGGCAGTACAGCCGCCGCGCCGCCGCCTCCCACTGGCCGTTGCACTCGATGAAGGCCTCCAGCGAGCGCATGAGCTCGCCGCCGTAGTGGCCCTCGCCGCTGTCGATCGGCCCCAGCAGCGACTCGCAGAAGAGCGCCAGCGCATCGGAGTCCTGCAGGGAGAGCAGGAGCTGGAAGGACCCGAGGTCGCGGTACGTCGCCACGGCCGCCGTCTCGGTCCCTCCCCCCTTCCCGTTGCCATGGTGGTTGGCCGGCACCGCGCCCAGCTCGCGTGCCTCCAGGGCGCAGCGCGCCTCGTGGTAGGACTCGCGGGCGCGGCCCCCCGGCACGGCCCGGCCGACGCCGGCCGCCGGGCGCGCGCCCAGCGCTTCGCCGACGCGCCCGACGGCCCGCTCGGCCAGCTCGAAGAGCTCGTCATCGAGGAACCCCGGCAGCAGCGCGACGACGTGGCGAGGATGCAGGGGGCTCTTCGCGACGAGCCCGCTCACCGCCTCGCCCCGCAGCGCCTCGGTGAGCGCCGCCTCGCACGCCTCGTGCGTCGTGCGCTCGGCCGGCGAGAGCACGAGCGCGGTGACGCGCCCGCCCAGGCCGAACGGCTCGAGGCGCCGCGCCAGCTCGGAGCCCTCGAGCTCGCCGCCGATGACGGCGGAGAGCACGTCGCCCGCCAGCCGGCGCTCGGTCGAGTCGGCCACGCGCCGGCGCAGCAGCTCCAGCGCGACGACGGTGACCGCCTGGTGCAGGATGAGCCGGTCGATCTCGGCCAGGCCGTCGGAGTCCTTGGCAGCGACGAGCCATGCCTCGGGCACCGCGCGCTCCGGCGCGTCCCCGCTCCCCACCGGCAGCGCGAGGGCGCGCGGCGCCAGCTCGGGGTGCCCGGGCACGAACGGCGTCCCCTCGCCGCGACGGGCCCGCTCGCGCAGCTCCTCGCCCAGCGCCGCGACCACCTCGTCGTCGAGCTCGCGGCGGAACGTGCGCATGGCCTGGAGCTCGCCGCGGCCGTCGAAGACGAGCGCCGGCCCGCCGATGACCGTGGCCAGGGCACCGACGATCGCGCCCAGCCCGCGCTCGGAGAGGACGATGCGCTGGAGGCGCTCCTGGGCGGCGATCGACCGCTGCAGCAGCGCGTACTGCTCGTTGACCAGGCGCGTGAAGGCCTTCTCGGTCAGCGCGATGAACGGCAGCTCGTAGGGGACCTCGAAGAGGGGGAACGAGCGCTGGCGCGCGGCCTCGATCAGCGCCTTGGGCACCTTGTCGTGCGTGAAGCCCGTGCCCAGCCCGAGACCGGCCAGGCCGTGGTCGGCCAGCGTGGCGATGTAGTCGCGCTGGCGCTTGGGCGTGTCGAGCCCGATCCCGGTGGTGAGCAGCAGCTCGCCGCCCGACAGCCAGGGAGTGGGGTCGGCCAGCTCGGAGATGTGGACCCACCGCACCGGGATGTCGAGATTGCCCTCGCCGGCCAGGAGGGTGACGTCGACGTCGGCCAGGATCTCGCGGACCGTCAGCACGGCTCAGCCCCCATGCAGCATCCTGCGCGCCGCCTCCTCGAGCACCGGCCGGACGATGGCCTCGATCTCCTCGAACTGCTCGGGCCCGGCGATGAGCGGCGGCGAGAACTGGATGACGGGGTCGCCGCGGTCGTCGGCCCGGCAGATCAGCCCGCGCCGGAAGAGCTCCTCGGAGAGGTAGCCGCGGATGAGCGTCTCGGCCTCGGCCCTGGTGAACGAGGCCTTCGTGTCGCGGTCCTTGACCAGCTCGATGGCGTGGAAGTAGCCGGCGCCGCGCACGTCGCCCACGATCTCGATGTCGCGCAGCGACTCGAGCATGTCGCGCAGGTGGCCCTCGTTCTCGCGCACGTGCTCGAGCAGGCCCTCCTCCTCGAAGACGTCGAGGTTGGCCATGGCCACCGCGGCGGCGATCGGGTGCCCGCCGAAGGTGATGCCGTGCAGGAACGAGGCCGTGCCCTCGGCGAACGGCTCGAAGACGCGGTCCGAGGCGATGACGGCGCCCATCGGCGCGTAGGCCGAGGTGATGCCCTTGGCCGTGGTGATGAGGTCGGGCTGGTAGCCGTAGCGCTCGGCGCCGAAGTAGTGGCCCAGGCGCCCCCACGAGCAGATGACCTCGTCGGAGATCAGCAGGACGTCGTACTCGTCGCAGATCTCGCGCACGCGCTGGAAGTAGCCGTCGGGCGGCGTGAAGCAGCCGCCGGCGTTCTGCACGGGCTCGAGGATGACGGCGGCGACCGTCTGCGGCCCCTCGAACTCGATGCGCCGGGCGATCGACTCGGCGAGGTTCTCCACGCCGTAGCCGGGGGCCAGGCGGTAGAGGTTGGTGTTGGGGACGTGGCAACCGCCGGGCGTGAACGGCTCGAAGGGCGCGCGCATGCCCGGGATCCCCGTGGCGGTCAGAGCGCCGAGCGTGGCGCCGTGGTAGGCCACCTCGCGGGCGATGACCTTGGTCTTGTTGGGCGCGCCGGTGAGCTTGTGGTACTGGCGCGCCAGCTTGAGGGCCGACTCCACGGCCTCCGAGCCGCCGCTGGTGAAGAAGACGCGGTTGAGGTCGCCGGGAGCGAGGGAGGCGATGCGCGCGGCGAGCTCGATCGCGCGCGGGTGCGCGTAGGACCAGTTGGTGAAGAACCCCAGCTCGCGGGCCTGGTCGGCGCCGGCCTGCGCGACGTCCTGGCGGCCGTGGCCGATGTTCACGCAGAACAGGGCGCTGAGGGCGTCGAGGTAGCGCTTGCCGTGCTCGTCCCAGACGTAGCAGCCGTCGCCACGGGCGATGATGGGGATCTCGTGGTCCCCGCCGTAGCCGCCCATGCGGCTGAAGTGCAGCCAGAGATGGCGCTGCGCCAGCTCCTGCAGGGTCGCCGTGGTCGCGGAAGCTGTCGTCGTCGCCATGCCGTGTTCTCCAATCCGTCACTGCCTTGAGCGGATTGGACAACGCTATCGGGGCGATGGGCCGCCCGCAAGGCGCGCGCGGCCAGGATCGTTGTCCGGAGCGGCGAAGTGGGCTCAGGCGGTCGCGGCGACGCGCTGCGCCGAGCGCACGGGCGCCGGCGTGAGCGCCGAGGCGACGATCACGAGCAGGAAGGCGAAGGCTTGGACGCAGACGCCGAGGGCGGTGCCGGGCATGGGATCGCCGAAGACGATGATCCCGCCCGCGATGCACGCGATGTTGGCGGCGGTGCCCGTGATGGCGATGACCTCGACGGCCTGGCCGTCCTGCAGGCTCTTGGCCGAGGCGTAGAACGCGGTGGCCGACCCGGCCGCGGCGACGATGAGCCACGGGCTGACGAGGCCGAGCACACCCTCGTGGCCGACGAGCCCGGTGAGGGCCTTGACCGCCACGTTGCAGACGCCGAAGAGGATGCCCGACGCGGCGGCGAGCATGACGCCGTGGTGCTGGGCGGGCGCGCCGGCCCGCGGGCCGAGGATGAGCAGGCCGCCCATGCCGAACAGGGCGCCCTCGAAGGTGACCATGGCGGCCAGCGAGAAGGTCGAATGCGAGCCGTGCGGCTGGGGCATCGTCAGGCCGAGCAGGACGAGCCCGAGCGCCGTGAAGGCGAGGCCCCACCACTGCCGGCGCCCGACCTCGAAGCCGAAGATGCGATCGGCCATGACCGCGATCAGGACGACACCGCCGGAGAGGACGACCTGGACGACCGAGAGCGGAGCCAGCGAGATGGCCGCGACGTGCAGCGCCCAGCCCACGCTTCCGACGCCCATGCCGATGGCGAACCAGCGCGACTGCCACAGCGACGCGGCCGAGCGCAGCGGGTGGCGGATGTCGACCGAGCACGCCTCGCACGCGCCCCGGTGCTTGAAGAAGAAGCCGAGATTCGAGGCGAAGGCGCACATGAGCGCCAGCAGGATGCCGAGATGAAGGGTCATGCAGGAGTCATCGGCCCGGTTCGATCACCATGGCGTACCGACCGATTGACCCCCTCATCGGCATCGCCACCGCGTTCTTGACCGACGGGCGAGGGCGACACGCTAGCGAACGCCCGCCGGTGCTGCGTCGCAGCGCAAAACTCCTGCTCTTCCTCGAACTCAACGGCGTCTCCCGCTCTCCGCATGCCCGTCGGACACGCGTCCATCGGCCCATCGAAAAAGTGTGGACGTCCTCTTCCAGCTCATTTCGGCCACGGCCGCCGAGCCCCTGCCTGCCCCCGCCGCCCGGTGCGCCCTGGCCTGACGCTGATCGGAATGCCCTACCCGTCCGCGGGTCCGCGCACACCCTGACGGGCGCGCCGCTTGCGCGTCTGCAGCTCGGCGTCGTAGCGCTGCGCGTGCTCGCGCGTGAGCTCGCGGAGCAGCTCGAGCACGGCGAGGGTGGCGGGGGCGCGACGGTCGCGCAGCAGGGCCGCCTGCACGTGGCGCACCGGGCCCTCGGTCAGCCGCCGCACGAGGATGTCCGAGCGGCTCATCCACACACCGAGGGAGTGGGTCACCGTGATCCCCATCCCCGCCGCCACCAGGCCCTGCGAGTCGACCGGCTCGTCGCCGCGGCCGGCGCGGACGATCGGCGGCGCGATCCCGGACGTGCGCAGGACGTGGTCGACAAGCCGAGCCGCCGACCCATCGTGGGCCCGGATCCACGTGTCCTGGGCCAGGTCCGCCACGCGGACCCGCCGGCGGCGCGCGAGACGGTGGCCCGGCGGCAGGATCACGCGCAGCGGCTCGTCGAAGAGCGGGACGATCTCGACCTCCGGCGGCGCCGGGTTCGGCTCGAAGGCGTGCTCGAAGACGATCGCCATGTCCAGCACCCCGGCCATCAGCCCGGCGAAGGCATCCGTGCGGTCGGCGAGGTGGCCGTCGACGAGGATGTCGGGATAGGCGAGCTCCACGCGCGCCCGCAGCTCGGGCGACAGGTGCGCCGCCGCCGTGTAGAACACGCCGAGCCGCACGCGACGAGGAGCCGGCCCACCTCGGTGGCATGCACTTCCTGGCGCGACGCCGGAGAGCTTGAGCCCGGCGGGGGTCGAGTAGGCGCGGCTCGCCTCTCGCGCGCGCTCGCCTATGGCCAGCTGCGCCTCCTCGGGCAGCGACGAGAGGATCTGCGACAGCGGCCCGGCGAGCGCCCTTGTCCGTCGCCACCATTCCTCGAAGGACCCGACGCGCAGCGGCACCGCGGCTCGCTGACGGCCACGTCGGTGAGCTCGGCGGCGGCGAGAAGCCTCGACGCCGCAAGCGCGCAGCTCGACAGGCCCGTGCCTCGGCCGGCGTCCCGCCCGTTCGCGCTGGAAAACCGCGATCGACCCCACACGGCGACGATCCCGGCCAAGGGCGACCAATCGCGTCAGTCACGGGCGCCCGTCGTGCGGCCGGTCACCCGATGCCCAGGCGCGAAATCGCGCAATCATCTCAGCCAGGGTTGAGGGAGATCCAGCGGCGTGAAAGACGGGCGGCGAATCCTCTTTCCACAGGCGCAGCCAGTGGTCCGGTGCCTCGATCTCCTCCGGAGACAAGGACCGTTCGGCGAGCGGCGTACCTGTCAGGTCGACCCGAAACGACCAGCCTGGATTGTCAAGCGTCCCAATCGCGACACCAAACTCGTGCTCCCACTCGCCGTTGCACTGCTCGGCATACCAGCCGGAAAGCCATTCGAGGTCACTCGTGGTGGGGTTCATCGCGGTATCTCGTCGGGCCGCGGCGGGCGCACGCCACCCGGTGCTGTCGGATCGTGGACGTGCGGGGTTGGGACATACTCGCCTGTGACCTTGTTGAAGTGTGGCTTCCCGTCCCGATCGAACCGCTTGACCGGCCTGAACGGCACGGGATCGCGTGGGTCCGACCGGGCATACGTCGTGTATTTCTTGACCCGCCCGGACGCGTCGCGCTCGAACGTCGTAAACGCGCCGTCGAGTCCCTTGGCCTCCTTTGCGGCCCGTGCGCCGCGCGCCAGGTTGATGCCGGCTCCGAGAAGTCGTTCGGTTGGGATGGCCAGCGCGATGGCCGCACCGCCGATTCCGCCCGCGCCGTACGCGGCGGAGCAGTAGTCGACGTTGTCGACCCCGAGGGCTTCGCGGATCTTGCGCGTGAGACCAAAGCTGGCGAGATCGCCGAAGCCGGCGGCGACGTTGCTGGCATCCTCAAGCGACGGCAAGCCGATGTGAACCGAGAGAAGCCCGGTCGGATCGACCGCATTGACCGGGTCGTCGCCAGCGTAGGCGTACGGTTGCAGCGTGAGATCCTCGAGCACGTCGCGGCTGAGGAATTGCGCGGTGGACGGATCGTAATAGCGGGCGCGCATGTAGATGAGCCCGGTATCCGGGTCGCTGTACTGGCCCGCAAAGCCAAAGGCGATCCGGCCGTCGCCGCTCGAGGCAATGACGTTGCCCGCAGCGTTGAAGGTTTGCGCGGCGACGCGATGGCCGGCGTGGTCGGTGATGGTGCGGGTACTTCCGAGCCTGTCGTGGTGGTAGAAGCGCGCGACGTCGTCGCCGCCGATCTCTTCGAGCGGCAGCCCGTCGGGGTCGTAGATGTAGCTGGTGTCGTTCTCGGTGAGGATGTTCCCCGTCGCGGTGTCCCACGCGAAGTCGGTGACCTGATCGCCGTTGCGTGTTTCAGTGCGGAGACCGTCGCCGTCGTAGCGGTAGGTGATCGGGTCGTGGTTCGGCGGGTTCACGGAGGTGAGGTTCCCAGCGCCGTCATAGCCGTAGCTGGTGGCGGAGCCGCCGGGGCCGGTCTGTGCGGTGCGCCGGCCATCGGGATCGAAGGCGAACGCGATATCACCGTCGGACGTGGTCGCACCGGTGAGCTGGCCGGCGGCGTCGTATGACAGCTGGGCTCCGTTGGCCAGCGTGGTGATGTTGCCGGCAAGGTCGTACGCCAGCTCGTTGATTCCATCCTTTGCGAGCCGGCCCGCCTGGTCGTAGTCGTAGGTGTGCGAGGTGTCGCCGGGAAGGCCGGTGCTGGTCAGCGAGGTGAGATCCCCCGCGTCGTTGTAGCGGTAGCTCAGCTGAGCGGGGTCATCTTCGTTCTCGCCCAGGGTGATGCTCGTAAGTTGTCCGACGGCGTCGTGCTCGTAGCTGTCGCTGGTGACCGGGCTCGTCGGGAAGGTTGTCCGCCTGAGGTTGGAGTCGATGTCGTAATCGAAGGCGGTGGTGTTGCCGAGCCAATCGGTGATCGCCGTCACGCGGCCCGAGGCGTCGTAGTCCGTGCCGACGCTGTGACCGTTGGGGTAGGTGACGCTCGTGCGGTGGTCAGCGAGGTCATAGCCGTATGTGACTTCATCGCCGGCAGAGCTGGTGGTCCGCGTGAGTCGGCCCAGGCCATCGTAGGTGTAGGTCGCCTGGCCCTGGTCATCGGTCATGGTCGCCCGGCGGCCGTCGTCGTCGTACCCGTAGGTGACCTCGCTGGCATCGGGCGCCGGATAGTTGATCTTGGTCGGCCGGTCGGCGTCGTCGTAGGTGTAGGTCGTCGTGCGCTGCAGCGGGTCAATCGCGGCGACGACGTTGCCGGCCGTGTCGTAGGTCTTGGTCCAGCGGCGGCCGAGTGGGTCTGTGATCCGGGTCAGGTTGCCCGCCTCGTCGCGCGTGTAGGTCGTGGTCTGGCCGCGCCCGTCAGTCTTGGATGCCACGGCACCGGTGGCGTCATAGGCGATCTGTTGGGTCGCGCCGTCGCCCAGCGTCTCCTCGACCATCTGGTTCGCGGCGTCGTAGTCGGCGCTGGTGGTGCGTCCGGCGCCGTCGGTTACCGATGTGATGTTCCCGTTTGCGTCGTAGACGGTGCGCGTCGCGTGGCCGAGGGGGTCGTGCACCTCTGTCGGCCGGCCGAGTTTGTCGCGCACGATCGTCGTGGTGTGCGCATCCGGGTCAGCCCCCGGCTCGTTGCCGGCCGGCGAGGTCACCGACGTGAGACGCGAGTTGGCGTCGAAGGTCGAGGTCGTCGTCTCCCCGCTTGGGTTCGTCTGCGATACCTGGTTGCCAGCGTCGTCGTAGGCGAATGTCGCGGCATGCTCGAGCGGGTCCTCTAGCGACGTCAGCTGGCCGCGCTCGTCGTAGGTCATCGTGACCCGCTGAGTGTGATCGCCCTCCGCGTCGCTGTAGTTGCGCGAGATGGAGGTTGGGTTCCCTCGCTCGTCGCGCTCAATCGTCGTGTTGATCCCGGACGGGCTCGTCGCCGAGGTGAGGTCGTGGCTGGCGTTGTAGGTCCAGCGCGTCGTGCGGCCGGTCGGGTCGGCCGCGCTGGTGCGATTGCCCTCGCTGTCGTAGGTGAACGTTGTGATGTGGCCGTTGCCGTCCGTCACCTCCACGGTCCGCAGGTTGCCGTCGTAGACGAACCGCTGCGTCGTTTCGGCGTCGCTGCCTGCGGCACGCACGATCTTGGTGGGCTGACCGTTCGCGAAGAACAGATCGGTGATGCTGCCGTTCGGCTCGGTCACGCGCGTCTCGTCGGTGAAGTACTGCCAGCGCCGCGTCCGCCCGAGAGCGTCGGTCTGAGCCGTCGCGCGGTGCTGGTCGTCGTACGCCGTCGTCGTTGTGTACCCGCGAGCGTCGACCATCGCGGTGAGCTCATGGGAGCCGTCGTAGCCAAACATCCATGTCGCGTGGTCGTCGCCGTCGTACGTGACACTGACCAGCTGACCCGCGTCGTAGTCGTAATGGACGGTCAAGCCGGAGGGATCGGTCACGCTGCTGACGAGGTCGCCATCGTAGGCATACGTCAGTGTTCGTCCTGCCGGGTCAGTGATCGTCGCGACGTGCCCGTCACCGTCGTAGCTGATGGTCGTGCGGTTGGCGTTGCGGTCGGCCTCGGAGACCAGACGGCCGGCGGCGCTGAAGGTGAATGCTCGCTGATCCGGCAGCGTGTAGGTGTAAGTCCCATCTTCCTCCTTCTTCAGCGTAGCCTGTACCCAGTCCGGAGCGCTGATCGACCCGTCGTCTCCGAGGCCAAAAATGACATGGCTGCCGTCGGACTGGACCACTGTCGCGCGGCGCTGATCGGGTTCTACCAGCAGCCGATCGCTGTAGCTCGCGGTCCAGCCGTACCCGAACGGTCCTGGCGAGGTCTCGCTCGACGCCGCACGTGAGTTATACGTGCGCAGCAGGTCAAGCCCGAGGCCTCGGCCGCCGACGGTGAGGTCAGTCTGTACTTCGAACTGGTTGCCGCTGGCGCAATCGACCGGCTTGCCAGCGCAGCTGCGGCGGACATCTGGTGCGGCGTCGTTGCCCGGCCCATAGGACTCCTCCTCCTCGGGGGCCTCCTGGACGAGCGGTCCGTAGAAGTAAAACTTCCCGGTCACCTCGCGGATCGTGCCTAGGTTCTCAAACGCCCAAAAGACGCTCGTGATGCCCGTACCCTCCGTCTTCTGCAGAACCCCGCGATTGAGCAGCAGCGGAGTCGCACCGTCTGGATCGACCACCAGCCCCGGCTCGAACGAGCAGCCCGAGCAGCGCTCGGTGTTCAGCGTGTAGGTGCCACGATTCTCCAGCAGCGCACCATCACGACCGACCAACCGACTCGCGCCCTGCTGAACCAACGACCCCTCGTTGCGCAACGTAAA
>DASVFT010000001.1:0-29015 GCA_036379935.1 Solirubrobacteraceae bacterium | reverse complement strand
GAACGACGGCTCGGGCAACTGCGGCTCGGGCAACATGATCGGGAGCAGGCAGGGAAACCCGCTGCTGCCCTGCGGCTAGCGGCGACCGCTGCAGCCTGCACCACCGCCCGAGACCGCGAGCCGGGCCTGGCACCGCGCGGGTCCGAGCAGCACAAACCGCGCCGGCTCCCTGCAAGTCGCCGCGCGCTAGAAGGGACGGCCGCCTCCGCCGAGTAACAAGGGGGATCGAGCCAAGGCCCCGCGTGTCGTAATCTGAAACGACGCGCCGGGCCGCGTCATCGAAAGGGGAGAGCGCTTGGCACGCCCAACGGACTCGAACGAGCAGCTTCTCTGCAGCTTCTGCGGGAAGTCACAGCGCCAGGTCAAGAAGCTGATCGCGGGACCCGGCGTCTACATCTGTGACGAGTGCATCGATCTCTGCAACGAGATCATCGATGAGGAGCTGACCGCTCCGCCCTCGTTCGACATCGAGAACCTGCCCAAGCCGCGCGAGATCTACGACGTGCTCGACGAGTACGTCGTCGGCCAGGAGGAGGCCAAGCGCACGCTCTCGGTGGCGGTCTACAACCACTACAAGCGCGTGCAGATCGCGCAGTCCGAGGACTCGGACATCGAGCTTCAGAAGTCGAACATCCTGCTGCTCGGACCGACCGGCTGCGGCAAGACGCTGCTGGCCCAGACGCTGGCGCGGATCCTGAACGTCCCGTTCGCAATCGCGGACGCGACCGCGCTGACCGAGGCCGGCTACGTCGGCGAGGACGTCGAGAACATCCTGCTCAAGCTCATCCAGGCCGCCGACTACGACGTCAAGAAGGCCGAAACGGGGATCATCTACATCGACGAGATCGACAAGATCGCGCGCAAAGCCGACAACCCGTCGATCACCCGCGACGTCTCCGGCGAAGGCGTCCAGCAGGCGCTCCTGAAGATCCTCGAGGGGACGACCGCGTCGGTGCCCCCGCAGGGCGGGCGCAAGCACCCGCACCAGGAGTTCCTGTCGATCGACACGACGAACATCCTGTTCATCTGCGGTGGGGCGTTCGCCAACCTCGACAAGGTCATCGAGCGGCGCATCGGCTCCAACGGCGTGGGCTTCGGCGCCTCGATCGAGTCGCGCGTCGAGCGCGACACCGGGGAGATCTTCTCCCAGTGCCTGCCCGAGGACCTCGTCAACTACGGGCTCATCCCCGAGTTCATCGGCCGCCTGCCGGTCATGAGCGCCGTGCACCAGCTCTCGCGCGACGATCTCATCACGATCCTCACCGAGCCCCGCAACGCGCTGGTCAAGCAGTTCCAGCGCTTCTTCTCCTTCGACGGCATCGAGCTCGTGTTCTCCGAGGACTCGCTGACCTCGGTGGCCGACAAGGCACTCGAGCGCGAGACCGGCGCCCGCGGCCTGCGCTCGATCATCGAGGAGATCCTGCTCGAGGTGCAGTTCGAGCTGCCCTCGCGGCGCGACGTCAAGAAGTGCGTCGTCACGCGCGAGACGGTCGAGAAGGGGCTGGCCCCCACGCTCGTCACCGAGGCCGTCTCCGAAGAGGAAAGCGGCCCGCGCCGGGCCGAGTCGGCCTAGCGCCCGCCGTGCTCGGCGCGTTACGCGTCCCCATCGTCCAGGCGCCCCTGGCCGGCGGCGCCTCGACGCCGGCGCTGACGGCCGCGGTCGTCGAGGCGGGCGGCTTCGGCTTCGTCGCCGCCGGCTACCGCACGCCGGACGCGCTGGGCGAGCACATCCGGGCCACGCGCGAGCTCACGAGCGCGCCGTTCGGGGTCAACGTCTTCGTGCCCGGGCGACCGGCCGACTCCGCCGACTACGAGGCCTACCTGGCCAGCCTGGAGGAGGAGGCGCGCCGGCACGGCGTGGCGCTCGGCGAGCCCCGCTTCGAAGACGACGCCTACGCGGAGAAGGTCGAGCTGCTCGAGGCCGACCCCGTCGCCGCCGTGTCGTTCACCTTCGGCTGTCCGGCGACCGAGGTCGTCGCGCGCCTCCAGGCCGCCGGGAGCGAGGTGTGGGTCACGGTCACCGACCCCGACGAGGCCGACCAGGCCGCCGTCGCGGGCGCCGACGCCCTCGTGGTCCAGGGGATCGAGGCCGGCGGGCACCGAGCGTCGTTCATGGACGCCGACGGCGCCGGGGAGTACGGCCTCCTGGCACTGCTCGCGATCGTCGCCGAGCGGATGGACCTGCCGCTCGTCGCGACCGGCGGGATCGCCACCGGGGCCGGCGTCGCGGCCGTGCTTTGCGCCGGCGCCCGCGCGGCGCAGCTGGGCACGGCCTTCATGCTCTGCCCCGAGGCCGGCACCGCCCCGGCGCACCGCGAGGCGCTGGCCGCGCGCACGCCCACGCGCGTGACGCGCGCCTTCACCGGCCGCCGGGCACGCGGGATCGCCAACCGCTTCCTGCGCGAGCACTCGCCGGCCGCCCCGGCGGCCTACCCGGAGATCCACCACGCCACCGCGCCGCTGCGCGCCGCCGGCCGCGCCGAGGGCGACGCCGAGGTCCTCAACCTGTGGGCCGGTCAGACGCACGAGCTGGCCCGCGACCTCCCGGCCGGCGAGCTCGTCGCCACCCTGGCCGCCGAGGCGACCGACCGCCTCACCGCGGCCCGCCGCGCCCTCGGCGGTCAGTAGCCGTAGCTGCGCTTGCCGCTGTCCTGCGTGCTGGTGGTGCCGCCACCGCCGGTCTTCACCGCGTACCACTGGCCGCCCACGCCGTCGCCCTTGGCGTCCGCCTTGGACTGATCGCCGGAGTAGCGGTAGAGCGGGTGGCCGTCGTAGGTGAGCTGCAGCTCGCCGCCGTCAGGCCGCTTCACCGTGGCGACGTGAGCGGGAAGGCCGGCATCGTCCTTCACGGTCGCCGGGGGCCACGTGGACGCGCACGAGCCGGTGCAGGTCGGGCGGCCCTGGGCCTCGGCCGTGAAGCGGTAGAGCGTGAAGCCCTCGGCGTCGACGACGACGTCGCCGACCTTGGCCTTGCTGGCCGTCGAGACCGGTGCCTTGGGCCTGGTCGCGCCCGTGGTGGGCGTGCTGGCGCTCGATCCGCAGGCGGACAGCAGGGCCGCAATGGCCAGGACAGGAAGCACCCTCATGCCCTCAAGGACGCTAGCGCGGCCCATGATCTTCCCGAAGCCGCCTGATGGCCTCGAGCTCCCTCACCACCTCATGGTCCTTGGGGCGGCCCGCGGACGACTTCATCGCGATGAGGTCCTCGACCGAGGCCACCAGGACACGGAAGCCGCCGAGGTCGAAGCGGTCGGCGCGCCGCCGGAGCGCGTCGAAGCGAGGCGCGCCCGATGGTCGTGCCAACACGTCGAGGTCACCCGCATCGGTGCTGAGCGTGAGCACCTCGACGCGGCGCAACGCAGCGGCATCCGGCACGAACGGCACGTCGTCGACGCCGCGCAGGCGGGCGCGCAACGAGACCAGCACCTCGCCGAGGGCCTCGAGGTTCGCTGCATCCGTGGCGAAGCAGATGTCGAGGTCGAACGTGTTGCGAGCGGAGCCATGGAGCACGGCGGCGATCCCACCGATGACGACGAAGTCCACGCCCCGCTCGGTCAGCGCACGCAAGATGCGCGCGGCATCGAGCTCAGCGCGAGGCGGGCCCGGCACGGCGCGCGCCCTGCACGAGGCGGGCAAGCTTGCGTTGCGAGGATTGGAAGGCGGCCAGGCGTTCAGCAGGGCTGAGGCGCAGCCGCTCGACGATCTGCGTCTCGTCGACGTCCGGCGGGTCTGACATGAGCGCCAGTCGGCGTCCTGTTGCCCGGAGGGCGCGGTCGAGTGTCGCCACAGTCGGATTGGCGTCTGCTCTCTCGAGCTTGGCCACCGCCGGCTGGGTGAGGCCGAGCCGGGCTGCGAGCTGGGCCTGCGTCAGGCCGGCTTCGAGGCGGGCGGTGCGCAGGAGCAAGGCCGAGGACACGATCAGAGCATAACTTAAAACCACTATGTACTAGAAGCAATAAGATCGTCCGGACGGGCCAACGGCGGCGACGGCGTGCGCGCGGGCCGCGCGACGGGTAGCCCGCGAGCATGCTCCGACGCCTGGCTCCCTGGCTGCTGCTCTTCGAGGTCCTGCGCGCCGGGCGCGACCACTGGCACCAGCTCGATCCGGCGGATCGCGAGCGGGTGGCCGCGCTCATGCGGCGCACGAGGGGCAATCCGCGCAACGTGACGGCGGCGGACCGGGCGGAGCTGCGCCAGCTGGCCAAGCGGATGCGCGTCGGGAAGCTCGCGACGAGGCTGGGCGCGGCGGCCGTGCTCGGACGGCGCGGCCGCCGGCGCGGCGCACGCTAGCCTCAAGGGCTCGTGCCTCGCCTGCCCGCCCGTCGCGCCGTCCCGTGGGCCGCCCTCCTCGAGCTCATGGTCATCGCGCGCGATCACTGGGGCAAGCTGACGCCGGGCGAGCGCGCGCATCTCTCCGCGCTGGTGCGAAAGTCGCGCGGCCGCCGGGCCAACCTGACCGCCCGCGAGCGCGCCGAGCTGCGGCGCTTGGCGGCCAAGCTCGACCTGCCCGGGCTCGGCCGCAGCATGGCGCCGGTGGCCCGGCGCCTGCGCCCCCGGGCCGGGCGAGGCCCCGCGTAGACTCCCGCGCCGCATGACCAGCCTGCAGGACCGCACCCGCTTCGAGCCCGCCGAGGTCGAGCCTCGGATCGTGGACCGCTGGCTGTCGTCGGGCCTGCACCACCCGGAGCCGGACGGCACGCCGGAGGAGAACTACTCCATCGCCATCCCGCCGCCCAACGTCACCGGCGCGCTGCACATGGGCCACGCGCTCAACGGCTCGATCCAGGACACGCTCATCCGCTACCACCGCATGCGCGGGCGGCGCACCAAGTGGATCCTCGGCACCGACCACGCCGGCATCGCCACCCAGAAGCAGGTCGAGCGCGCGCTCGAGGCCGAGGGCACGAGCCGCGAGGCCCTCGGCCGCGACGCCTTCGTCGAGCGCGTCTGGCGCTGGCGCGAGGAGTACGGCGGCACGATCATCGAGCAGCTCAAGCGCCTCGGTGCGACCGCCGACTTCGACGACGAGCGCTTCACCCTCGACGAGTCCTACGTCGAAGCCGTGCTCAAGGTCTTCGTCGAGCTCTACGACAAGGGCCTGATCTACCGCGACCTCTACCTCGTCAACTGGGACCCGGGGCTCCGTTCGGCGGTCTCCGACCTCGAGGTCGAGGAGCGCGAGGTCACCGACACGCTCTACCACATCGCGTACCCGCTCGAGGACGGCGGCGAGATCGTCGTAGCCACCGTGCGCCCGGAGACGATGCTCGCCGACACCGCGGTGGCGGTGCATCCCGAGGACGACCGCTATCGCCACCTGGTCGGCAAGACGGCGGTGCTGCCGCTGGTCGGCCGCCATCTGCCGATCGTGGCCGACGAGTACGTCAAGCCCGACTTCGGCACGGGCGCGCTGAAGATCACGCCCGGCCACGATCCCAACGACTTCGAGATCGGCCGCCGCCACGACCTCGACGAGGTGACGGTCATCGGCGAGGACGGGCGCATGACGGCGGAGGCCGGGACCGCCTTCGCCGGCTTCACGGTGGCCGAGGCCCGCGAGAAGGTCGTCGCGGCGCTGACCGAGCAGGGGCTCATACGCCACGCCGAGGACCACACGCACGAGGTCCCCTTCAGCCAGCGCTCGGGCGAGCGCATCGAGCCGCTCATCTCGCTGCAGTGGTTCATGGCCATGGACCAGCTCGCCCAGCCGGCGATCGAGGCCGTGCGCACGGGCCGCGTGCGCATCCACCCGGAATCGCAGGCGCGCCGCTACCTCGAGTGGCTCGAGAACATCCGGCCGTGGTGCATCTCGCGCCAGCTGTGGTGGGGTCACCAGATCCCCGTCTGGTACCGCGATGAGGAGGAGACCTACGTCGGGACGCAGCCGCCGGAGGGCCCGAACTGGGAGCGCGACCCCGACGTCCTGGACACGTGGTTCAGCTCGGCCCTGTGGCCCTTCGCGACGCTCGGGTGGCCGGAGGACACCCCGGAGCTGCGGGCCTTCTACCCGACCGACGTGCTCTCCACGGCGCGCGACATCCTCTTTTTGTGGGTGGCGCGCATGGTGATGATGGGCCTCGAGTTCACCGGCGACGTCCCGTTCTCGGACGTGTACGTGCACTCGGTCATCCAGGCGCCCGACGGGCGGCGCATGAGCAAGTCGCTGGGCACCGGCATCGACCCGCTCGACGAGATCGAGGCCCACGGGGCCGACGCCGTGCGCTTCGGGCTGCTGGCCATGTCCTCCTCGCAGGACGTGCGCTACTCCTCGGAGAAGGTGCGCCAGGGACAGGCGCTGGCCAACAAGCTCTTCAACGCCGCGCGCTACGTGCTCGGCAACGTCGTCGCCTCGACCGAGCCGGCGCCGCGGCCCGCCACCGTCGCCGATCGCTGGATCCTCAGCCGCCTCCAGCGCGCCAAGGCGCAGTTCGACGCGAATGTCGCCGCCTTCGACTTCTCCAAGGCGGCCCTCGGGCTCTACGACTTCGTCTACGGCGAGCTGTGCGACTGGTACCTGGAGTTCAACAAAGGCCGCGCGTACGACGACGACCTCTCGGCCACCATGCTCTACGTCCTGCGCGAGACGCTGGTGCTGGCCCACCCGGTGATCCCGTTCGTCACCGAGGAGCTGTGGTCGCATGTCCCCGGCGCCGAGGACCTCCTGGCCACGCAGCAGGCCAGCGGGCCCGATGCGACGCTGCACGACGCCGAGGCCGAGGCCCGCGTGGGCGCGGTGATCGCCGCGGTCACCGCGCTGCGCTCGTGGCGTGACGAGGCGGGCGTGCGCCCGGGCGAGACGCTCCCGGCGCGCGTCGACGGCCTCGACGGCGACGCCGAGCTCGTCGCGCGCATGGCGCGCCTGGACCTCGGGGCCGACGGCGACCACACCGCCGCGATCCCGTTCGAGGGCGGCATGATCGAGATCCGCGCGGGCTCGCTCGTCGATCCCGAGGCCGAGGCGCGCAAGCGCGCGGCCGAGCGCGAGCGGCTTGAGGGCGAGATCGCCCGCGCGGAGGGCAAGCTCTCCAACGCGGGCTTCGTGGCCAAGGCCCCGGAGGAGCTCGTCGCGGCCGAGCGCGAGAAGCTGGAGCGCCTGCGGCGGGAGCTCGAGCAGCTGTGAAGGCACGGCCGGGGGGTGGGGCGATGACGCAGGCCGAGGCGGAGCGCTACCTGCTCGGACTCGAGCTCTTCGGCATGCGGTTCGGCCTGGACCGCATGCGCCGCCTGATGACCGTGCTCGGCTCGCCGCAGGAGCGCTACGAGTCGATCCACGTCGTGGGGACCAACGGCAAGTCCTCGACGGCGCGCATGACGGCGGCCATCCTCAGCCGCCACGGCCTACGCACCGGTACCTATCTGTCGCCGCATCTGGTGTCCTTCACGGAGCGCATTCGCGTCGACGACGCCGACGTATCGCCCGAGCGCTTCGCCGCCGCCGTCGAGCGCGCGCGCCGTGCGGCCGAGAAGGTCGACCACACGCTCAAAGAGGACGATCGCGTCACGCAGTTCGAGGCCCTCACCGCCGCCGCCTACGACGAGCTGGCTGCCGCCGGTGTGGAGGTGGCCGTCGTCGAGGCCGGCCTGGGCGGGCGATACGACGCCACGAACGTGATCCCCTCGCGGGTGCAGGTGCTGACCAACGTGGGCCTGGAGCACACGCGCTGGCTGGGGCCGACGGTGGCCGACATCGCGGCCGAGAAGCTCGACGTCGTACGGCCGCGCGGCACGCTCGTGGTCGGGCACGACCTGCATCCCGACGCGCTCGCGCTCGCCCGCGGGACCGCCGCCGCTCGCGGCGCCCGCCTCGTGCAGGCCGAGGCCGAGGTCGAACCCGCGCTCGAGGTCCTCGCGCGCGGTCGCTACCAGCGACGCAACTTCGCGCTCGCACGCGCGGCGGCCGAGGCCTACATGGGCGAGCTCGACGACGACGCCGTGCGCGAGGCCGCCGCCTCGACGCTCGTCCCGGGACGGTTCGAGGTGGTGGACCGCGAGCCCGACACCGTGGTCGACGGCGCCCACAACGCGGGCGGCATGGCGGCGCTGGCCGAGGCGCTGCGCGGCTTCCTCGACGGTCGGCGCCTGGTCGCGTGCGTGTCGATCCTCGACGACAAGGACGCCGCCGGCATGCTGCGCGAGCTGCTGCCCCTGTGCGCGGAGATCGTGTGCACGACGAACGCCAACCCGCGCGCGCTGCCGCCCGACACGCTGCTGTCGCTCTGCCGCCAGCTCGGCGGGCCGCCGGCGCGGAGGGTCTCCGAGCCGGGCAGCGCGTTGCGCGAGGCGCGCGCCGCCGCCGGCCGCGACGGCGTCGCGCTGGCCACCGGCTCGATCTACCTCATCGCCGACCTGCTGGCGCCCGCGGGGGCCGAGCGCAGGAGCACCCTATGAGCGACAACGGTCCCTCGGCGCCCGCGCTGATCGCCGCCGTCGCCCTCATCGTCGCGCTCGTGATCCTGATCTTCTTCGCCCTCGGGTACGGATTCGGGCGGCTCTTCCTGTGAGCCTCATGCCGCTCGCGGCCGGCGCCGCGGCGCTCGTCTCCGGCTCCGGCCGCCGGGTGCTCTAGCCTTCGGCGATCCATGCTGCCCACCGGCGTCTTCGGCATCGACAGCCAGGGTCTCGACACCGCGATCAAGCTGCTGATCCTCGTGCTCGTGGTCGTGTGGCTCGCGCTCGTGTACTACACGTACGCGGATGCGCGGCGCCGGATCGCCGACCCCATGCTCGTGGGCTGCGCGACGGCGGCGTCCCTCTTCCCGTTCGTGGGCACCGTGGTGTACATGATCGTCCGCCCGCCCGAGTACCTCGACGACGTGCGCGAGCGCGAGCTGGAGATGCAGGCCGCCGAGGCGCGCCTGCACTCGCTGAACTACTTCCTGTGCCCGCACTGCGACCACGAGGTCGAGAAGGAGTTCCTGCGCTGCCCCAACTGCATGCGCAAGCTCAAGGACCCGTGCGTCAACTGCGGCAAGCCGCTGGACCCGGCGTGGTCGATCTGCCCGTACTGCGAGGCCGAGATCCCGGGGGTCACGCCCACCGCGCGCCGGCGGCGCCGCCGCCGCACGAGCTCCGACGAGCTCGAGGCCGAGGCCACCGCCTTCTACGAGGCACCCCCTCAGTAAGCCCCGAAGGAGACAGAGCCATGGACCGGACCCTCATCCTGGTCAAGCCGGACGCGTTCGCGCGCGGGCTGACCGGCGAGATCATCGCGCGCTTCGAGCGCAAGGGCCTGCGCATCGCCGCGCTGCGGAAGCTGCAGATGACCGAGGACCTGGCCCAGCGCCACTACGCCGAGCACGAGGGCAAGCCGTTCTTCGGCGAGCTCGTGTCGTTCATCACCTCGGGCCCGCTGGTGGCGATGGTGCTCGAGGGCCACCAGGCCGTGGTGGCCGCCCGCCAGGTCATCGGCGCCACCAACCCGCTCGAGGCGGCGCCCGGTTCGATTCGCGGCGACTTCGCGCTCGAGGTGGGACAGAACCTCGTCCACGGCTCGGACTCCGACGAGTCCGCCGCCCGCGAGGTCGCCCTCTTCTTCCCAGAGTGATCTCGCCCCGCCGCCCCCCGCCGCCCCTCGTCCTGGCCAGCCGCTCGCCGCAGCGGCGCGCGATCCTCGAGCAGCTCGGCGTGGCCTTCGTCGAGCGCCCGACCGACGTGGTCGAGGAGGAGGCGGGCGTACCCGAGGCGGTGGCCGGCGAGAACGCGGTGCGCAAGGCGATGGCGGCCCGGGCGGAGGAGGGCGAGGTCGTGCTCGGCGTCGACACCGTCGTCGCCACCGGCACGGAGATCTGGGGCAAGCCCGCCGATGCCGACGCCGCCGCCGAGACGCTGCGGCGCCTGTCGGGGCGCGCCCACCTGGTGGTCAGCGGCGTCGCGCTGCTGCGGCCCGGCGACGAGGTCCAGACCGCGACCGCGGTCACGCAGGTCGCCTTCCGACCGCTCGACGACGCGCTCGTGGACTGGTACGTCGCCACAGGCGAGTGGCAGGGGCGCGCCGGTGGCTACGCCATCCAGGGCCGCGGCGCCGCGCTCGTGCAGGGCATCCAGGGCGACTACTCCAACGTCGTGGGATTGCCGGTCGCCACGCTCCTGGACCTGTGGCCGGGGCTCCTTCGCCTCGCGCCGTGAGCCCCCGTCAGATACGCGCTTTGCAGCGCATTTTGCGGCCTGCGGGCGCAGGGCTGCGAGCCGACTCTCCGATACACTGGCCCGACCGCGGCCGCCGGTGCCCTCGTGAGCGTGGGACCGCGTCCGGGCGCGGGGGCACTCCTCTCACATGGGCTTCTTCAGCTACCTCACCGGTTTCGGTGGCCGCGACATGGCGGTCGACCTGGGAACGGCCAACACGCTCGTCTACGTCCGCGGCCGCGGCATCGTGCTCTCCGAGCCCAGCGTGGTGGCGATCGACTCGCGCACCGGTGAGGTGCACGCCGTCGGCATCGAGGCCAAGCGGATGCTCGGTCGCACGCCGGGGACGATCCAGGCCATCCGGCCGCTGAAGGACGGCGTCATCGCCGACTTCGACGTGACCGAGGAGATGTTGCGCCACTTCATCCAGAAGGTCCATCAGAACCGCTGGGCGCATCCGCGCGTGGTGGTCTGCGTGCCCAGCGGGGTGACGGGCGTCGAGAAGCGTGCGGTGGAGGAGGCGTGCCTGAGCGCGGGCGCGCGTCAGGCCTACCTCATCGAGGAGCCGATGGCAGCCGCCATCGGCGCGGGGCTGCCGGTGGGCGAGCCGACCGGCAGCATGGTGGTCGACATCGGCGGCGGCACGTCCGAGGTGGCGGTCATCAGCCTCGGGGGCATCGTGGTCTCGCAGTCCATCCGCGTGGGCGGCGACGAGCTCGACGAATCGATCATCAACTACGCCAAGCGCGAGTACAAGCTGCTCATCGGCCAGCAGACGGCCGAGGAGGTCAAGCTCGAGATCGGCTCGGCCTACCCCATGGAGGAGGAGGTCCAGGCCGAGATCCGCGGGCGCGACATGGTCTCCGGCCTGCCCAAGACGGTGGTCCTGACGTCGGAGGAGATCCGCCAGGCGCTCGAGGAGCCGCTGTCGCAGATCATCGACGCGGTCAAGTAGACCCTCGACCGGACGCCCCCTGAGCTCGCATCCGACATCATGGACCGCGGCATCATGCTGGCCGGCGGTGGATCGCTCCTGCAGGGACTCGACGAGCGCCTGCGCGAGGAGACCCAGATGCCCGCGCACCTGGCGGAGTCGCCGCTGACGTGCGTGGCCGTGGGCTCCGGACGCTCGCTCGAGGAGTTCGAGGTCATCCACCGCACGAACAAGAATTCGAGGAACCGCCGCCGTGGGCGCTATTAGGCAGGGCAGCGCCGCGGCGCGTAACCCCATCAAGGCTTTGGAGAACGTCTCCACGTGTACGACAAGACGGTCCGCCGGCGGCGGGCAGTCCTCGGACTGCTCGTCGCCAGCTCCCTGATCCTGCTCACCGCGTACTTCGGCGAGTCCGCCGGCGGTGGCCTGCACGCGATCCAGCGCGGGGTGCTGGACGTCGTCTCGCCCGTCCAGGAGGGCGCCAGCCGCGTGCTCAAGCCGGTGCGCGACCTCTTCGGGTGGGCCGGGGACACGCTGGACGCCAAGGCCGAGCTGAAGGGGGCGCGCCGGGAGCGCGACGCCCTGCGCCAGCAGCTCGTCCAGACCCAGGCGAAGCTGCGCGAGAGCGCGCAGCTCAAGGACCAGGAGCTGCTCAACCAGGTCCACGACCTCAGCGACAACGCACCGGTGCGCGCCCGCGTCATCGGCAAGGACCCCAACCTGTGGTTCGACCAGGTCACGATCGACCAGGGGACGACGGCCGGCGTGCGGCGCAACCAGGCCGTCGTCAACGGCCAGGGCCTCGTCGGCCGCGTCACCTTCGTCACGGCGTCGACGGCGATCGTCACGCTCATCACCAACCACACGACGAAGATCGGCGGGACGGTCTCGGAGAGCGGCGTCGAGGGTCTGGTGGGCGTGGAGCAGGGCCATCCCACCGATCTCGTGCTCGACAGCCTGTCGGGTAAGGACCAGCTCTCCGCCGGGCAGATCGTCGTGACCTCGGGCACCACCTCCAACGTGGGCCTGTATCCCTCGCCCTACCCGCGCGACATCCCGATCGGCCGCGTCACCAGCGTGCAGGATCCCGGCACCGACGACCAGCAGGCCCATCTCACGCCCTTCGCCGACCTGCGGCGCCTCGACCTCGTCGAGGTCCTGACCAAGCCAGACGTGAGGTCGAGGTGAGGGTCGCGGTCCCACAGCTCGTGCTGCGCCTGGCCTTCCTCGGGATCGTCACCGTGCTGGTGCAGGTCTCGGCCATCACGCAGATCGAGCTCTTCGGGACCAACGCCGACCTCGTGCCGCTCGTCATCGCGGCGGTCGGCCTGCTCGCCGGCTCGCTGTCGGGCGCGTGCTTCGGCTTCTTCGTGGGGCTCTTCCTCGACCTGGCGCTGGTGCAGACCGTCGGGCTGTCGTCGCTCGTGTACGTCGGCATCGGCTACGGCGCCGGGCGCTTCCGCGAGCTGCGCGACCCGCAGAGCGCGCTCGTGCCACTGGCCGTCGGCGCGGCGGCCACGGCGCTCGCCACCGTCGGCTACTCGCTGATGCAGTTCCTGCTGGGCGTCGACGCGCCGGTGAGCTTCCTGCTGGCGCGCGACATCCTGGCCACGATCCTGCTCAACGCCGTTCTCGCCACCCCGATCTACGCCGGCGTGCGCCGCATGCTGCTGTCCGCGCTGCCCGAGGATCCGCGCCGGCGCCGGCGCCGCGCCTACACGACCGGCGGCCTGTCGCCGCTCTCACGCGCATGACAGCGCGTCCTTGCGCGACCGTGGCCGCCGGCCTCCTCGATCGCGAGGGCTCGCGATGATCGAGCCCGTGGCCGCCGAGGACCGTCGCCCGCCGATCACGCCGCAGCTCGCCCTGCGGATCGCGTTGCTGGGCGGCTTCGCCTTCGTGCTCTTCGCGATCATCTTCTTCCGGCTGTGGTACCTGCAGGTCCTCTCCGGCGACCAGTACCTCCAGCAGGCCCGCGACAACCGCGTGCGGGAGGTGCGCGTCCAGGCGCCGCGCGGCAACGTCCTGGACCGCAACGGCGACGTGCTGGTCGAGAACCGGGCGGCCACCGTGGTGCAGCTCGACCCGGAGGCGCTGCCGGTGGCCGAGCGCGATGCGGCGGCGACGTGGGGCCAGAGGGTGACCGCGCGCTCGAAGCGGCCCAAGGGCAAGCGCGGCCCGCTCGTCGCGATCCCGCCGCCCGCCACGCCCCAGACCGAGCAGCGCTTCACGAGTCTGGCCCGCGTGCTGGGCATGTCGCCGAGGACCATCCAGGAGCGCGTCGTCAAGTCGCTGGCGATGCTGCCCTACGCCGACATCACGGTGAAGGTCGACGTCGACGTCCCCAAGCGCAACTACCTCGTCGAGCAGCCCGAGCGCTTCCCGGGCGTGAGCGTCGAGCGCCGCTACCTGCGCCGCTACCCGCACGGCACGCTGGCCGCGCAGCTCGTGGGCAGCATCGGCGAGATCGACGAACAGGAGCTCAAGCTCAAGCGCTTCAAGGGCGTCCCGCAGGGCACCGTGATCGGGCAGGCGGGCCTCGAGCGCGCCTACGACCAGTACCTGCGCGGCGTCGACGGCTCCACGAGGATCGCCATCGACGCCCTCGGGCGGCCCAAGAGCACCACCCAGGGCCGCGACCCGACGCCGGGCCGCTCGGTGCGCACGACGCTCGACGGCGGCGTCCAGGAGACCGGCGAGAAGTACCTGCGCCAGGTCATCGAGCAGGGACCGGGCGTGGCCGGGGGCTTCGTCGCCCTCGATCCGCGCAACGGCGACGTGCTCGGCCTGGGCTCCTATCCGACCTTCAAGCCCTCGGTCCTCTCTCGCCCGCTGACCCAGCAGATGGCCGACCGGCTCTACAGCGACAAGTTCGGCGCGCCGCTCTTCAACCGCGCCATCAGCGGCTCGTATCCGACGGGCTCGACGTTCAAGCCGATCACGGCGCTGGCCGCCATGTCCACGGGCGTCGTGCAGCCGCGCGACGTGATCGACGACAACGGCTGCATCAAGATCGGCGCCAACCACGAGGAGCGTTGCAACGCCGGCCACGAGGCGCTCGGCCCGGTCAACATGACGAGCGCGCTGTCGAAGTCCTCGGACGTCTACTTCTACACGATGGGCCAGCGCCTGAACTACCTTGCCGGCCAGCCGCTGCAACGATGGGCGCGGCGGCTCGGGCTCGGCCATAGCACCGGCATCGACGTGCCGGGCGAGTTCGGCGGCACCGTGCCCGATCGGGCCTGGCGCGACCGGCTCAACGCCAAGGAGGCGCGCTGTCGCAAGCGCGTGCACCGCGCCTGTGGCTACGCCGACGGCACCGACCGTCCGTGGACCGAGGGCGACGAGGTCAACCTCGCCGTGGGCCAGGGCGATCTCCAGGCCACGCCGCTGCAGATGGCCGTGGCCTACGCGACGCTGGCCAACGGCACGCACCGCGTGCGCCCGCACCTCGGCGCCGCGGTCGAGGACGCCGGCGGTCGCCTGCTCCAGCGCATCGAGCCCGGGACGTCGAAGGCCGTCAGGTTCGACCCGATCGCGCGCCAGACGATCCTCGACGGCCTGCACGACGCGACGGTCGACGGCACGTCGGCCGACGTGTGGAAGGGCTGGCCCCAGGACCGCTACCCCGTCTTCGGCAAGACCGGCACCGCGCAGCGCGTGAACCGACCCAACGACCAGTCGTGGTACGTGTGCTTCGTCAATGACCGCGCGCGGCCGATCGTCGTCGCCGTGACGGTCGAGGACGGCGGATGGGGCGCCGAGGCGGCCGCGCCGATCGCCCGCACGATCGTCTCGAACTGGTACCGCGAGCCGATCAAGTTCGTCGCCGGGAAGTCGCACACCCGCTGACATGCCGCCGCCCGCCCTCACCACCCCGATCCGCGACGTCGACGACGTCCCCGTCGCCGCCACGGCGCGCACCGCGGGCCTGGCCCTGCCGTTCGACCCGCTGCTGCTGCTGGCGGTCGTCGGGCTGTGCGCCGCGTCGCTCGTGACGATCTCCGGCGCCACGGCCGACGACGTCACCGGCGATCCGCACTACTTCGTCGACCGCCAGGCGGTGTACTTCGTCGTCGGGCTGGTGCTGGCCGTCGTCCTGGCCCGGATCGACTACTCGCGGCTGCGCGCCACCAAGTACTTCGCCTACGGCCTGCTCATCGCCTCGATCCTCGCGGTCCAGGCGCTGGGCACCGTGGCGCGCGGCTCGCGCCGCGCGATCGACGTCGGCTTCTTCTCCTTCCAGGCCTCCGAGCTGGGCAAGGTCCTGCTCCTCGTGGCGTTGTCAGCCTTCGTGGTCGATCGATCGCGCACGCTGCACCACCGCGACACGACCGTCCGGGTCATGCTCCTCGCGCTGATCCCGGCCGGGCTGGTCATCATCCAGCCCGACCTCGGATCGGGCTTGGTCTACGTCGTCATCGGCCTCGCCGTGCTCTTCATCGCCGGCGCCGGCTGGCGTCACTTCGCCGCGCTGTTCGCGCTGGGCGCCGTGGCCGTCGCGCTGACGCTCGTCGTCGCGCCCAAGGTCGGCGTCACCGTCCTGCACGGCTATCAGAAGGACCGCCTGACGGCGTTCCTCAACCCCACCGACAACCCCGCCAAGCAGGGGTACCAGCAGAACCAGTCGCGCATCGCCATCGGCTCCGGCGAGAAGACCGGCCGCGGCGATCGCGCGACCCAGACGAAGTACAACTTCCTGCCCGAGCACCACACCGATTTCGTCTTTGCCGTTGTCGGCGAGCGCTGGGGCTTCGCGGGAGCTGCTTTCGTGCTCTCTATGTATGCACTGCTGATCTGGAGAGGACTGCGCATCCTCACGATCGCCAAGAACCTGTTCGGCGCGCTCATCGCCGGCGGCATCGTCTCGATGCTCCTCTTCCAGGTCTTCGTCAACGTCGGCATGACCATCGGGATCATGCCGATCACCGGCATCCCCCTGCCCCTGCTTTCGTACGGCGGGTCGTCGGTGCTCACCACTTTCCTGGCCGTCGGCCTCCTGCAGTCGATCTACGCGCAAGGGCGCGCCTCGGCTGCCATCAAGGGCCGCGGCCTGGCCATCTAGGAGACATCTCTTGAAGAAGCAAGTCCTCGTCAGCGTCGACCGTGGAGAAACCCGCGTCGCGCTGCTCGAATCCACCGGCACACCCGGCGCCGCCAAGTCCGGGCGCCGGCGGGGGCGCAATCCCGCCGCCGGCTACCGCGTCGCGGAGCTCTACTTCGAGCGCCGCGGCAACCGCTCCATCGTCGGCAACATCTACAAGGGCAAGGTCGACAACGTCCTGCCCGGCCTCGAGGCGGCCTTCGTCGACATCGGCCTCGACAAGAACGGCTTCCTGCACGTCGACGAGATCGTGCTGCCCGGCGTGGAGACCCCCCGCCGGGGGCGCGGCAAGGAAGGCGGCAAGAAGATCTCCGACCTGCTCAAGCCCGGCCAGGAGGTCGTGGTGCAGGTCGTGAAGGATCCGCTGAAGACCAAGGGCGCGCGCCTGTCGATGGAGCTCACCATCGCCGGCCGCTACATGGTCTACACGCCCACGGGCGAGGGGATCGGCGTCTCCAAGCGCCTGGACGACAAGGAGCGCGAGCGCCTGCGCAAGGAAGCCCGCGGCCTCGACCTGCGCGGCGGCGGCGCGATCGTCCGCACCGCCGCCTCCGGGGCCAAGCGCGCCGACTTCGAGCGCGAGATGCAGTACCTGTTCAAGCTCCACGAGGTCCTGCAGAAGCGCGTCGAGGAGGCCTCGGCCCCCGCACTCGTCTTCCAGGAGGCCGATCTCTCCGTCCGCGTCGTGCGCGACATCTTCTCGGCCGACTTCGAGCGCGCGCTCGTCGACGACGAGCAGCAGCACCACCGGCTGGTCTCGTTCTTCACGCGCACCGCCCCCGAGCTGGTCGATCGCGTCGAGCTTTACCAGGACTCGACGCCGCTCTTCGAGGCCTACGGGGTCGAGGAGGTCATCGCGGGCCTCGTCTCGCGGCGGGTGGACCTTCCCAGCGGCGGCTACCTGATGATCGACTACGCCGAGGCGCTGACGGTCATCGACGTCAACTCCGGCTCGTTCGTCGGACGCGGCCGGCAGGCGCGCCTGGAGGACACGATCACCCGGACCAACCTCGAGGCGGCCGAGGCGGTGGTCAACGAGCTGCGCCTGCGCGACATCGGCGGCATCATCGTCATCGACTTCATCGACATGGCGCGCGCCAAGAACCGCGAGGCGGTGCTCAAGACGCTGCGCAAGACGCTCGACGAGGACCGCACGAAGACCTTCACCGCCGAGATCTCCAAGCTCGGCCTGGTCGAGATGACGCGCCAGAACGTGACCGAGGGCGTGCGCGAGATCATGAC
Source organism: Solirubrobacteraceae bacterium (assembly GCA_036379935.1). Taxonomy (GTDB): domain Bacteria; phylum Actinomycetota; class Thermoleophilia; order Solirubrobacterales; family Solirubrobacteraceae; genus JAOPZW01. The sequence continues at coordinate 11,610 of DASVFT010000001.1, read as the reverse complement.
CCGGCCCTGCCCGGTGTGCGGGGGCGACGGCGTCGTGCTCTCCGAGGAGACGATCGCCATCGAGTTCGAGCGCCGCCTGCGCGAGCTGGCCTCGCGGGCGCCGCGCAAGGTCGAGGCCTTCCTGGTGCGCATGCACCCCCACGTGAGCTCGCAGTTCACGGGCAACCAGTCGCGGGTCCTGCACGCCCTGGAGGCCGAGACCGGCAAGCACTTCCACTTCACCGGCTCGGAGGGACTGCCCCACGACCACTTCGACGTCGTGCTCGAGGGCACCGACGACGAGGTGCGCGAGCAGGCGATCCCGTTCCGCGTGGGCGACGAGGTGCTCGTCACGATCGTCGAGCCGCACATGTACGCGGTCGACGACGCCGTGGCCAAGGTCGACGGCTACATCATCTCGGTGGCGGGCGGAGGGCCCTACGTCGGCGAGAAGCGCCTCGTGCGCATCGAGGAGGCGGGGCGTAGCTCGGCCACGGCGGTGCTCGTCGACGACGGGCGCCCGCTCGCCAACGGCGCCCCCGCCGCCAAGAAGGGCGCCGAGGCCAAGCCGGCGCGGAAGCGGAGCCGGCCGAAGCCGAAGAGCGAGGCCGCCGCGCAGCGGGCGGACGGGGGCGAGGCCGCCGCGCAGCGGGCAGACGGGGGCGAGGCCGCGGCGCAGCGGGCGGACGGGGGAGACGGCGCCGCGGACGAGCCGGCCGGCGCCGAGGCGGCTGCGGAGCAGCCGGGGGCCAGCGGCGACGATGGCGTAGAATCCACCCCTCGGCGCCGTGGCCGCAGGGGCGGCCGGCGCCGTTCCGCTGCCAAGGCGGAAGCGACCCCCGCAGACTGAGACTCCACATGTACGCGATCGTGAAGACCGGCGGCAAGCAGTACCGCGTCGAGAAGGGCCAGACCCTGCTCGTCGAGCGCCTGCCCGACGACGCGGGCGCCACCGTGTCGCTCGAGCCGATCCTCTTCCGCTCGGACGACGTGGTCTTCGATGCCGACGGCCTGGCCAAGGTGAAGGTCGACGCCAAGGTCGTCGAGCACCTGCGGGGCGAGAAGCTGCGCGTCTTCAAGTTCAAGCCCAAGCGCGGCTACCGCCGGCGCACCGGTCACCGGCAGGACCTGACCCGCATCGAGGTGACCGAGATCAAGCAGCTCGCTCGCAAGCCGGCGGCGGCCAAGGAGGCGGCGGCGAAGGAGCCGGCGGCGGCCACGGAGCCGGCGGCCAAGGAGCCGGCCGCCAAGGAGACGGCGGCCAAGGAGACGGCGGCGAAGAAGCCGGCGGCCAAGAAGCCGGCCGCCAAGAAGCCGGCGGCCAAGAAGCCCCCGGCCGCCGCCAAGCCGACGGCGGCCGCCGCCAAGCCGACCGCGACCGAGGAGGTCGAGTCCTAGATGGCGCACAAGAAGGGGCTCGGCTCCTCCCGCAACGGCCGCGACTCGAACGCCAAGCGCCTCGGCGTGAAGGTGTTCGCCGGCCAGGTCGTCAACGGCGGCGAGATCATCGTCCGCCAGCGCGGCACGCGCTTCAAGCCCGGCGCGGGCGTCGGCATCGGCAAGGACGACACGCTCTACGCGCGCGGCGCCGGCACGGTGCAGTTCGTCGAGGGCCGGCGCGGGCGCGTCGTCACGGTCGTGCCCGACGACGCCGCCTGAGCGCGCCGCGCTCCTAGTCGTCCGGCTCGCGGGCGCGGCGCTCGTCGTGCTCGCGCAGCGCGTCCTCGACGCGCTCGAGGCCGTCTTCGGCGCGGGAATCGTCGTCGTGGGCCGAATGGTCCTCGTCGCGGTGCGCGCGCTCCCGCTCGACCGCCTCCCGGGCCCGTCGCAGCGCCTCCTGCGGGTCGGGCTGGCCACCGCCGCGCTCTGATCGCTGGAAGCGTCCCATCCCCCGAGGCTACCCCTCTTGGGCCGTCGGCCGGATGAGCATCTCGTTGACGTCGACGTGCGGTGGCTGGCTGACGGCGAACATGACGGCCCGGGCGATGTCGTCGGCCTGCAGGCGCCCCTCGCCCGGCGCCTCGAAGAAGGGCGTGTCGACCATGCCGGGCTCGATCACGGTCACGCGGATGCCGGTCCCGTTGACGTCCTGGCGCAGCGACTCGCCCATTCCCGTGATCGCCCACTTCGTCGACGAGTAGAGGCTGCCCGGGATCGCGCGCCGCCCCGCGACCGACCCGGTGAGGAGGATGTGACCGACGGTCTCCCGAAGCGCCGGCAGGGTCGCGCGCACGGTGTAGGCGGCGCCGAGCACGTTGGTCAGGACCATCTCGCGCCAGTGCTCGGGCGTGTCGCCCAGGAAGCCGCGGGCGGCCCCGAAGCCGGCGTTGGCGAACGCGACGTCCACCCGGCCGAAGCGATCGAGCGCGGTGGCGACCATCGCCTCCTGGTCGCTCCACTCGGACACGTCGCACCGAACGGGCAGGGCGCGCTCTGCGCCGCCGAGCTCCTCGGCCAGCGCCTCGAGGCTGTCGAACGAGCGCGCGGCGAGCACGACGCGGTATCCGTGCTCCACCGCGTGGCGCGCGGTCGCCGCCCCGATGCCCGAGCTCGCGCCGGTGATCAGGAACACCTTCTCGTGGTCGGGCATGAACGTGTCCTATCTACGATGGGTCGCGAATGCTGTACGACAAGGCGCGCATCTTCGTGCAGGGCGGCGCGGGAGGGGACGGGTGCCTGTCCTTCCGGCGCGAGGCCCACGTGCCGCGCGGCGGTCCCGACGGCGGGGACGGCGGCCGCGGCGGCGACGTCGTGCTGCTCTGCGACGACTCGCTGCGCGATCTGCAGTCGTTCAAGCGCAAGGCACATTACAAGTCGCGCCGCGGCGGCCACGGGCAGGGCGCGCTGCGCCACGGCGCCGACGGCGGCGAGCTCGTGGTCCGCGTCCCGCCGGGCACGCAGGCCGTGGACTGGGAGGGCACGGCCTACGACCTCGTGGTGCCCGGGACGCGGGTGGTCCTCGCGCGCGGCGGCTCCGGCGGGCGCGGCAACAAGCACTTCGCCTCGGCCACCCGTCAGGCGCCGCGCTTCGCCGAGCGCGGGCTGGGCGGAGACGAGGGCTGGGTCGACCTGCGCCTGAAGCTGCTCGCCGACGTCGGGCTCGTCGGGCTGCCCAACGCCGGCAAGTCCTCGCTGCTCTCGCGCCTGACGCGGGCCGCGCCGAAGGTCGCCGACTACCCGTTCACCACGCTCGAGCCCGTGCTGGGGACGCTTCAGTCCGACGACCGCCAGCTCGTGCTGGCCGACATCCCGGGTCTGATCGAGGGCGCCAGCGACGGCGCCGGGCTGGGCCACGACTTCCTGGCTCATGTCGAGCGCACGCGCCTGCTCGTGCACGTGCTCGACCTGGCGCCGCTGGACGGCTCCGATCCGCTCGAGAACTGGGCCACGATCGAGCGCGAGCTGGAGCGCCATGACCCGCGACTCGCCGCGCTGCCACGGGTGCTGGCGCTGTCCAAGGCCGACCTCGTCACCCCGGAGGCGGCGCGGGAGGCGGCGGGCGCGTGGCGCGAGCGCCTCGGGCCCGACGTGCCCGTCATCGTGACCTCGAGCGTCACGCGCGCCGGCCTCGACGAGCTCGCGCGCGAGCTCCTGCACCGCGTGCCGGTCGAGGCCGCGGTTCCCGCCGAGCAGCTCGCCGCCGAGGAGGAGCTCGCCGAGCATCGCGTCTTCCGTCCGGCCGCGGACCGCGGCTGGCGCGTCGAGCGCACGCGGGAGGGGGCGTTTCGGGTCAGCGGCGCGCCGGTCGAGCGACTGCTGGCCCGCTTCGAGCCCGACAACGACGAGGCCATGGCGCACGTCGAGCGCCGGCTGCACCGCATGGGCGTCGTCCGCGCGCTCGAGGCGGCCGGCTTCCAGTCGGGCGACGACGTCGAGATCGGCGGCGTCGTGTTCGTGCTGGACGCGGGGTAGCCTGCGCGGCCCGTGGCTCGCTTCGTCGTCAAGCTCGGTTCGAGCATCGTCGCCGAGGACTCCGGTGCGCTCCGCCCCGAGGTGCTGGCGCGCGTGTGCGACGAGGTCGCCGCGCGTCACGAGGCGGGCGACGACGTCGTGGTCGTGACGTCGGGCGCCATCGCGCGCGGCATCCAGATCATGGGCCTGGCGCCGCGCCCCAGCGCGGTCGAGGACCTCCAGGCGGCGAGCGCGGTCGGCCAGGGCAAGCTCTACCGCGTCTACGACGAGCTGCTGCGCGAGCGTGGAGTGACGAGCGCGCAGGTGCTCCTGACCTTCTTCGACATGAGCGCGCGCACGCAGTACCTCAACGCGCGCCAGACGCTGCGCCGCCTGCTCGACTGGCGTGTCGTGCCGGTCATCAACGAGAACGACACGACGACCACCGACGACATCTCCTTCGGCGACAACGACTTCCTCGCCGCGCAGGTCGCGATCCTCATCGGGGCCGACCTGCTCGTGCTCCTCACCGACATCGACGGGCTCTACACCGCCGACCCCCGCACCGATCCTTCGGCCAGCCTGATCGGCGAGGTCACCGACTTCGAAACGCTCGAGGACGTCGAGATCGGCCGCACGACCTCACCCCTGGGCTCGGGCGGGATGCGCTCGAAGGTCGTCGCCGCCGAGATGGCCACCGCCGCGGGCATCCCGGCGCTCATCTGCAGCGGCCTCGACGGCGATGGCGAGTCGCTGCGGGTCGCGCTCGACGGCGGCGCCGCGGGCACGCGGTTCCCCGCGCAGCAGGCGCGCTATTCCTCGTTCAAGCTGTGGCTGCGCTACGCAAAGCCGTCGCACGGCACGGTGGTGATCGACGCGGGCGCGGCGCGCGCGCTGCGCGAGGGAGGAACGTCGCTGCTGCCCGTCGGGATCGTCGACGTCGTCGGAGGCTTCGACGTCGGCGACGCCGTCCACATCGCCGAAGGCGAAGCGGTGATCGGCAAGGGCATCTGCAACTACTCCGCCGCCGAGCTGCGCCGGGTGATGGGCATGAAGAGCGCCGAGGTGCGCGAGGTGCTGCCGCGCGCGACGGAGGAGGCGGTGCACCGCGACTACTTCGTCCTCGTCTAGCGCACCGCGCCGGCGTGGCCGCGCCGGCATCGTCTCCGGCGCGGCCGATCGACAGCGTCGGCGTCAGCGAACGAGAGCGTAGATGCGGCCCGAGACCTTGCCCTTGGTCTTCGCCGCCGCCGTGACGCGGACCTTGACGGAGCGCTTGCCCGCGAACGACTTGGGGGACGCGACCGTGAACGCGATCTTCCCCGACCGGGCGAGGGCCTTGAGCGTCGTGCCCTTGGACGCGGTCATCGTGACCGTCGCCTTCTGACCCTTGCTCAGGGTCACCGCTCGGACGACGATGCGGTCCTTCGACGGCAGGCGAGCGCCCTTCTTCAGCCCGCCGATGGCGACCGGCGCCTTGGTGCCGGTCAAGGTCCGCTCCTTGGAGACGACGGGGGCAGTGGCGGCCGTCGCGACGCCGCTGGTCGCCAGGGCGGCGACCGCGGAGGTGACTGTGAGAACCCGGAACGTATGCATGGCCGGAACGATCCGGGCGATCCTGGAGCGCGCAGCAAGCGGCGATGTGCTCGGCATGAGCGTGCGATTCGAATCGTGTTGCCCGCGCCGCTCGACGGCTGGCTGGTGTAATAGGTCGATGGCCACCACCGCTTCATCGGTCGCCAGCGCCACCGTCGCGGCCTCCGCGCCGAAGGGGGTTGCCGAGCTCTGCCTGGCCGCGCGCGAGGCGTCGCGGACCCTGGCCGCGCTCTCGACCGCGACCAAGGACGCGGCCCTGCACGCCATCGCCGACGCGCTCGAGTCCGCCACGGACGAGATCCTCGAGGCCAACGCGCGTGACATGGAGGCCGGCCGCCGCGCCGGTCTCGATGCCGCGCTCCTCGATCGCCTGGCGCTCGACGCCGTACGCGTGCGCGGCATGGCCGACGGGGTGCGCGCAATCGCGACGCTGCCCGACCCGGTCGGCGAGGTGGTCGACGGGCACCGGCTGCCCAACGGCCTCGACGTGCGCAAGGTGCGCGTCCCGCTGGGCGTGGTGGCCGTGGTCTACGAGGCGCGACCGAACGTGACGATCGATGCCGCCGCGCTGTGCCTGAAGTCGGGCAACGCCATCGTGCTGCGCGGCTCGTCGTCGGCCGCCCACTCCAACGCGGTGCTGGCGCGGATCGCGGCCGAGGCCGCGGCGGGCGCCGGCGTGCCCGAGGGGGCGATCGTGCTCGTGGCCGGCGGCGGTCGCGAGGAGCTCGCCGAGCTCGCGACCCAGGAGGGCGTCGTCGATCTCATCATCCCCCGCGGCGGCGAGGGGCTGAAGGCGGCGCTGAAGGGCGTGGCCACCGTGCCCGTGATCTACGCGGCCTCCGGGAACTGCCACGTCTTCGTCGACGCCGGCGCGGACCTCGACGCGGCCGAGCGCATCGTCCTCAACGCCAAGACGCAGCGCCCGGGCGTGTGCAACGCCGCCGAGACGCTGCTGGTGCACGCCGACATCGCGCCGGCCTTCCTGCCGCGCGTGCTCGCCGCCCTGCGCGAATCGGGCGTCGAGCTGCGTGTGGACGGGCGCACGCACGCGCTGGCCGGCGAGGCGCTGGCGGGGACGCTGGCCGATGCCACCGACGAGGATTGGGACACCGAGTTCCTCGCCTTGATCCTGGCGGTCGGGGTCGTCGACTCGCTGGACGCCGCGATCGCCCATGTCAACGCTCACGGGTCCGGTCATTCGGAGGCCATCGTCACGCGCAGCGTCGAGTCGGCGCGTGCCTTCGAGCGCGGCGTCGACGCGGCCTGCGTCTACGTCAACGCCTCGACGCGCTTCACCGACGGCGGCGAGTTCGGCATGGGCGCCGAGATCGGCAACTCGACGCAGAAGCTGCACGCTCGCGGGCCGATCGGCCTGCGCGAGCTGTGCGCGTTCAAGTACGTGGTGCACGGCGACGGCCACGTGAGGCCCTGACCGCGCAGCGGCAGCGCGCCGTCACCTCGTCTTCACACATGGGTCACATCGGCATCCTCGGCGGCACGTTCAATCCGCCGCACATGGGCCACCTCGTGATGGCGCAGGAGGCGCTCGACCAGCTCGACCTCGACCGCGTCGTCTTCATGCCGGTGGCGGTCGCGCCGCACAAGGAGGCCGACGAGGACCCCGGCGCCGCCGCGCGGGTCGAGCTGTGCCGGGTCGCGGTGGCCGGCGACGAGCGCTTCGCCGTGTCGACGCTCGAGGTCGAGCGTGGCGGCGCATCCTTCACGGTCGATACCCTGAGAGAGCTCCATGACCTGCAACCCGAGCACGCGCTGACCTTCATCGTCGGAGGCGACATGGCCCAGAGCCTCCCGGCCTGGCGTGAGCCGGAGGCCATCCTGGCCCTCGCCACGCTGGCCGTCGCCGAGCGCGAGGGGGTGCGCCGGCAGGATCTCGCCGAGCGGCTGGATCCCCTGCACGACGGCGGTCGCGTCGTGTTCTTCGACATGCCGAGGATCGACATCTCCTCCTCGGACATCCGCCGTCGCGTCGCCGACGGGCGCCCGATCCGCTACCTGGTGCCGGACGGGGTCGAGCGGGCCATCGCGGAGCGCGGTTTGTACCGACAAGCAGCGGGGAGGCCTGCCGCATGAGCATGAGCCCCGAGCGGCTCGCGATCACCATCGCCGCCCACGCGGCCGACAAGAAGGCCGGCGACATCGTCGCCCTCGACCTGCGCGAGGTTGCGGGCTACACCGACTTCTTCGTCATCTGCTCGGGCAACACGGACCGCCAGGCCAAGGCGATCCACGACGGCGTGCACCTCGGCCTCAAGAAGCAGGACGGGGTCCTGCCCCGCCGCGTGGAGGGCGTGGGCGAGTCGCGCTGGATCCTCATGGACTACCTCGACGTGGTGGTCCACATCTTCACGCCCGAGACCCGCGACTTCTATCGCCTCGAATCGCTCTGGGGGGACGTCCCGCGCCGGGACTTCGACCCGGAGGCGCTGCTGGCGGAGCTGCCGGCCAGCTCGGCGGCGAGCTGACCGGGCGGAGCAAGTGAGGCCGCCCCGCGGGCGGCCCCTCAAGTGGAGCTAGCGGGGCTCGAACCCGCGACCTCCGCCATGCCATGGCGGCGCTCTCCCAGCTGAGCTATAGCCCCGAGCGGATAGTCGGCCGCCATCTTAACGTACGCCCTCTGGTTGTTCGCGGCCGGGTCGAGCCGAAGGTGCAGAACGCTCTTGCCCTGGACTTCGGCGATGGGGACGAAGTAACACTGCTCACGATCTGGGCAGTAGACGGCGATGCCATCGATCTCGGCGGGCGAGTAGGTCGTTCGGAGATAGCCTCGCGGGGTGTGACGGCGAGTGCTCGTGGCCACGACGATGACGCCGGTGGTCACACGGCCTGATTTGCACTGCACGCGCCACAGTCGTTCTCCGGTGTCGAGGACCAGGTCGTAGCGGCGGCCCTCGACCATGGGGCTGAGGGCGACGATGCCCAGCCGGGCGGCGTGGTAGGCGATCGCCAGCTCGGCGATGGCGCCCTTCTCGGTTGGCGTCAGCGCGCGCATCGTCTTCGCAAGCGCCGTCGATGCAGGCGTCGGGGGGCCATGGCCGGCCGGCGCGTGGACTCTATCCTTGGCCTCAGGACATGGCCGACCGCTATCGCTACGACCCGAAGGAGATCGAGCCGCGCTGGCAGCGCGTCTGGGCCGACGAGCGCACGTGGGAGGTGTCCAACGAGCCGGACGGGCGCGAGAAGGCCTACGTGCTCGTCATGCTGCCCTACCCGAGCGGCGAGCCGCACATCGGGCACCTCAAGGTCTATTCGGTCGGCGATGCCGTCGCGCACTTCCGCCGCCGCCAGGGCTTTCGCGTGCTCAACCCGATGGGCTACGACGCCTTCGGCCTGCCGGCGGAGAACCATGCGATCAGCACCGGTCAGCATCCGCGCCAGTCCACCGACGAGGCGATCGCCGCCTTCCGTCAGCAGTTCCACGAGTGGGGGATGTCGATCGACTGGTCGCGCGAGCTCGCCACGCACGACCCGAGCTACTACCGCTGGACGCAGTGGATCTTCCTGCAGCTGTTCGAGCACGGGCTGGCCTACCGCAAGGAGGCCGCGGTCAAGTGGTGCCCGAACGACCAGACCGTCCTGGCCAACGAGCAGGTCATCGACGGGCGCTGCGAGCGTTGCGGGCACGAGGTCGAGGTCCGTCAGCTCGAGCAATGGTTCTTCCGGATCACCGACTACGCCGACCGCCTGCTCGACGACCTCGACACGATCGAGTGGCCCGAGCACGTCAAGACCATGCAGCGCAACTGGATCGGGCGCTCGGAGGGAGCCGAGGTCGTCTTCCGCTGCGAGGAGCTCGACATCGACTACCCCGTCTTCACCACGCGGCCCGACACGCTGTTCGGCGCGACGTTCTTCGTCATGGCGCCCGAGCACCCCGACGTCTTCCGCCTGGTCGCCGGGACCGAGTACGAGCAGGCGGCCCACGAGTACGTCAACCATGCGCTGAACGAGTCCAACGAGGAGCGCGGCGCGGCGGACAAGGAGAAGACGGGCGTCTTCCTGGGTCGCTACGTCGTCAATCCCGTCAACGGCGAGCGCCTGCCGATGTACGTCGCCGACTACGTGCTCATGGAGTACGGCACCGGGGCGATCATGGCCGTGCCCGCCCACGACGAGCGCGACCACGAGTTCGCCAAGAGGTTCGGCCTGCCGATCCGCGAGGTCGTGGCCGGCGGCGAGGACGTCCAGGCCCAGGCCTACACCGGCGAGGGTCCGCTGGTCAACTCGCATCCGGACTTCGACGGCCTGCCCAACCGCGAGGCGCTGCAGCGCATCGTGGAATGGCTCGATCGCGAGGGCAAGGGCCACGCCTCGGTCAACTACCGACTGCGCGACTGGCTGCTCTCGCGCCAGCGCTACTGGGGCTGCCCGATCCCGATCATCCACTGCGAGCGGTGCGGCATCGTCCCGGTCCCGGAGGAGGACCTGCCGGTCGTCCTGCCCGACATCGCCGACTACGCGCCGAAGGGCCGATCGCCGCTGGCCGCCGCCGAGGACTGGGTCAACGTGACCTGTCCGTCGTGCGGAGGGCCCGCGCGGCGCGAGACGGACACGATGGACACGTTCGTGGACTCGTCGTGGTACTTCCTGCGCTACACCGACGCGCACAACGACGAGGCGGCCTGGGACCCGGCGGTCGTCGACCGGTGGATGCCCGTCGACCAGTACATCGGCGGCGTCGAGCACGCGATCCTGCACCTGATGTACGCGCGCTTCTTCACGAAGGCGCTCGCGGACCTCGGGCACCTGAACATCCAGGAGCCCTTCGCCCGGCTCTTCACCCAGGGGATGATCACGCGCTCGGGCGCGAAGATGTCCAAGTCGCGCGGCAACGTCATCTCGCCGCAGAGCTACGTCGAGCGCTACGGCGCGGACACCGCGCGCTGCTACATCCTCTTCATCGGGCCGCCCGATCAGGACGCCGACTGGTCCGACACGGGCGTCGAGGGGGTCCACCGCTTCCTGGGGCGCCTGTGGCGGATGAGCGCCGAGGTGGCCGACACCACCGGCGACGAACCCGTCCCCGAGGAGCTGTCCGCCGACGACCTCGAGCTCCTGCGCAAGGCGCACTGGGCGATCGAGAAGGTGACCAACGACATGGCGGGCCGGTTCGCCTTCAACACGGCGATCGCGGCCATCATGGAGCTGACGAACACGGTGTCCAAGCAGCGCGAGGAGGGCGACCCGTCGACGGGGGCGCTGCGCTTCGCACTGGCCACCGCGGCGTCGCTGCTGTTCCCGTTCGCTCCGCACGTGGCGACGGACGCCTACGAGCGCCTCACCGGGCGGCGCGTGTGGGAGGAGCCGTGGCCGACGGCCGACCACCGCTACCTGGAGCGCGAGACCTACGAGCTGGTGTGCCAGGTCAACGGCAAGGTCCGCGACCGCGTCCAGGCGGCGACGGGGGCCTCGCGCGAGGAGCTGGAGGCGCTGTGCCTGAGCGCCTCGCGGGTGCGGGCCCATGTCGACGGCAAGGACGTGGTGAAGGTCGTGGTCGTGCCCGAGCGGCTCGTCAACGTCGTCGTGCGCTAGGCGATGGCCGAGCGCGCGGCCAGCGACCGCCGCCGCAGCGCATCCGACCTCCGGCGCGCGTGAGCACCGTCCCGTACGTCGGGGTGATCGGGCCGGGGGAGGCCTCACCACAGGAGCTCTTCCTGGCCGAGGAGGTGGGGGCGGGCCTGGCGTCGCTGGGCGCCGTGGTCGTGACCGGTGGCCTGGGCGGAGTCATGGAGGCGGCGTGCCGCGGCGCCCGCTCGCGGAACGGTCGCACGCTCGGCATCCTGCCCGGCGAGAGCCGGGAGGACGCCAACGGGTGGGTGGAGATCGCGGTGGCGACCGGGCTCGGCGAGCTCCGCAACGGCCTCGTCGTGCGCGCGTCGGACGCTCTCGTGGCGGTGGGCGGCGGCCACGGGACGCTCTCGGAGATCGGGTTCGCGCTGAAGCTGGGGCGAACCGTGGTCGGGCTGGGGACGTGGGCCGTGCATGGCGTGGACGAGGTAACCACGGCGGCCGAGGCGATCGAGCGCATCGCGCGTGCTTTGGCGCGCTGACTACGCGCATTTGTTGCAAAGCGCGTGTCTCATTTTGCGGGCGCCCGCCTAGCCTCGACCCATGCCCGTCCTCACC